>JAADGD010000297.1 GCA_013152515.1 Planctomycetota bacterium
TCGATTCGACAACGCGCGAAGTCTGTTCCGTAAAACGATCCCGAACGAATACGCCATTGCAAGCACTCGTCCTGCTCAACGATGTTCAGTTCCTCGAAGCGTGCCGCAATCTGGCTCAGCGAGTGTTGGCTGCCGAGCAAGAAGATCCGGCCCGCGTGATCGCCGCCTTTCAAGCCCTAACCGGTCGAACCCCCGACGATCTCGAACAAAAAAGTTTACTAAAATTGCTTGCCGAAGAGCGCGATTATTTTGGAAGCCACCCCGAGGATGCTGCAAAACTGCTGGCACTTGGGGAGGCTCCATCGAACTCCGACCTACCCAACGATCTTCTGGCAGCGATGACCACCGTCTGTCAGGCGGTTTTGAATCTTGACGCTACGATCTGGAAAAGGTGAAATCTATGAACAAAAATCATGCGATCGACCCCTTGGCACTCAATCGACGCCATTTTTTCAAATCGAGCGCTGCGGGAATTGGCTCCTTGGCCCTGTCGCAGCTCTTGTCCGATTCCGCGGAAGCGGGGATGCACTTTCCTGCCAAGGCGAAGCGAGTTATCTACCTCTTTCAGTCGGGAGGCCCTGCGCAGCAAGACCTGTTCGATTACAAGCCACTGCTCAATGAGATGAACGGGGAGCAATTGCCGTCGGAAGTGCGTGGCACACAACGCCTGACAGGGATGTCTGCCCACCAAACATCGCTGCCACTAGCCGGCTCGCATTTCAAGTTCTCTCAACACGGTCAATCCGGCGCGTGGTTAAGCGACTTGCTGCCGCATCACCGCGAGATCGTGGACGACCTCTGCTTCATCAAATCGATGCACACCGAAGCGATCAACCACGATCCGGCGATTACGATGTTTCAAACAGGCTCTCAGATTGCCGGCCGACCGTCGCTCGGGGCATGGTTGTCGTACGGGCTCGGCAGCGAAAACGCAGACCTGCCCGGGTTTATCGTGCTTGCCTCCGCCGGCCAGGGGGGGCAGCCGCTCTACGCGCGCCTGTGGGGATCGGGTTTTCTCGACTCGAAGTATCAAGGAGTCCGTTTTCGGAGCGGCAAAGAGCCTGTGCTCTATCTTACCAATCCCGAGGGGGTTAGTCCTTCACGCCGTCGAGCGCTTTTCGATCATGTCAACGCGTTGAATCAGCATCAGTACGAAAAGGAGCTCGATCCGGAAATCGAGTCTCGCATTGCCCAGTACGAAATGGCGTTTCGTATGCAAACCAGCGTCCCCTCCGCCACTGATTTATCCGACGAAACCGAAGCAACCTTCAAGCTCTATGGCGAAGACGCGCGTACGCCGGGCACCTTTGCAGCAAACTGCCTGTTGGCCCGCCGGCTTGCCGAGCGAGATGTACGTTTCATCCAGCTTTACCACCAGGGCTGGGACCAACACTCGAACCTGCCCAAAGCGATTCGAGGCCAAGCCCGGGAGACCGACCAAGCATCTGCGGCCTTGGTAAAAGACCTCAAGCAGCGGGGCCTCCTGCAGGACACGCTCGTCATCTGGGGTGGCGAGTTTGGCCGCACGTCGTACTCGCAGGGGGTTCTCACCAAGGACAACCACGGCCGCGATCACCATCCGCGTTGCTTCACGACATGGATGGCCGGCGGCGGGATCAAGCCGGGCATCACCTATGGCGAAACCGACGACTTCAGTTACAACATCGTCCGCGATGGCGTTCACGTCCATGACTTCAACGCAACCCTCCTGCACCTGATGGGGATCGACCACGAGCGTCTGACATTCAAGTATCAGGGCCGTCGCTTCCGTCTGACCGACGTCCACGGCAACGTGGTCCGAGACGTGATCGGGTGAGCACCCGTCTTGCGCTGTCACAAGATTATGCATTTTTTAGTGACAAAACCGCTGCCTATCTTCACCTGATAGGTAGTCAGAGGCCCTGTTTTTGCATGCCTTGTTTAATCAAGGGTTTGCACTCGCCAGAATTCGCTGCTTACCCCACGGCTTGTCCTTGCAAGAGTCCTCTGTTGTCAGCGATTGTCTTGACTTACGCAGTCAAACCTGTGTCTGCAACTTGCTCCAAATCACTCCGGCGATGCTCGTCGAATCGTTCAACCGTAGTACTCAAACAGCCTTCGAACACATCGTTCGAACGCATCGTTCGAACGCAGCTCACGCGGGCCACGTGTGTCATCACATTGAGTGCGTGAGACGGTCGATTCTCAATTCTACCGTGACTGCCGTTAAGTGACGCGGAGTACTGGGCCGACGCGAGCTAATGCGCGAAAGTATACTATGAACACCTGAATTCCCATCAGAAGCCCGATCTTCCTAAGTCGTTTCTCTGAAAGCTTTAGAGAAAGACAAAAAGGCCGCTTACCCTCAGGCTTGTCGGCACAATTGTCGTCGTTTGTCTTCAATTGGCAAGGGCTGGCACTTCGGCATAGTAGAATGGTCGTTGTTCGGTCGGCTGCAGGTCGAACTGCTCAAGGTTGAAAACGAGATGCTCCGCAGTCGAGTGCCTAAGAAGCGGATCTTTTTGAAGTGAGAGGAACGAGAACGGTTGCTCAAGTTGGGCGCAGCTATTGGTCCTGGTGCGTCGAAGCTGATCACTATAGTTCATCAACGCACCTATCAGCGGTGGGTCCGTGAGAAGACCGGCGGCAAGCCTTCGTGTTTGCGTTCATTCATCTTGGTACTCGAAGAGTGATTTCTCTTAGTTAAATCCCCAGATCGCACGTTGGCTAATCACGGCTTGCTGCTGCGCAAGTTGGTTCGATCTCGGTTGTTTTTTGACTGGCTGATGGCAACCATTGGTATCTAAGGTCCCTCAATGCGACAATCTTCTGATCTTGGTTTTCAACGTAACTCCTGTCGCTGCTTCGTTTTCTGGTGGCACTACTTTTTACAACCTACGGTCGATCTCGTTCTCCGTGCTCAAGATGTTCGTCAGTTTGCTATTTTTCCAGAACGAGTCGCACTTTTTTGTCGCTTCCTTCACAGCAGGGGATCGCTATAACTCGTTTGGCAGGAAGGACTTAATGGGGAATGCCGATTCCAGCTTAAGGATCTTTCTATTTGGAGTGTAAGAATTCGATGGATTGCGCAAAGTAGTGATAGGGAAGTGTAAATTTTTTTTGCGTACTCGATCTATTCCGATCGAGTGCATTGTCCAAGGCGTGTCAAGCAATGAAACAGAACAACGAATCCGCCAGTCGTGTTGAGCTGAATGTCCTGTGGACCAAAGCGCATCCTGTGGTACTTGCTTTCATACGCTCGACGATTCGTGATTTCCATCGCGGTGAAGATGTCATGCAGGAGGTTGCTGAAACGGTGGCAGAGAAGTTTGACCAATACGACAGGAAGCGGCCTTTTCCTCCTTGGGTACTCGGCATCGCTCGCAACAAAGTGTTGGCGTATTTACGAAAACACGCGAACGACCGCCATGTTTTTGATGACGAAACGGTCGGTAAGATCGCAACCGTTTATGGCGATGTAGAAGGCGAGTTCTCGGAGATGCAAAATGCGTTGGAAATCTGCATGAAACAAGTCAAGGGCCGTGCCCAAAAAATCTTGAAAATGCGGTATGTCCGTAACCAAACTCCCGCAGTGATTGCCCGCGCCCTAGGACTTTCGGCAAACGCCGTGTCCGTCATGTTGCATCGTGTCCGGCAGGCACTCAGGGAATGTGTCCAGCGTCAGCTGGACAGCTCGCCGATTCCGCTTGACACACCGCAAGGAGGTGGCTGATGGTTAACTCGCAGAGACTCATCGATGCGTATTTCGACGATGAACTTACCGACCAACAGTTCGGGGAGTTGGTTGCTTGGATCTCTGAGAATCCTGCCAATATGGTCGAATTTACTCGCGCGTCATACCTGCACAGCACCTTGCGAGACGTATTGCGAGGCGACGATTCTCTCGGGGTTTTAAGTGAGACTGCGGAGGAGGGCTCGGAGTCCGAGCTATTGGTCAGTGCCAAAAGTATTCTCTCGATGCTTGCAGAGGATGCAAAATCGTCACAGCGAGAAGCCGAGGCGCGGGCAGAAATTGAGCGCCTTGCCGCCGAGAAATTATCAGTGTTTAGACGCGAGCAAGAGCGACGCTCCGAGACAATCCCAGTTCCGCGAAATCCCTTTTACGCGACGGTCAGCTCACTCGCCGCGGCCGCCATTCTGTTCATTTTCTGGATACTGCCCGATCCGGTGCCAACGCCCGTTTCTGTCGCTTCGATCGACGATTCCATCGACGCACAATGGAGCGATCCGAGTCTATCCACAGCACCCGGCACACAGCTATTCACGCTAGGAAACTTGGTTCTCACGCGTGGTGTGGTCCAAATCGGGTTCGAAGGGGGTGCGAAGATGGTCGTCGAAGCGCCGGCCACGCTCGAACTGCTTTCGCCCGACTCGGCACGACTCGAGTGGGGCAGACTGGTTGGCCATGTGCTGCGTAGCGAAGTGCAGCTCACCATCAAAACTCCGAATGCGAGCGTTACGGATTTGGGAACCGAGTTCGGCGTCTCGGTCGACCGACAGCAGGTGACCCATCTGCATGTATTTGAAGGGCAAGTCTCTGCTGCGACGTTCGATTCCGAAGGAAAAACGGCCCAGCAGCAGACCGTGCTTGTCGACGAGGCCGTTTATTTACGTCCGAAGACCGGCGTGATCGAGCCCGCGCCCGTTGATGCGGCCAGTCAATTTGCTAGGCGTATTCCAGTTCCCATTTCGCTGCCTCGGTATTCAACAGGTGTCGGCCTAGCCATGGGCGATGCCGACCCACACTGGCAGGTCGTCGCTGCTAAGAACGATCCCAACTTCGTTCCCCGGCCAGCTATCGTTGCGGCTCCTCAACGTAGCTATGCCCGCCACGACCCTCGGCGTTCGCAGTGGGTTTCGTTAACCGCCAAGCTCGCAGATCTCCCTCCTGCAGCACAATACACGTTCCGCATGACACTCAATCTGACGAAATCAGACATCCGTCCGAATCGTCTTCGAGGAAGTTTTTCGGCGGACGACCTAGTGGTCGCGGTTCGCATAAATGGCGCGGCAGTTTCCGTTCCAAAACATGAGTCGAAGAAAAAGTCCGTTCCTTGGGTTGTCGATGGAAATCTTCTCAAGCTAGGGAAGAACACCCTTGAGGTGGATGTACTCAATGGAGGGAAGCTTGGAGGCGAGGGTGGGTCACCTCTGGCGCTGCGGGTTCAATGGGAGGAGGTGGGCTCTGGTAGCTTGATTGGAAAATAGTGGATGTCGTTTCGTCGTATTTCTTGCTGGAATTTTTGTAAATGATGCTTGTGCTTTTTTTGGGGTACCAGACTGTGTTGGTGCCAATAGATTTCTGGCGACTTACTCGCCGTTAACTTTACTTGGAGGGTTAGTCTAATGAACAAACAACTTGGATTTTTGGCGCTCGGCGCCACAGCCATGCTGGGCCTTATGCTCAGCAGCAGTCCCGCAAACGCGGCGACGTTGTCTTCAACTTACGGAGGTTTCACTGTCATTGAGGCCGAGCCGTTTGCTAGTGGCGGTACGGCCGAGAATACCACAGCTGTCGGAGGTGGGTTCTTCTCGAATCCCAGCGCTACGCCTGACACTACGTCTTGGCGAGACCGAACCATCGGTGCATTCGTTACGGGCTATGAAAGCTTGGGCGGTGCTACGGACCGTGTGTTTGATTCGGTTAATGCTGGCCCCGAGCTCGTAACGACGATCTCTGGCTTAGCGGCGGGTACGTATGAAGTGGCTGTTGTGTATTTGCATAGCACCACCGTTGACGACGATGCGGGCTTGCTCGCGAATCTGAATGGAGTCGTCGACTCTGGCAACCCCGCACATTTCTACGATCGATCGGAGGCCGATGTTCTGTTATCGGCTGGGTCGGGATGGTCTGTCAGCCTAGCCGCGATTGGAACGACCGCCGGTGGTGCAACGGGCTTTACTGTCAACATCGACGAAAATGAAATGGGATCAGGACAGTATCCGCGTTCGGATTACGTTGGCGTAGCCTATCTGCTTGTTCCTGAGCCCAGTTCGATTGTGTTGTTTGGGATGGGTGTGGTGGGTTTGCTGCTTCGCCGCCGCCAATAGGTATTACGACAAAACGCGATACGAGGAGCGAGCGGCGGGGAGAGATCCTTGTCGCCCGCTCGGTATCGCCGAGAGAAGCATGTCGCGACGGAGCCGTTTTGCCGTCTCCATCGCGACAATTTTAAGTTTTTTTACTTTTCGTCGGCCATCGGCCTGATTGCTTGGTCGACTCCAGCCGGCGATGACTGCTAGTGAACGCGTTGCTGGAACTACAAGGAGAGGAGAGTCTATCGTGAGGGCAAAGTATTTACGCAGAGTTAGAAAGAGGGCTGTCAACGGGAGATGCTCGCGGCGTGCCCAGTTTGGCCACGGCTTTACGCTTGTTGAGCTGTTGGTGGTGATCGCGATCATCGGCGTCTTGGTGGCGTTGTTGCTACCGGCCGTTCAGGCAGCGCGCGAGGCAGCGCGTCGCATGACGTGTAGCAACAACCTAAAGCAGATTGGCCTGGCTTTTCAAAATTACCATTCCGCTTTTGGGGAGCTGCCTAGTGGGTCGGGGGCTTATAGTAGCCTTC
>JAADGD010000175.1 GCA_013152515.1 Planctomycetota bacterium
CGCAGGCTAGCGCCAAGCGGCTGATTTTATCAGCCGCAACGCGCTAGCGTCCGGTTCTTCGCAGGTAAATTCTCATCTGCCGCTCGCCTAATACATACTACAGCGCTAAGTCAAAAACCACGGATTGCACGGATACCACTGATTTTGGAGACTTTTGGCAGGTTTACTGCTGGGGCATTGAACGGTCAACAACATCCATTCCTTTCATCGAGGCTTCATCCGTGAATATCAGTGCTATCCGTGGTCTTTAGCTTTTTACTTAGCGCTGTAGTACTAAGCCCCTTTTGTTGAGCCAGAGTTGAGGTCGACTCGGACGGTTGGTCTCGTCGCAGTTCGTGAGGCAACCATCGTTCCCAACGATTGGCGACTGCCGCTACCACGACGTTTTTCGATTTGCCGCGCCCCAGCATCCCGGCAGCGAGCTGTGACCCTTGCGGATCTTTCGTACGGATAATCCGATGCGACAATTCGATCAACACCTTGCGAAGATCGGGGTTGCACGCTTTGATCAGCCCGGCGTCCGCCTGCCGAGCGCCGCTTGAAGCGTTGCGCGGCGTCACGCCACAGAACCGAGCCAATTGTTATTGTTTGCCGCTACGACAGCGGTCGAACCGACCGATTTCTGCTCGCAGTGTGACGGCGGTGATCAGCCCGACGCTCTTGTAGGTTTGCAGCTTGGCGACGATGACATCGTCAGCCGTGGTCTCGGCCAGTTTTCCATAACCGTTCACGGGCCAGCAATCCTCTTACAACGACATCAAGGGAAATTAAGAGCCGCCGATGGACGCAGATAAACGCTGATGTGAGACATGATTTCAAATATTTGCGTTTATCCGCGTTCATTAGCGGTTCCTTTTTCTTCTTTCAGCACCGTGAACGGTTATGGAAAAACGGACCGTCGCAGACGGTGCGTTCAAAGGCAAATGCTTTTGTTGTTCGGTTTATCTGAATTTACATCCTCCTGGCGATAAGCCCGCCGAACTTGCCACAACAAACAAGCTTTGCTAAAGTCACCGTAGTAGGCAATCTATCGTGATCGCCCCACGGGCTGTGGCTCAGCTTGGTAGAGCGCTGCGTTCGGGACGCAGAGGTCGCTGGTTCAAATCCAGTCAGCCCGACTTGAATCAGGACAGCTCGTCGCATTGATTTGCGGCGAGCTGTTTCTTCTTGAATGGCAAGGTGTTACGGAAAACTAAGAGCCGCCGATGAACGCAGATAGACGCAGATGCGAAACCCGAGTTCAACTACCCGCTTTATCTGCGTTCATCAGCGGCTTTTTCTTTTTTCCGTGAACGGATACCACTAATGACATGTCTATTTCTCGCCTTTCTTTCACCTATTCGCGTGTATAATCGCGATGCTTAGCGGTTCTTTTTTTCGATTGCGTCCAAAGGCCGCACTGCAACCTCCGTGTTACTAAAGGTAAAATTTTCGCGAAGCGCGTACAAGTTTTTTTGGACAGGATTTACAAGATTAACTGGATCGTGATACCTCGAATTGATCTCGTCGATCCTGTGAACCCTGTCAAAGTACGCTTTTTGGTTGTGGCTCAACAGCAGCGCTGGGATCTCTGTGGCAATGATTTTCTTCCTAAACGCGACTTTGCAGTTTTGCTGGCAGGAGAACTGGGGGGCTTTGACAAACAGGTCGCCTTGCGATAGATTCGACCAGTTAGAAGATGATTTGTGTGTTGGTGGTCGGTTTCAAACACTTTTGAGCCGACAAACAGGGAACTCCGGTGCGATTCCGGGACGGCCCCGCCGCTGTGACCAAGCATTTGACGTGTAAAAACGTCGCTGTGAAACTTTCAACAAGCCATTGCCCGCCGCCTTGTTTCAATACAAGGAGATTTACAAGGGGGGGTGAGAAGGCACGTTTCGCAGGTAGCTTGGGAGTCAGAAGACCTACCAGCATGTTGAGAGGTAGCTTTCGCTAGGGACGAACGCTGCTCGCATTTGCCCCGTTGTCAAGTTCGGCCTGTTGCCAGGTTCGAATGGCTGCGCGGCCGATTGATTCGCCGTAGGACGGCTGTGGTGTCTTTGTTAATTACCTCTGGTAATGGTTTTGTGTGCGCATGGGCTGCGCGCGGCGTTGGCCGTCGTCAGCGATCGTTTGTGCATAGGGCTTTCACTTTAGTAGAGCTACTCGTGGTGATCGCCATCCTCGGCGTGCTGGTGGGGCTTTTGCTGCCGGCAGTCCAAGCGGCGCGCGAAGCGGCGCGACGGACACAGTGTCAGAATAATCTGCGTCAGATTGGCGTTGGCTTGCAGTTGTACCATGATCTCAACGAAACCTTTCCGATGGGCGGACTCGAGTGGCGACCCTTCGGGGGCAGCACCGAACGACAGCTTGCTTGGAGTGCTTTTCTGTTGCCTCAGCTGGAACAGCAAACTCTCTACGACCGACTTGATCTCACCAAAGCGTTCGACGCAGCGGAAAATGCTGAGGGCGCAGCCACTGTTCTTTCAGTCTATCTTTGCCCGACCAGCGTTCGCGACGAGCCGCTTGTCGAGGGACGCGGGCCATGCGATTACGGTGGGATATATGGCGAGCGCATAACGACGCCAAATAACCCGCCTAAAGGGATCATGGTTTACGACCAAGCCTTCAGCTTCGCAGAAATTACCGATGGCGCAAGCCACACTTTGATCATCGCTGAAGACACTCGGTGGCCCGAAGGTCAATGGATCAATGGCCGCAATGTGTTTGACCAAGCTTTTGCCATTAACGCAGCTCCCAAAATCGAAAACGACATCCGCAGCGATCACCCAGGTGGTGCGCTCGGTCTGTTGGCAGATGGGTCGGCCCACTTTTTGAGAGAGTCGCTCGAGCTGAAAGTTCTAGCAGCGATCTGCACCCGTGCCGGAGGCGAGATCGTCGATCACTTTTGATGCTACTTGTTATTTTCGCAACCTGAAATTTAGTTTCCTGTTCTTGATGGAGGTACTTTTGATGAGATGCAACCGCTGGATTCATAACTTGGCACTACTCGCTGGCGTATTAGGTGTCGCAACTTTTGCGAATGCTGAAATCGTTGTTGATTTCGAGGATGTTTCGCTGCCCAGCTCGACGAGTGCAGGTGATTTTTACAACGGCAGCGACTCTGCCGGAGGATTTGTTAGCCAAGGGGTCAATTTCAACAACGACTACAATACTTCTTTTGGTTCCTGGACGGGCTGGTCCGCTTCTAATAGCACGGATACAACGACTCCCGGGTTTGGGAACCAGTACAGCGCATTTCCAGGTAGTGGAGTCGACGGAAGCACAAACTTTGGCGTGGCTTTTGATGCCTCTTTCGGAGGCGCAGTAGTTACTTTCCCGCAACCGACCCAGGTTACGGGAACTTACCTCACCAACGGAACTTTTGCGGCTCAGTCGATGCTTAATGGAGACGCGTTTGCCAAAAAGTTCGGCGGCACGACCGGAAACGATCCTGATTGGTTCTTGCTCGAAATCATTGGCAAAGATGCTTCTGGTAACACGACTGGCATCGTGGATTTCTATCTGGCCGATTATCGGTTCGCAGACAATAGCCTAGATTTTGTTGTGGATACTTGGAATTGGGTTGATCTCACCTCCTTGGGCACGCAAGTCCAATCGCTAGAATTCGAATTATCTTCCAGCGATGTGGGGCAATTTGGCATGAACACGCCCAGCTATTTCCTGGCCGATAACCTTACGTTTGCCGTGCCAGAACCAACAACGTGTCTGCTGATGGTTTTGGGTAGCCTCGGCGTCTTGGCGTTCCGCACTCCGGCGAGTCGCCAACGATGAGTCTCACGTTTCTAGCAAATTTGCTGCGACCAACACGACGCCTCGTTTTGGTCGCAGCAATCTGGGTGGGGCTTACTGCCGCCACAAGGGCCGGTCCTTATGCGCCTGCGGCGGGCCAAATTGGCTCGATGGCTATCGACAAAGACGATGCAGCGATTGCGGCTTGGGCGACTGGCTGGGAAAACTATGCAGTTGGCTCGCATGTCGACGTGGAATGGCAAACGCCTAACAAAGCGTTGGGTGCTGCCCAAGGCACAAGCTTCGACGTCGTCTCGCTTGGCCGCGGCGGTGAAATTACACTCACGTTCGATCGCCCTATTCGCGACGGGGCGGGCTACGATTTTGCCGTTTTTGAGAATGGTTTTGGCGATCAGTTTTTGGAGCTAGCGTATGTCGAAGTTTCCTCTAACGGTACCGACTTTTTCCGCTTCGCCAACGATTCGCTCACTGCCGCCGCCGTCAGCACTTACGGCACGGTAGACACTACTAATGTGGAGGGTCTGGCAGGAAAATATCGGCAAGGGTTTGGTACTCCGTTTGACCTTGCGGAGCTTAGCGGTGTTTTGAGTTTCTTAGATGTTCGACAGGTAACTCATGTTCGTATTCTTGATATTGTGGGCGATGGTACTTTTTTCGACACGTCGGGAGATATCCTCTTCGATCCATTTCCGACGAACGGTTCAGGCGGCTTTGATTTGGATGCCGTGGGGGTGTTCAATGTCGCTGCTGAGAATGCCGATTTCAATGGGGACAACCTCGTCGATAATGGCGACCTAGCGATTTGGGAACAACGTTTTGGCATCATGGACAACGCGCCGTTCCAGCCAGGCGACGCCGACGGAGACAGCGACGTTGACGGACGCGACTTTTTGGCCTGGCAACGCCAACTGGACCAAGGCGGTTTAAGTTTGCCACCAAATACTGTCCCCGAACCGAACCCTTTGGTACTTCTGTGCGTTAGTCTCTTAGCGATGTTGCCAATGCGACATTTTCCAGGCGATAAAGGCTGAATTGCTAGCTGACAAACGGCCCAAGGGATGGTTCAATGGGTAGGCCTCACTGACTGAATCGCAACTGTCCCTTGGGCTTTTTTTATGGCGAGTACTGAGCAAGAACAGAATGCACGGGCTTGGGATGCGCTTGCTAAGCATCAAGCCGGGTTGGCGACGCCGGCGAGCGATGCCGACTTTCGGAATCCGCTGCAGGCGGTCGACCCGCGCGGGTGGTTGGGCGAGAGCATCGCCGGCTCAAAAGTACTTTGCTTGGCGGCGGGTGGCGGACGTCAGAGCGCGCTCTATGCAGCGGCTGGCGCGCAGGTAACCGTCGTCGACATCAGCGGCGAGATGCTGGCCCTCGACCGCCAAGTCGCTGCCGCTCGCAGCTTAGCCATCCGAGCAATCCAAGCCTCAATGGACGCACTACCAATGCTTGCCGACGACGAGTTCGACGTCGTGATCCAGCCGGTGAGTACGTGTTACGTGGCCGACGTCGGGCCGGTTTTTCGCGAAGTCGCCCGCGTGACGCGGCCCGGCGGGCTTTACATCAGCCAACACAAAACGCCGACGAGTTTGCAAACCGAGATTCGCCCCGCAGGCGAGGGCTATCGCCTCAGCGAACCGTACTACCGCGAAGGCCCACTACCAGCGGCCCCGCCGTGCCGCACGCGCGAGCCAGGAACGCTCGAGTTTTTGCACCGCTGGGAAGAACTCATCGGCGGGATCTGCCGAGCGGGTTTTTCCGTTGAGGATTTGGTGGAACCGCTGCACGCGAAACCGCAAGCGGCGGTGGGGACGTTTGGGCATCGGTCGGGGTTTGTGGCGCCTTATGTGCGAGTGAAGGCGCGGCGCATTGATGTGGGCTCTAAAAACCTAATACTGTAGTCTTTCAGTTCTTTTGACCTCATGCTCAAACTCTTCTGTTTTTCGCTCCGTACGACCGACCACCACCCAAACACATAAATATAGAGCGTAAGCACTAAATATTCCTGCTCCAGTGATTAGACCATAGCCAGCTGTGACAAAATAGAAAAATGCAATCGATATTGCCGTGATGAAAAAAAACCTTACTAGGCGTAAAGTGACCGTAACCCGGTTCTGCAAACGGTACCCCCAATTAGCCTCTATGGTTAGCAGTAAGCTAGGAGCTAAGAGAGCAATACCACCTAATAGCCTGAATCTAGAGAAATCCATAAAGCGAAAGCCAAAACTAAGTATCGCGACAAGGGTCGTCCATCCAAATATCTCCATGAGGGACACTTTCCAGAGGACAAGTCGTTTTCGTCGTTGGCGCATCAGTTGCCACAGAATCGATACCACGATCGCTTGGACTGCATGCATCGCAAAATAAACGAACCACCTTCCAAAATCGGGCGCGCCTGCAAGCAGTACAAGTCCGGCCAAAATACCGTTAACCACGACGGAAAAGCTTGCCTGCGTAAGCTTGTCCCACTTTTGCCGCATTACAATAATCGCCAATACGCAACTCTGAGCGAAAAACAATCCGATGCCGCCAGACAAAAGCAACATTGACCCATCGCGGATTAGGACGAACTTGTTCCCGCGGATCATCGCAACCCAAGCTAGATCCACAGCAATCGTCGCCGCAACAAACAGCCAGGTTAACGGTCGGTCGCGGGACATGCGGGGGAAGTACTGGAAAGAGGAAAACTGTTTTGTGTAACAATCGTTGGCAGGCGAACCAGGTGCCCCCCAGGCGAGCCCCGACCGTAAGGGAGCGGGAGTAAGGCCAAACGTGCTGCTACTCCCGCTCC
>JAADGD010000070.1 GCA_013152515.1 Planctomycetota bacterium
CTCTATCGTGGTATCCTTCAAGCCCGTCGGTATAAGCCAGGAACCGCGTGACGAGTTCTTCGCGTTCTCGTTGCCTGACACTCATCTTGGGTGCCGGAGCGAGCTCCTTGAACTGGCTGTCTTTCGCAAGCTCGATTACCAAATCAAGGAACGGACCGGTGTACGCCCCGCGACGTACTTCCGCCTTGTTTGCGACCTTACTGCCCGTGTTGATGCGGTCGAACAGATCGAATCGTGCCTGGGCGTCCGCATGCTCGTTCAATACGATTCCGCGGATCGAGCGGTTGTTGATCTTTCGCTGACGCGATTTCGGGAGGTCGGTAAACCGCATTCCCTCAAGCTTGTCAAGTTCCTTGAGCAGGCCCAGTGTGAAAGTACCTTCGACAAACTGCTGGATCGTTCGCAAACGCTGCGATCCGTCAACGATCTCGAGCTTCCCGCTCTCGGGTATCTCCCAGAAAAAAAGGAACGGAATCGGAAGCCCCATCAGCAAGGACTCTATGAAACGGCTCTTCCGTGCATCCTCCCAAGTGTCCTCCCGTTGGTAGTCCGGAATGACGAAATCCCCATCCTTCATCTTCTTTGCCAGCAGTTCAACCGAGTATTCCGTCAGGTAGAATTCAATTCGTTTTGAGAGATCAAGGATCTGCTTTTCAGCCGCCTCTTGCTGTTTGTCGGAGATGGACATTTGCTAACTCGACCTCGGAGTTTCGCTCCTGCGTTCAGTACGTTAGGAGCAGGGAGAAATCGCAACGAGGATTATACCAGATTTTGCCTGGGCAGCGAAGGCTATTCAATGGCCAGATGTTCCAATCGATCCACACATTTGGCACATTCGCTAGCCTTACCACCGCCGCTTCGGCCCGTCACACCGAAGTCGCGGTGGTTGTTTTCACTGCTGCGAGTTTGCATCCCATTGAGACCGCTGAAGACTAGTAGGTGGTCCTGGGGTGATTGCTCATCCAGGGCTTCCGCAGACCCGTACGTGCCCGCATTTGAGCATACGGTTCCTCATCAAATCATGGTTTCGCTGCGTGACGAAGCTTGGAACGAATTGCGCGTGCGGGAGCAAGCGGGAAGCGATGGAGCAATACGCAGAATTTCTCCCAGTGCCTCAAGCGGATGTTGTTGCGGCGATTCAGCCACCGACACATTGGCGATGACGTGACGTGCGCCTGCACAGCCGCAGCGCCCGCGCAATGGACATCTTCACGACGTTTGTCCAAACATCGAAAATACTCGGCGTGAGCGTCTACGCCTACTTCCACGACCGAGTCCGTCGACGTTTCGAAATCCCGCCGCTCGCACTATCCCTCCAAAAAGCCGCTGCTAGCGGTTGAGAAGATACGTTTTCATTCGTTTTCCATCAGCCGGCGCAGACTGGAGTTTTCGCGCGACCGTTCCGTTTGCTTGGCTACAACGGTAGGTGGCACTTTGATTTCCGGCACGGGACAGGAAGAGGAGACACCGAGGCGTCACCCCGCCAAACGATCGATGCGACTGTCGCGAAAGGGGATCGTGGCCTCCAACTCGTCAGGGACGTAACGAAACTGCATGAGGTAGGCGTCCTCGGGCGAGTCTTCGTAGTAGGAGCGCAAGACCGACGTCGCACGAAAGCCTAGCTGTCTGAAAAACAACTGTGCTGGCAAGTTGGTTTCTCGCACTTCGAGCGATATCCGCGTACGGCGTTGACTCGAAAGCTTGCTAATCAATTTCTCAGCCATCTGCCGGCCGACATCGCGACTGCGAAAGGCGTCTGCCACTGCGAAATTGAGTATGTGTAAGCGTGACTTGTGCAACTCGTAGATCATAAATCCGACGACGCGTTCGCCATGTTCGGCGACCATGCCGATGCAATTACGCTGACGCAGGCAACGAATAAAATCTTCTTCGTACCAAGGGAACTCAAAACTTTCCCGTTCGATATCTAAGACCTCAGCCATATCGCGACGTATCATCCAGCGGATGTGTACGCGCAAGGGTTGCTGAGTTGGGCGTTGCTGAAATTGACGCTCTTGAGCATCAGTACTCTCAGTACTCATAGTGGCCTCCTTCCGTGTCGGCCTGCTGCCATTGGTTGTGGAATGGCTGGGTTTCCCTGAATGAGCGGCATCTGTCGCGACACCGTCATCTCCGATCCATTGCCCCTCTGCATTGGTCGTGAGCAGAGCTTTACCGCGATCGACCCATTCCTTGAGTCGATTGAACCAGCCCTGCTCGGGCGGGAAATCCTTCCCATCTGTCTTGCGAACATCCTGCCGCATGCCCACCTGTCCTTATGTTGCCACCAGTCCCATGCTACTGAAAAGAAGTACTCGACGAGTGGAAAGGGAAACTACCAAAAGCTCACAGACCTGCCAAGCGTGAAAAATGGGCCACAGCCGATCGTGCTAGCAGCCCTCCAAAACCTACCCATCTAATGGGGTATTGGCATGAAACGACTGGGGTTTAGGAGCGATTTTACGCGTCTTGCGGATTGAATGCCTTAGCAAAGGGAATCTGAGTGACAAAGTAGACTCTCGATAAGGGTTGCGGCGGCGCTGACGATCGCCGTGGTGTAGAGTTTTCGGTGGAATCGACCGACCACGAAAAAAATCGGGGATTTTCCGATTTTTCGCGATGAATTGCCAAGTTGGTCGTTCGCTTCGTCAATCGTCGCAGAGCGGTGGCGCTTCGCAATTGTTCACCACACCCTATAACAACGTGTCGCATGAATGCCAAGGAACCTGTCGCGCCGGTTGATGTGAATGTGGCGCGCCGCGAATACGTCTGGCTGAAATGGGCGACCGTGTTCGCAATAGCGCTGGGCTGCGCGATTCCGTTGTCGTTGAATCTGGTGGATCCCGATCTTTGGGGCCATGTGCAATACGGACAAGATTGGCTAGCAGAAGGCACCTTGCCACGTACCGCATCGCACACGTTTACGGCGGTCGATTATCCTTGGATCAATCACGAAAACCTTGCTGAGTTGGCGTTTGCCACGGGCTATCGCGTCCTGGGCACGCGCGGGCTGCTGATCGCCAAATGTCTGTGGGGCATGGCGATTTTGCTCGCGATGGTGTGGGTAGCCCAGCGAAATAAAGTACACGCCTTCGCCGTTTGGCCGTTGATGCTTTTGATCGCGGCGAACTTGCAAGCCTTCTTCCCACTTCGCCCGCAGTTGTTGAGCTTTGCGCTTTGCGCTATCACTTTGGTGATGCTTGATCGCGCCTTTTGCGACTGGCAAACGTCGAAACGAATTCACTGGCAAATGCTTTGGGCGCTGCCAATCGTTTTTGTTGTCTGGGTAAATGCTCATGGTGGCTTTGCACTGGGCCTTTGTATCGTCGGAGCTTATCTCGGCGGGCGTATTTTTGAAGCGCTGCTTCACTGGCGAACGGGTACGTGGCCGCGCGTATTGGCACTGAGCGTGTTGGGCTTGAGCTGTGTCGTGGCGACGCTGGCGAATCCTTATGGCTGGGAGTTGCATCGCTGGTTGGCGATGTCGCTTGGTCAGGCGCGACCGGAAATAACGGAATGGGCGCCACCGAAAATGGGGGACCCGCTCTTCTGGCAATGGATTGGCCTACTAGCGGTCACTGCCACGAGTTTATTCGCGACGCGTCTCCGGCGCGATTGGGTCCAAATAGCGATCTTAGCCGTTGTCGCATGGCAGTCGGCTTTGCATTTGCGTCACATCGCGTTTTTGGCACTGCTGTGTGGTTTTTGGTTGCCCGTTCATTTTCAATCAGCATTGTCACGCCTCCGTCCCTCGAAAGAGACCGAACTACCCGTGATGACGCTTTCGCCGTGGCTGCGGCGATTGGCCGTGAGTGCGCTGTTACTGGCGATTGGTCTGCAAAGTTTTGCCTTGCGGCGACAGTTCGACGAATTCCCCGTCGAACGCAATCGGTACCCAGTCGATGCGTTGCAATTCATGGCCGATCGAGATCTCACCGGCAAGCTGGTGGTCTCGTTTAACTGGGCACAGTATGCCATCGCAGCGCTGGCACCTGATGTGCAGGTCGCCTTTGATGGCCGCTTCAGAACTTGTTATCCGCAAGAAGTGGTCGATATGCACTTTGATTTTTTGTTGGGCGAGTTTGGAGGGAAGCGAAGTCGTAGTGCGGATTCAGGACCGATCGATGGAACTCGCGTGCTGGAATACGGCTCGCCCGACTTGGTGCTAGTTGATCGCCGCTATGAACATCCGGTAGCGATCATGAAAGCCGAAGCAATGCGTGATCACCCTGAATGGGTGCTGCTGTATTGTGATCGCGTGGCCGAGTTGTGGGGGCACCGTGATCGCTACGATAACCCGACCACCGCCGAGTATCTTCCGCTGACCGCGCGTGTACTCGATGCCAGCCCACGCGAAGGGTCCGTGCAATGGCCCGCTTTGCCAATACGCACGCGTCGTGGTTCGCAGTTGGCGGAACAATTTCCGTCGCTACCGACAGACGCTATTGATATGGAATTATGAAATGACGATGCAACTCGAAACAAAAAAACTTACCACTTCGCCAAGCCAACCACCACTTGCGCCGACGGTCGATCCAACTTTCTTGAATCGCCTTGAAGCGACTCTTACTGCTGCGGAAGAAGCGGTTTCGGTGGGTGTCGAGATCGGGGACGAGTCAAC
The DNA here is from genome assembly GCA_013152515.1 of Planctomycetota bacterium. Classification (GTDB taxonomy): domain Bacteria; phylum Planctomycetota; class Planctomycetia; order Pirellulales; family Lacipirellulaceae; genus Bythopirellula. Next base: position 4,622 of record JAADGD010000070.1, read on the forward strand.
AGATCGCCACGAGAATGCCACGACGCTCGCCGTGTCGGTTGTGATTCCGGTCTACAACGAACGCGAAACGATCGCCGAAATCGTCCGCCGCGTGCAAGCGGTCGGCATCCATCAAGAGATCGTCATCGTCGACGATTTCAGTATGGACGGAACGCGCGACGTGTTGCTTGAATTGGCCGAGCAGCCCGATATTCGCGTATTGATGCACGGCTACAACCGAGGCAAAGGGGCGGCGTTACGTACCGCATTCGCCGAAGTCGCGGGCGACGTCGTGATGATCCAGGACGCCGATCTCGAGTACGATCCTCAAGACTATCCGAAATTGTTGGCCCCGATCGAGCGTGGCGAAACCGATGTCGTTTACGGTTCGCGATTTTTGGAGAACGCCGACCAAGACCCTTCGCGACTGCATCGCCTCGGCAATCGGCTACTGACGGCGTTGTCGAATCGCCTTACAGGCCAACGACTAACCGACATGGAAACGTGCTACAAAGTCTTCCGTCGAGAAGTCGTGCAATCGATCAGCTTCCAGCAAAACCGCTTCGGCTTCGAGCCCGAAATCACCGCCAAGCTATCACGCATGGGCAAGCAAATCGTCGAAGTACCAATCAAATACGACTACCGCGGGTACGATGAAGGCAAGAAAATAGGCCTACGCGATGGCTTGAACGCCCTCTGGTGCATTCTGCGTTATTCGTTCTAATTCTGAGGAAAATGAACCACAACGACACAACGGGCACAACGTATTTTTGCGTAGTGTTCGTAGTATTCGTCGTGTCGTTGTGGTTTATTTCATGAACTTCGCATTAGCCGTCGTGTCGGGCGGGCCGTAATCGTAGATGCGATACTGCTTGGTGATTTTGGCCCCGCCTTTTTTGAGCGTTTTGTAGGAAAGGTCGTTGCTCTCAAGCACCCAGGAAAACTCTGCCTCTTGAATGCCCCACTCCAAAATGTCGGGCACAAGCCGTGCGATCAACGCGATGCCGATACCCCAGCTTTGGTACTCTGGCAAAACATTGGCGCTGATAAACCGCATGCGCTTGATTGCTTTTCGATTGCGAATCAATTTAAGAAACCCGAGAGGAAGTAAGCGACCGTCCATCTCTTTGATGCGCGGGTTGAAATCCAACAGGCCGAACATCGTACCGATCGGTTTGCCGTCGATCTCGGCCATCGTGGTCAGCTCAGGGACGATCATCTGCTTCAGTCCAGCAGCCTGCTTTTTTACCTCTCCTTGCGACATGGGCACAAAACCCCACGTCGAGACTAGCGACTTGTTATAGATTTGCAAAAACGTATTGATCTCTTCATCAAAACGTTTGACATCGAAGGGTCGGCAAACCAAATCAAACCGGTCCTGTATGTTTTGGCTGAGCATGTCGAGCCGTTGCGTAATTTCGTCAAGAATTCTAACGTGACCCCAAAAAGCGTAGAGATCCTGTGCCTTGCGAAAACCATACTGCTTGATCAGCCGGTCGTAATACGGCTTGTTGTAGGTCATCATAAACCACGGCGGCTCGTCAAACCCTTCGACGAGCGTTCCGAGTTCGTAATTCAGCGAAGGATTCACCGGTCCACGGATCGCTTCAATGTCGCGTTCCGTAAGCCACGCCCGCGCCGCGTCGAACAAAGCCCCCGAAACCTCTTCGTCCTCGATCGATTCAAAAAACCCAAAAAATCCCCGCTGTTCGTTGTACTGACGATTGTGGGCATGGTTCACCAGCGCGGCAACACGCCCGCAAGGTTGGCCGTCGCGCAGGGCGACAAAGGTTTGAATTTCGGCATCGTCATAAAAGGGATGACGCTTGTAGTTGAGTAGTTCTTTCTGGACGATCCGCAGCGGCGGTATCCAGTGAGGATCGCCGCGGTACAAGTCCCACGGCAGGTTGAAAAAAAGTTTCCGCTCGCGTCGCGTCGCGACAGAGATGACTTCGAGGTGAGACATGGCGGGTGATGATGGTCGTGGAGTGTTTTATTGCTGGGAAGTGATACTGTAATCGTCCCAAGGAGTCACCGTCAAGCAATGCAGGCGAACTGCCATGAGAACGGCAAAGTCGCTTTGGATAAAGTGAACCGCCAAGGACGCCAAGAGCGCCAAGAAAAAAAACCTAGGAAATGTCCATTGTCAGCATTTCCTTGGCGCTCTTGGCGTCCTTGGCGGTTAAAAACGCGACTTTGCAGTCCTCCTGTCAGGCAGTGAATAACCCTTGACGACCTACCGTACTTCTGACCATGCTTGAGCTAGCGACGTTTGCCGTGGGGAGGCGGACGCACAGTTTTGCTTTCATCTTCGTCGTTGGGTTAGGCCGATCACGATGCCTTCAGCGTTAGTCACAGGTGCCACCGGGTTTGTTGGCTCGAATTTAGTGGCGAATCTTCGCCAGCGCAACTGGGAAGTTGGGGGGTTGGTCCGCGATGTCCCACGGGCAGCTGCGCTTGAGCCGTTAGGCGCCACATTGCATCTGGGCACTTTGGGCAATGCCGAAAGTCTCGAACAGGCGATGGCAGGTGTTGACTATGTTTTTCATGTCGCGGGGCGTGTGCGGGCCCTGAACGACCGTCAATTTACCGCCGACAACGTCGTCGGCACACGCAACGTCGTCGAGGCTGCCGCCGCGCAAACCGAGCCACCCGTCGTCGTCCTGGTCAGTTCACTTGCTGCTGGTGGGCCGAGCAAACCGGGCGGGCCGCGCTGCGAGTCGGACAACGATCAGCCCATCTCTGCCTACGGCCATAGCAAGCTAGCAGCCGAACGAGCCGCGGCAGAGTTGGCCGACAAAGTCCCGATTTCGATCGTTCGACCGCCGATTATTTTTGGCCCTGCCGACAAAGCAAGCCTAGCGATCTTTCGCGGCATTCAACTTCTGCATCTGCATCCTGTGCCGGGATTCCGACGTTTTCCGATTTCGTTAGTTCATGTTGCCGATTTGTGCGACGCGATGATCCGCATCGCCGAGCGCGGCAAGCGCGTTGCCCCCACAAACAGTACCGACGCCATCTATCACGTCGCCGCCGAGCGGACGATTACCTATAGCGAACTCGGCAAGCTAGCCGCCCAGTCGCTCGACTGCGCAGGCATCGCGCTGCCGCTGCCCAAAGCATTTTTCTGGCTGGTAGGCGGAGTGATGGAAACCCTCGGCCAGATTCGCCGTCAACCAGGAGTCCTCAACTTCGACAAAGTCCGCGAAGCAGTCGCCACAGGCTGGGAATGCAACGACGAAAAAATACGTCGGGAGCTCGATTATCAACCTGCCGCGACGCTCGAAGAACGTTTTGCCGAGACGGCTACATGGTATCGCGAGCAAGGGTGGTTATAAGGTAGCCGGCGAGCTACCCCGGCGCGCCGGGACCGAAGTCTCTTCCGCAATCGACCCTAACCACGCTACACTGTTCTGTACTACTAACCTCAAACATCGTTAAGTTTTTGACAAAGTTTGCGAAGCCTGTGCAAGTTTTTTGACAGGATCGACAGGATCGAGGCGTCTTGAAATAATCCTGTCGATCCTGTAAATCCTGTCAAAATAGGTTTTTTGGTTGCGGCCATACGGCCGCGCTAGGTAATCACTTCGGAAGACAAAGGTTTATTCCTCGTATGGTCGAACGTCCCACACTCCACCCCGAACAACTCGAAGTCTCGACACTCGGTCCCTGCCGACACAAGTCGCCGTTGGTTCGTTCTTTACGCACTGGTGAAGGGGTAGGCACCTACGTTCCTGATGATATGCGAGTGCTTTACGAGCCGCGATTTCGGTTGGGCGAAAAAATCAACATGCTTTCGTTCCAGCGGGCTGGGGCGCGGGAAGATATATTTTTTGAACCGGCGAAGACACGGGCGGCGATCGTTACGTGTGGCGGACTCTGCCCGGGGATCAATAATGTGATTCGTGGCTTGGTGCAAGAGCTGACCTACAACTATGGCGTAGCGACGATCTTGGGAATTCGTTACGGCTATCAGGGATTGAATGCCGAAGAGGGGCGTCCACCGATTGAGCTGACGACCGAGCAAGTGGAAGGCATCCAACATCAAGGTGGCACGATGCTCGGCTCGTCGCGAGGGCATCAAGACTCGCAGACGACGGTCGATTTTCTCGTCGATCAAAAAATTGACGTGCTGTTTTGCATCGGCGGCGATGGCACGCAGCGCGGGGCACACAAAATGGCTGCGGAGGTTTCGCGTCGAAAGCTGCCGATCGCAATTGTTGGTATTCCAAAAACCATCGACAACGACATCAAATTTTGCTTTCGAACCTTTGGCTTTTACTCGGCGGTCGCGGAAGCTGAAAAAGTGATCGACCGCGCCCATGTCGAAGCGAAAGGGGTACTCAACGGTATCGGTCTCGTCAAATTGATGGGCCGTCAAGCAGGGTTTATCACGGCAGCGGCGACACTCGCCAGCGGCGAAGCCAATTTTGCCTTGATCCCCGAAGTGCCGTTCGAGTTGGACGGCCCCCACGGATTTCTGTCAGCGCTCGAGCGCCGACTGGTGGCCCGCGAGCACGCAGTCGTTGTGGTTGCTGAAGGGGCGGGACAACATCTGCTGCCCGATAGCTCGGAGGGCTGCGACGCCTCGGGCAACCGCAAGCTCGCCGACATCGGCCCGTTTCTCAAACAGAAAATCGTCGAACACTTCGCCGCTACCAAGTTGCCAGCGAAAGTAAAATACTTCGACCCGAGCTATCACATCCGCAGCGTCCCGGCGAACGCCGCCGACAGCCTGCTCTGCGAACAATTGGCCCGCAGCGCTGCCCACGCCGGCATGGCCGGCAAGACCGACCTGCTCATTGGTCTGTGGCATAATCACCTCGTCCACGTCCCATTGGAAGTGTCGACCGGCGTAAAGAAGCAACTTTCGACCGAAGGCGAACTCTGGACGTCAGTCCTGGCGCTCACGGGTCAGGAACGATGGAAGTAAAGGTTGGACACCCAGACCATCCAGGTTAAACTGACAGTAACTTCTACTTTGGAGATATCAATGCATCCAGCCATGAATCAGCTCTCGCAGCTTCCGCTATCAGAGCGTCTCGAACTTGTACAAGATCTGTGGGATAGCATCGGTAATTTGCGAGACAAACTACCCGTTCAAGACTGGCATCGTGAACTGGTCCAAGCAAGACTCAACCATTTCGAAAATGAAGAGCAAGCCGAGAGTTTGACTCGCGAAGAGGTTTGGAAACAAGTGGATCAACGTCGTGGCTTATAAACTCAGATTCGGTTCTTTAGGATCGATCAATAAATAACTGTCTGAATCGTGGCGAGGCAAAAAGTCAGTAGGGTGCGTGGTTTTCAAAAAAAGGTGCGTTCGTTTCGCGACTTCCAGTTTATGCTGGTGGCAACATTCTATCCTCATGGAAC
>JAADGD010000015.1 GCA_013152515.1 Planctomycetota bacterium
GTAATTCGCATATGATGTTCCGGCAGAACGTACCGCCCGCTTCCTGTTTATGTTTGCTCCCAGAAACGCATTTTTTTCCACTTAGCAACGACACCCACTCCAACGAGCAAACATCCGAAAAGAAATGCTGAAGGCTCAGGAACTCCGTAAATTGCTTGAATCCCGGCGATATCGTCTGGGCCCAAAGTTCTGCGACCTCCGGTGTAGTTTGCTACCATCACAGAACCAGCAACGGAGGAGTGCCCCAGTCCCAAGGAATGCCCCAGCTCGTGCAGGGCCACTGTGAAGAAATCGATATCTTGATCGGAGAGAGTATCGTTTTCGTCATCCGACCACAATTCGGCGGTATCGAAGTGAATATCACCACCGATCGTACCTCCGTTACCGGGACCGGCGAGTGCTTCGGTAAGCGGAATATAAGCGTGGGCCAGCACACCGAATTGAGTGGGGGAGGCACCGAACTGGTATCCGGCGACTCGGATGTCTCCCAGTTGGCTGCCTGTCGACTCCAGCCCGCCAGCCAAAGCCGAACTGCCACCATCTGTGACTTGGCCCAAATTGGTAATGTTAGCAGCCGCTGCCCACACGTCGAATGCAGCGTCAAACAAGCTGTATTCTAGTCCGTCCACAGCTGCTGTGATCAGGAATTCGATATCGGTGCTGGTTCCAGCAGGATGGTCCCCCATATCATCTGGTCTCAGACCAGAGATTTCCACTCCCGAGGGCATAGGACTCCAGCTTGCACCTCCAGGACTCATTGGAAATAGAGCCGAAAAAGGGTAGACACTGGCAGTATTTTGCCCCGGCTCCCATTTGGTCGGGATATCAATTACAAAACTGCTACTCGGAAAGGGAGTATTACTTACCCTGACGCTATCAAAAGGTAACGCCAAACTGGCATGGGCGAAATTTGCGATAATAAGCAGTAGAAAATACGAATGGAAAAGTTTTTTGATCGACATAGGAATCTCTGATATGGCAGTGTCCGGTGCCAATGAGTTAGTTATTTGTGCGAGAAATCGTAATGATAGTCTCGGGATTGAGTGAAAACAAGCAAATTGGGCAAAGTGTGGCGAATTTCTCCGTGGTAAGTGTTGAGTGTGTGATTCACAAAGCTGGCAAAATTGCCGAAATTGCTTGCATTTAGACCTTGCTAGCACTAGATTTAGCGTTACTAATACTACTGAGCTAAGGTAGGAAGCTAAGGACCACGGATAGCACTGATATTCACGGATAAAGCCTTGATGAAATGAATAGATGTTGTTGACCGTGCAATGCCCCAGCCTGCCAAAAGCCTCCAAAATCAGTGGTGTCCGTGCAATCCGTGGTTTTTGACTTAGCGCTGTAGTACTAAGAAGTGTCGGAGAAAGTGGCTGGCACAGAGAGTTTTCCTGCCCGTATTTCTGTGTAGGGCTGAAATGGAGTTCACCGCGTGCTCGTTGTCACTCGAAAAGTTGGCGAACGCATTCTCATCGGCGATAAAGTCGTCGTGACGGTGGTGAAGATCGGCAATGGCGGAGTGCGTATTGGCGTCGAAGCACCGCCAGAAATGGCGATCATGCGTGAGGAGCTAGCCGAGCAGTTGCGTCAGGCTGAAGAGGCGGCTCAGCAGCAATCACAGACCGACTCATGATGTTGGTTTTGGCAGGGCGGTTTTGGCGCGCCGAGATTCGATGGTGGTTCTTTATCGTGGCAAGCACTTTTTAGCTTACTTCACGACGGCGCTGTTTTCTTCCGTCTTCTTCGCAGTGTGTGGAGTGTTGGTCTTTTTCGCCGTGCGCGGTGTGATGGCCAATGCTTTCCGTACGTCGACGACTGCTGGTCCATGTAATGAATCTAAGGGGCCGTATTGCTGATTGCAGATATTCAATCGATCGAGCTTGACGGCAAATTTGTCTTCGCCGGGAGGGGCGGTTCCAGGGGCAGCTCCCCAAACGATGCGCGTGCCGGTGCGGGTGATCAGATCGAAGAGAAAATAACGGCGCTGGTTACGGATTTCTGCGCGAGCCGATGGCAGGATATCTACCAAGTGCAACGATTTCCATACGGGTTCGAGTTGCACGGCCAGTTCGACAGCCCCCAAAACTCTTGGATCGGCCCACGGCTGTCCTACTGGCGGACGCTCGACGATGTTGCCGATGCGCGGCAAATAACGCTTACGTATGTTGGGCACGTCCGACTCTGGTAAATGCACGCCGTGGCGATCGATTGGTATGAGCTGTACCACGTTCTGATTGACCAATTCGACCACGGCTACTGGTCGCCGGTAGGTTAGCTCGACGTGTACGCCCGCCGGATAGCTCTTGGTGATTCGGTCGACCGATTCGACCCAAGGATGCAGCACAAAGGCGTCTTCGATCACCTGGACAAAAGCGTCGTCCAGCACTGAGAGTCGTCCGGCAAGTCCGGCGTTGCGGACCGCTTCTCCGCGCACGTCGCCGGTGATCCACTCGGGCAATGCCGAAATGGTGATCCGCTGATCGGTGAGCAGATAGTTGCTGCGCTGGCTGATTTGCGGGGAGTAGTGTTGCCAAACGCCTTGCATGCCCCAGCCAAGGAGTGCGATGACTGCTAGGGCGACTAGCGCGCGTGGCCGTAGTGCGATCAGTTGGGCAGCGCGGCTGAGCCGCGTCGCTTCTGGATTTTTTTTGGGCTTCGCCTTTTGCTTGGTTATGATGCGAACCACGGCAGCACCTCCTTGTGAAGCAATTCCGCTCGTAGGCTTCGGCTCTGCCAGGGGATGGCGTCGCACGTAAAATCCCAATTGAAATCCCCCGGCAGAGCCGAGGGTTACGTTACCAAATCTCGAGTTCCGTTTCGAGTTCGACTCCCAATCGCTCGGCTACACGGCTGCGAATCGTGTCGATGAGCCGCAGCACGTCATGGCTCGTGGCCTCTTCGCCAGCGATGATAAAGTTCGCATGGCGCTGGCTAACTTCAACGGCGCCGACACGCGTTCCTTTGAGGCCGGCCTGATCGATCAACATGCCGGCACTCATGCCGCGTGGATTCTTGAACACGGTCGCGACGTTTTGGTGCGACAAGGGTTGCGAGGCTTTTTTGACGATCCACTGCTTTTGCATTCGTTTGGTCAATTGCTCGGGGTCATCGTCCTCAAGCTGAAACTCAGCACTGAGAATGACCAGCTCGTCTAAGCTACTTTGCCGATAGGCAAAAACTAAATCTTCGCGGTCTCGCTGCAAAATTTCGCCCGCCCGGGTCATCACCGTTGCACGACAAGACCACTGCCCGATGTCGCCGCCACGACTGCCAGAGTTGCCATGCAGCGCTCCGCCAATCGTTCCTGGAATGCCGACCAAAGGCTCTAAGCCGGCCAGTCCCGAGCGCACCGTCTCGCTAATTGCATGAGCCAATTGGGCTCCGCCGCCAGCTGTAAGTCGGCCCTTGCTGATTTGGATATCAGAAAAAACTCCGCTCGTGAGGCTGACGACCATGCCAGCAACGCCTTCGTCGCGGATCAATACGTTCGAGCCGCCACCTAATACGCGGATTGGCACCTCTTCTTCGCAACAACGACGCACAAGGGCTGCTAGCTCGTCGACCGAATTTGGCTCGGCATAAAACGAGGCCATCCCGCCCAGTTTCAACCAAGTACGCTCCCCCAGCGGCTCTTGCTTTCGAACAATTTTTTCAAAGCCACTTACTAGTTTCATTGCAGCCCAAACCTTAATTTACCTAGCCCTTACGAAAGCCAGACTCTTATGTCAGACCTTTATGTCTAACCTTTATGGTAGCCCGCTGAACCTACCTCAGAAAACCACACCCCAGGCCAACCTGCTGGACTGAAGTGGCATACGGTCGGCTACCTTGGAACAGGCACCCATAGTGACCTGTTCGCCGCATTTCGTCAATTCTAAGTATCCATTTTGTCCATTTTGCCTGAATGTCCAACAAAAGTCATGTCTACCAGATAGATTATCGGGTGCCTACTTGCCGCCCTCAAGGACAAGCGCAGAATCTCCGATCATGCTACGGGTCGACACGAAAAATCGCGGAAATTGCCTCGCTTTCTGCGAATTCGCTCAAGGCTGAACAGTGGACTCCGGCGATCCGTAGGATCGTGGCTATTTTTCCGCCTTCCGCCTTAGCTAGTCCCATTGCCGGAGTGCTTCGTAGCACGCTACCGCTACGGTATTCGACAAATTTAAGCTGCGGACCTCATCCCGCATGGGAATTCGCAGGCAGCGTTCGGGCCGATCGGCCAGTAGTTCGTCGGGCAAGCCGAGCGATTCACGCCCAAAGACGAGTACATCGCCCTCGTCAAAATGGGCATCGGCGTACGAGCCGGTCGCTTTTTTGCTGAAATACCAATGTCGCTCCGTCGGCAAATGCTCGCAAAGAGCCGCCCAATCGTCGACCGCCTGCCACTCCAAATGTTGCCAATAATCCATTCCGGCCCGCCGGAGATGCGTGTCGTCCACCCGAAACCCGAGCGGCCTGACCAGCCACAATTTCGCTCCAACTGCCACACAGGTCCGTCCGACGCTGCCGGTGTTGTAGGGAATTTCGGGCTGGTAAAGCACAATGTGCAGGCAGGGCGAATACTTTTCTGTCATGTTGCAATGGAAGAGGTGAGAATAAGTGATTGAAGAAGTGGCGATTGGCAGCCATATTAACATGTTCGTTATCACATCAGCTATCTCACATTCCTGCGACTTGCCCTAGAAACCAAAACAGTCGATAATGAAAGCGTGAATCCGTCTATTGTTACACAATCGCCTGATATGCTTAGCGGTGCCCCCGTTTTTCGTGGTACACGAGTGCCAGTGCAGACATTGATCGATAGCTTAAAAGCGGGAGAATCGATCGACGATTTTCTGCAAGGTTTTCCGACGGTGACACGCGAACAAATTTGTGCGTTTCTCGATCTTGCTCAAAGTGACGCACGAGAGGCGATAAGCTGACGTGCGGATCCTTCTCGACGAATGTGTGGATAGACGCTTGGTAGCCTTGATCATAGGCCACAAAGTCACCACGGTTCCGCGACATGGTTGGGCTGGGAAGAAAAATGGCGAGCTTCTGCGTTTGGCTGCCGCCGAGTTTGACGTATTCATCACTGTCGACAACAACCTCCCGGACCAACAGAATCTCCAACTGTACGATTTGGCAGTTGCGGTATTAGTCGCACCGACAAACAGACTTGCTGACCTCCAACCGTTGGTTCCGCAACTGTTGGATCAATTGCCCAAATTATTACCCTGCACGATGACGATCATCACCAATGCTTAGGTATGCATTCTATGCAAACCGCTTGCGTCAAACGGCAACCAGACCACTTAAAAACCTGAAAAATCACATCAACTTGAGGAGCCTACACCGATGCCACTAGGATTTGCCATTGTCGGAACAGGAATGATCAGCCGTTTTCACGCGCGGGCGATTGCGGATGTTCGTGGAGCCAAATTGGTCGCTTGCTGCGACATGGCGGCCGACCGAGCGAAACAGTTCGCCGAAGAAGTTGGCTGTACGCCTTATGACGATCTGGCCAAGATGCTCGCCGACCCGGCCGTCGACGTCGTGACGATCGCCACTCCCAGCGGTGCCCATATGGAGCCCGCCATCGCCGCCGCCCGCGCTGGCAAGCACGTCATCGTGGAAAAACCGCTGGAAATTACGCTCAAGCGGTGCGATCGAATCATTCGCGAATGCGAAAAACAGGGCGTCAAGCTCGCCACCATTTTCCCTTCACGCTTCCACGATTCGTCCATCCTGTTGCGCAAGGCGATCGACCAAGGCCGCTTTGGCCGGCTGACGTTGGGGGATGCCTACGTCAAATGGTTTCGCACCCAAGAGTATTACGACAGCGGCGCTTGGCGCGGCACCTGGAAGCTTGACGGCGGCGGCGCGCTGATGAATCAGGCGGTCCACACGGTCGACTTGCTTAGCTGGCTGATGGGCCCCGTCGAAGAAATCCAAGCTCAAACGGCGTTGCTGGCACACAAGCGGATCGAAGTGGAAGACGTCGCGATCGCCACGCTTCGTTTCAAGAACGGTGCCCTCGGCGTCATCGAAGCGACAACCGCCGCCTATCCGGGCTACCTCAAACGAATCGAGCTACACGGTAGCGAAGGTTCCGCCGTTCTGGAAGAAGAAGACATTAAGGCGTGGGATTTTGCGAAAAAGACACGTGGCGACGCGGCAATTCTCAAGGCGATGCAAAAAACCAAGAGCGGCGGTGGCGGCGCAGCCGATCCGTCGGCCATCGGCCACCACGGTCACACGCACCAATTCCGCGACTTTGTCAAAGCGATCAAAACCGACGGCACCCCCGCCGTCGACGGCCACGAAGGGCGCAAGCCGATCGAGATCATCCTAGCGATCTACAAATCGGCCCAGACGGGCAAATTGGTGAAGCTGCCGTTGAAGAGCGATCC
>JAADGD010000143.1:0-15619 GCA_013152515.1 Planctomycetota bacterium
GCAGTCGTGACTCGGGTTGCCGTACTCATAGCCCTATTCTACCACAACGAGCAAGCTCTACCAAAACGGGCAGCGGAACTATCGCCAAGCTACACCGCCGTATAAAAGCCAGCGAATTTGTCGATCGATTCGCACTTGATCTTCGACGCGTTGCCAGCCTGACCGAAGGCGACCATGCGGGCGATGCAGACTTCTTTCATTTTTTCGCGAGCCGGCTTGAGGTAGTCGCGCGGGTCGAACTTTTCGGGCGACTGGGCCAATACCTTGCGGATCGCACCGGTGATGGCTAGCCGGTTGTCGGTGTCGACGTTGATCTTGCGGACACCGCTCTTGATGCCACGTTGAATCTCTTCGACCGGCACGCCCCAAGTCTGTTTGATGTTGCCGCCGAACTCGTTGATGATGTCCTGCAACTCTTGCGGAACGCTGCTGCTGCCGTGCATCACGAGGTGGCAGTTGGGCAAACGCTTGTGGATTTCGTCGATGCGATCCATCGCCAGCACTTCGCCCGTTGGCTTGCTGGTGAACTTGTACGCACCGTGGCTGGTGCCGATCGCGACCGCTAAAGCGTCGACGCCTGTCTCGGCAACAAAACGCTCGGCCTCTTCGGGGTCGGTCAGCAGTTGCTCTTTCGTTAGTTGGCCAACGGCTCCGTGGCCATCTTCCTGTTCGCCTTCACCCGATTCGAGCGAGCCAAGGCACCCCAATTCGCCTTCGACCGAAACACCCAGCGCGTGCGCATTCTCGGTCACTTCTTTGGTCACCCGAACATTGTATTCGTAGTCTGCCGGCGTCTTGCCATCGGCTTCGAGCGAACCGTCCATCATCACGCTCGTAAAACCATTTTCGACCGCACTTTGGCAAGTCTCGGGGCTGTTGCCGTGGTCTTGGTGCATCACGATCGGAATCTCTGGATAGAGTTCCGCAGCAGCGAGCATCAGATGTCGCAGGTAGTTGTCCTGCGAATAGGCACGAGCGCCACGGCTCGCCTGCACGATCACGGGCGACTCGGTCTCTTTGGCCGCTTCCATGATCGCTTGAATCTGCTCCATGTTGTTTACATTGAATGCGGCGATGCCGTAATCGTTCTCGGCAGCATGGTCCAACAAAATTCGCAGGGGTACTAATGGCATGACTTGGCTCCTAATTTGATGTCGCTTTAGTTTTGATATGTTCTCGTGCGAGTTTGCATTGTAGCAATTATCCTCGCTGCCGAGCAGGGGCCTATCCTACGGCAAATCCGCCAAAATCTCGCTCCTCGGCACTTCCACCAATCGAACAAGAATGAGCTTGAGTTCAGCGGGTCCACGTTGCTTTTCCGCGTGAAAAGCATGGCCCAAGCTGCTAGGAGCGTCGGGCAGACCGCCGACGATTAGGATTTCGCCCGCCGTCATTTCGACGTTTAGCTCTAGTTGGTCGTAAAGCTCGCGCTCGCGCGAAGGCGTCACCAGAAAGATGCCTTGGTCGCTACCAGCGTAGCGGTTGCGCAGCTCGCCATGTTGCAACTCAGGCGTCAACCGCAGCACGACGCGCTGCCCAGCCACCGCCTCGGCCCGCATCGAATAGACCGCCTGCACTTGCTGATAGCTGCGGCCACACAATCCGCTCTCTTTGCAGAGCAATACATTCAGTTTAGGGCGTAATCTAGAAGCCTTGATGGTCGCGAACTCGCTACGATCGAGTTGCACAAAGCGGCGCGTAACTGACGGATCAGCGCTTTGACCGGTAATCAACCGTGCGGCTTTCGTCTTGGGCATCTCGCTTTCGAGCTTGAGATACTTAGCTAGCTTGTCAGGCACTGTCCCGCCAAGTACGCCCGCGCGGAAGCCGTTACGAATCAACTCGTGCCGAACATCGACGTCGAGCCGCTGTTCGTCCACCGCTAGCCAAAGTTGCTCGTCCAATTCGTGATCCGTGGCAGGGTAACGAACCTGAAAAATTTCTAATGCCACACTATCGGGCGCCGTCTCGACCGCTTGGAGAAACGATTGCGGATCTTCCGGCATCGGCGACGTCAGCAACATGCTACAGCCGCTCCAACAAGGCAGAAACAATAGCAACAGGCAAAACGCTCGCGCAGTGGTGCCGTTGCCTGCGCACGTTGGTTGCTGTCGGTCGTCCATACCGGTCGTCGAGAAACAGTGTTGGCCTAAATCCTGCCTCATTGGCAGAGGAGAAGAGAGCGAGAACAGTACGTCGAGCCGCACGAAATGTCAATGTGACTGGGCGTGCTAGCACAGTGCCCTCCAAAACGCTACTTGAAAAATGACGCCACTTGAAAATGGATTGTGGCCCTCGGCTCTGCTGTGGGATTGGATCAAATCCGAATGGAACGATAACAACCAGCGTAATCCCCCTGGCAAAGCCGGAGGCTACGCTGCATCCAACGGCACCAATTGCGGGTTGCGCCAGTGTGTACCGGTGATATGACCATGCTCGGCAATCAGCTCGTTACAATCACCCATCAGGAAATCATAAAGCTGGCTGGGTGGATCGAGTGCTAGCCATTCCTGCGCGAGGCGATCCATTTTGGCGTCGTACGCGCGCTGCGAAGACCCATGCGCGTAACAGCGACCCGCGTGACGACGCAGATCGCCATCGAATGCGGGACTGATGTGCCACAGCTCGTGGACGACCGTCGAGAGCTTTTCTTCCAACGACGTATTCATGAACCGCGGCAGGTAGAAGCTGAGAATGTAGAGATACTCGCGACCCACTGCATCGACAACTGGCTGCACGCCATAGCGACGACCACGCCGTTGGGTCGTTTTTGCGCCCGCCTCAAATCGGAGCGGAGTGAGCGAGGCATAGATGCCATGTGAAACGTTTTTTCGCGTTTTGCTAAGACTGATGGCAACTTGCGTTAGGTCGATATGCACCAACTCGGGGAGCCGACAGGTGATATCCTCGCAGAGACAGCGCATTGCCTCCGTAAAGTCGAATCCTTGACTTTTCATCACAATTCTCAAGAGAAAAGAACAAGAGAAAAGAAAACGTCGGACGCCGTGCTAGTTTGCCGTACTAGTCTTCTTGCTTCTCGGCAGTTTCGTCGCCTGCTTCCGCAGATTCGGTTTCGACGGCCTCAGCCCCATCGACGGCGTCGTCTTGCAACTCGGCAGTGGGAGTTTCCTCGGCAGGAGTGTCTTCAAACGCAGGCTTCTCGCTCTTTTGTACTACACGATCGCGAACGCCAACAAACTCCAAGATCGCTTGCTGGCCCGAATCGCCGAGCCGCGGCTTTGCTATCCGCACAATACGGGTATAGCCACCCGGACGATCGGCAAAACGAGGAGCGATGTCGGCGAACAAAATCCGTACCGCTTCTTTGCTGCCCAGCAACGTCACGCAACGTCGACGCGCCGTCACGACCGGAGCAATCGCCTGATTCCAAGCCTGCCACTTTTCGCTAGTGCGCCAAGACTTCCACTCCTGGCTGCCACGCTCTGCCGAAGACTCGAGCTGAGCGGCAGCTTCGGTCGCTGCCAGCGAACGGCGCGCAATCGTGATACACTTTTCTATCAACGGACGAACTTCTTTTGCCTTGCTCACTGTCGTAACAATCCGCCCCTTCACTTTGGGCGCGTTGTCATCAAACTCGGCGTCACGCTCGGTCAGTAGCAGCGAGCTGGCCAAATTGCGCAACAACGCGCGTTGGTGACTGGGGCTGCGACCGAGGACACGACCTTTTCTACGATGTCTCATTGTAGGAGTGAGGAGTTAAGGAGTTAGGATCTGGAATGAAACGGCTTCAATTAAACTGTCGCTATTGGGCCTGGGACTCTCATGCCCAGATGCAAACCTAGCTCGCGGAGCTTTTGTTGCACCTCGGCTAGCGTCGTTTCGCCAAAGTTGCGAACTTCGAGCAACTGATCTTCGGTACGTGTGACAAGATCGCGAACCTGTAAAATATTCTCGGTCTCTAGGCAATTCCCGGCACGGACCGAAAGGTTCAGCTCCGAAATGTTCATATTCAACTTGGCTTCCAAGGCACTGTCGGCGTTGCTCATAATGCCGCCGCGCGAAGCCGAGTGGATTTGCGGACCAAGTTCGGTGTACTGCACAAACGGCGTGAGATGCTTACGCAAAATTTTCGCCGATTCGACCAGAGCCATTTCAGGATTGATCGAGCCGTCTGTCTGAATCTCGATGGTCAGTCTGTCGTAGTTGGTTTTCTGACCAACACGCGTTTCTTCGATGTCGTAACGAACGCGCGTGACCGGACTGAATACCGCGTCGATCGGAATGATGCCGACCTCCTGGATGTTCGCGCCGTGTTCGGTAGCAGGAATGTAGCCACGACCATTCTCGACGACCATTTCAATGACGAACGGGACATCCTCGGTCAGTGTAGCGATGACCAAATCTTTGTTGATCACTTCGACCGACTCGTCGGTTTCGATGTCAGCGGCAGTCACGAGTCCGGCAGCATTGCGCTCGACTCGCAGCACTTTGGTCGACTCGCTGTGATTCTTGACCACCAACGACTTGATGTTCAGCACGATGTCCGTAACATCTTCCAACACCCCAGGGATCGAGGTGAATTCGTGTTGGGCATTATGAACTTTAATCTGCGTGACGGCGCTACCCTCAAGGCTCGATAGCAAAATCCGGCGCAAGCCGTTGCCGATCGTCGTGCCGAAACCTCGTTCGAAGGGCTCAGCAGAAAACTTGCCATAGTTATTGGTTAGAGATTCTGTCTCGCAAGTCACCTGACTTGGCAGTTCCAGTCCACGCCATCGGATATGCATCAGAATACCTCGCTTTTTGAGCTATCGGCTGTCAGCTATCAGCTATCAGCCAGGCCTATGTAGTTGAAAATGTTCATCGTAAGCAATAAAATGTTCATCGTAAGCAATACAGACTGACGGCGGATAGCCGACAGTGGACAGCTTATCTTGAACAAAGCTCGATGATCAATTGAGTCTGAATGGGGATCGACACGTCTTCCGACAGTGGCAAACGACCCACCACGCCTTCGGGAATATCTGACTCGGCAACTGACAAAAAGTCGGGCACGTCGCCACGAGATTCTGCCAACGAACCGCGAACTAAATCAAGGCTTTTGGCCCGGTTCTTGACTCGAATCACATCGCCCACCTGGGTCATATAGCTAGCCACGTCGCAACGCTTGCCGTTGACGGTCACATGACCGTGGTTGATCAACTGACGAGCACCTGCTCGGCTTTGACCAAACCCCATCCGGTAAGCAACGTTGTCGAGCCGACGCTCTAACAAGCTCATCAACACGTCGCCCGTGTTGCCCTTGGTGTGTTCCGCCTTTTGAAAATAGCGACGAAATTGACGTTCAAGCACGCCGTAATAATGCTTGACCTTCTGCTTCTCACGTAGGTGGATGCCATAGTCGGTTTGCTTGCTGCGACGCTGCAATTGCTGCCCTGGCGGTTGATCGCGACGATCGATACCACACTTCGAGGAATCGCAACGTGCCCCCTTCAGGAACAACTTCATCCCATCGCGTCGGCACAGTCGACAAACAGGTCCGGTGTATCTTGCCATAGCCTTGTTTTTCTGGAGTTCTTGGGTGAGCGACCTGGAGTCGCCATGTTTTTTTGAGTGGTATTTGTTTTTGTCGTACTTGTTATTTCGTGTGTGTTCGTCGTTACCGACGTCGTTAACGCTCTTACACGCGACGTTTTTTTCGCGGGCGACAACCATTGTGAGGCAACGGCGTGACGTCTTCGATCGACTTGACTTTCAAGCCGGCGGCTTCCAGCGCGGTGATTGCGCTTTCGCGACCGCTGCCGGGGCCTTTCACTCGCACTTCGACGTCTTTGACACCAAACTTGCGAGCCTTCTCAGCCGCTTGTTGCGCGGCACTCTGGCCGGCAAACGGCGTACTCTTACGACTTCCTTTGAACCCGGTCGTGCCGGCACTAGCCCAGCAGAGCGTGTCGCCCTTGGTATCGGTAATCGTCACGGTCGTGTTGTTGAACGTCGCCGTGATGTGGGCGATCGCAACTGTCACGTTCCGACGCACATTCTTTTTCTTCGCCTTACCGGCCTTGCCTTTGGTCGTCTTTGCCACTTAGAAGCTCCGAGTTGTGAGTTGCGAGTCGCGAGTACAATGCTGCTAGAAAAACTCGCAACTCGTATCTCATAACTCGCTACTCTTTTTACCTTAAATCTTTCACGCCCTTCTTACCGGCAACGGTCTTCTTCGGACCTTTGCGAGTGCGAGCATTGGTTTTCGTACGTTGACCACGCACCGGCAAACCGCGACGGTGTCTGAGGCCGCGGTAACAAGCGATGTCGCGTAACCGCGATATATTTTGACTTGTTTGCCGACGAAGCTGACCTTCGACGACATAATCTTTGTCCAACAAAGCCGCAATCCGCGCGACTTCGTCTTCGTGCAAATCGCGAGCGTGTGCCTGCGGGTTGACCCCCGCCTTGTGACACAGCTCTCGAGCAATTTTTGGCCCAACGCCAAACAAATACGTCAACGAAACAACCGTCGGACGATCTGTTGGAATGTCGACACCTAACAAACGGGGCATCTTGTTTACTCCACGCTTTTAATTCGTTGGAAAACTGAAAACTGAAAACTTCTTAGCCGCGTTGCCACGCAACGCAAGGCTATATTTTGGTTCATGAACCAAAATATAGCCTTGCGTTGCGTGGCAACGCGGTTACTACCCCTGCCTCTGCTTGTGCCGCGGATTGCTGCAGACTACATAAACCACACCACGACGTCGTACGACTTTGCACTTGTCGCAGATTCGTTTAACACTTGCTCGAACCTTCATTGCTTCGGCTCCCTAGTCAGCAGCGATCCCATTTGGCGAAACGTATGAATATAGACCGTAACGGGCTGGGAAGGAAGGGCTACTGGGCAAAAGACGGACCGTTTTTCAACCACTCGCGACTCAGCTGGCTAATTCTGCCGTTTCGGCAGGGGTGGGGGCCTTGGTCAAGGCAAAGGGTCCGTCGTCGGTGATCGCGACGGTGTGCTCAAAATGGGCACTCGGACGCTTGTCAGTTGTGATTTGAGTCCATTGGTCTCGTAGCAATTTCACCCGCTTGGTGCCCATGTTCACCATCGGCTCGATCGCTATCACAAGTCCCGGTTGAATGACGAAATCGCCGCTGCCACGAAGCGAACGACTCGAAAAATTCGGCACCTGCGGATCTTCGTGCATCTCGCGACCAATGCCGTGGCCCACAAAACACTCGACCGTCGAAAAACCGTGGTCAGCCACATACTGGGCCATTTGCGCCGCAATCTGGCTCCAACGGCTTTTGTGATTCAACTGCTCGATCGCCAATTCGAGTACGCCGCTAGTGACATCGAGCAACTCCTGAACTTCATCAGAAATTTGGCCCACCGGATAAGTCACCGCCGCGTCACCACACCACCCGTTGAGCAGGCAGCCCGTATCGATGCTGACGATGTCTCCCTCTACGAGCGGCTTTTCGTTAGGAATCCCATGCACGACCGCCTCATTGATCGACATGCACGTCACCGCCGGAAAAGGCCGCTTGCCGCGAGTGGTGTTCGGGTAGTTCTTGAATAACGGCTTTGCACCAAGGCGTTCGAAGTGTTGTTCAAAAGCTCGATCAACCTCAGCGGTACTCACGCCCGGAGCAACCATCTCGGCAGCGATTTGATGCGCTTGCCAAACGGCAAGCCCTGCCTGGCGCATGAGCCCGATCTCGCGCTTAGATTTTAGCTCGATACGATGGGATATATCTTGTTTCATGCAATTACTCACTCCAAATCTTGCTCTTAATCATAATCATAATCTCCTACCGCGAACGAACGTCAGAAAGGAAGAGCAAGATTAAGAGCAGGATGAAGATTAAGAATTTCCGCAGATAGAATTCTCGTCACTGATGGCGAGAACGGCTGCTTTTTCAACTCCTGCATCAGGAAACCCTCACTCAGGAGACATTCTCAATAATCTGCTCGATCTTTGCAAACACGTCTTCCGCCGAGCCCACACCGCCGTGAACAGTGTGTAAAATCCCACGATCTTTATAGTATTCCAGCAGCGGATGGGTCAGGTCATCGTATTGTTGCATCCGCTTACGGATGATTTCGCGACCGTCATCCACTCGGCCACGATCAGCTAACCGCTCAAGCAGGATCTCCTCGGTGACACGAAACTCCAGCACGAGCGAAAGCGAACTGCCACGTCGCTCCAGCCAAGCATCAAACTCTTCTGCCTGTGGAACCGTTCGAGGAAACCCATCCAGAATATAGCCCGCCTCGCATGCAGGTGAACAAAGTTCCTTGAATAAGATCTCTTGAATCATGCCATCAGGAACAAGCTGGCCACGCTCCATGTACTGGGCAGCTTGGAGTCCAACTTCGCTCTTCTCGGCACAGACGGTGCGCAAAATTTCGCCCGTTGAGAGATGCGGAACCTGCAGTTTTTTGGCCATCAAAGCCGACTGCGTCCCTTTGCCAGCACCAGGTGGCCCTATCAATACAATCCTCATGGCACCCTGACGGCTCCCCTACGCCAACAACAATCAGTACTCCGTTCTTACAAGGAACGGGCAAATTCAGATACTAGGACCACCAGATGAGCCAGACGATTTTTCTAATAGTCCAGAATAATTCCGCATGACGAGGTGACTATCGATTTTCTGAACAAGATCAAACGCCACGCTGACCGCAATCAACAAACCCGTGCCGCCGTAAAAGCTAGCAACCATCGGAGAAACACCAATAGAACTCGAGATCAGCGTCGGAATAATAGCCACAAACGCCAAGAAACCGGCTCCGACGTAGGTGATACGAAACATCACTTTCTCTAAATAATCTGCCGTCCGCTTCCCAGGTCGATAACCGGGAATGAACGAGCCGTAATTCTTCAAGTTCTCTGAAACATCTTTCGGATTGAATTGAATCGCCGTCCAGAAGAAACAGAAGAAGAAGATTAAGGCCACATTGAACAAGACGTAAAACATCGAGCCAAAAGCAAACGCATCAACAGCCCAGCTGAAGAATCGTTCGGCAAACCCATCCTGCTTCCAAGCAATTTTGGACAGCGGAGACAGAATCAACGTCGGTAGCATCAACAGACTACTAGCAAAAATAATCGGCATCACGCCCGCCTGGTTGACTTTGAGCGGTAGATATTGCCTTGTCCCGCCATACACCTTACGGCCTCGCACATGCTTGGCGCTTTGCATCGGGATCCGACGCTGACCCAACGTGATATAAACTACTCCAACTACGACTGCCACAAACATCGTTGCCAGCAACAACAAGTGCTCGACCCCTAACTTACCGCCAGGACCACCGCCCAGTTCGAGCGACGATTGTTTGAGCAAGTCGAAACCGGCTCCCGGCATGGCAGCCAAAATGCCGGCCATGATGAGCAAGCTGATTCCGTTGCCGATGCCAAATTCGTCAATTTGCTCACCGATCCACATCAAAAAGACCGTGCCAGCAGTCATTGTCAGGACGGCCACCGTAAACCAGCCAAAACCTAAGTTGCCCGCCTCGTTAAGATATGCCGGGTGGACCATCCCGCCCGGAATAATGTACGACTTCACGTAGATGGCACTTTGAATTACGCAAATCGCGACGGTTGCGTAGCGTGTGTACTCGTTGATTTTTTTGCGTCCCGCCTCACCCTCTTTTTGCAAGGCTTCGAGCGACGGCACGACGCTTCCAAGCAGTTGGAAGATGATGGACGCAGAAATATAAGGCATGATGCCCAAACCGAAAATCGTCACCTGGTTCAGCTGACTAGCACTGAAGACAGCCACTGTGCGCAAGATATCGGCCACTCCGCCCTGCGCGCTGGCCGCCGCTTTGACAGCATCAGGATCGACGATCGGAAGCCGGATCTGAAATCCAAGCCGATAGACCGCCAGCAGGGCAAGAGTCAGCAGTATTTTCTGCCGAAGCTCAGTAATCTGCCAAACGACTCTTAGCTTTTCCCACATGGCGAATCCTCAGTCATTGCCAATTGCAAATTTGAAATTTGCATTTTTCAATTTTACTATGATGTGGCTTGTTGTTTCTTGGCCTGAAGCTTCTTGGCACGCTGTTTTTCTTTCACCGGCGTCTTGCCAGCAAGCACGACCAACTCGCCGCCCGATTTTTCAATCTTCTCCACTGCCGACTTGCTAAAGCGATGCGCTGCGATTTTGAGCTTCTTACTCAGCTCACCATCGCCCAGCACCTTTAGCACGTCGAATCGACCTTTGGCCAAGTTCTTGGCAGCCAACGATTCGAGTGTAACTTCTTCGCCAGCGGCAAAAGCCTGATCGATCTGACCCAGGTTGACCACTGCGACCGTAAGCCCCCAACGGTTATTAAAACCCCGTTTGGGAATCCGCCGTACCAACGGCATCGTACCGCCTTGGAAGGTCGGATGGTTAGACGAACCTGAGCGAGAGCCTTGGCCTTTGTGACCACGGCCTGACGTCTTTCCATGCCCAGAGCCTGGACCACGACCAACCCGCTTTCGCTTTCTGTACTTTTTTATCCCGCGATGGACATCGTTGAGAATCATGACAAGGTTACTCCACGCAGGCGTTCTACATCAAATTTTGGCCGTAGCTGTTCGAGAGCAGCGATCGTTGCTTTGACCAAAGTGACGGGGTTATTCGAGCCAAAACTCTTGGTCAATATATCGTGGATCCCGGCCGCTTCGCAAACGGCGCGGACCGCAGCACCAGCAATCACGCCGGTACCCGAGGTGGCGGGCACTAGGATGACATGGGCAGCGCCAAATCGGCCTTTGATCGTGTGCGGAATAGTGCCTTCGTCCAGCGCAATTTCGACCATGCTGCGCATCCCCTCTTTGACCGCTTTTTCAACGCTCGGTGGGACTTCGTTCGCTTTGCCGTAGCCCCAGCCAACCTTACCCTTGCCATCGCCGATCACGACCATCGCAGCAAAGCTAAACCTGCGGCCACCTTTCACCACTGCCGAACAGCGTTTGATCTTCACGACTTTTTCGAGAAGTTCGCCGCTGCGTTTCTCGTCGTCTTTTTTCTCGCGACGTTTTTTTCGAGACCCTGTAGCCACGCTGGATTTACTCCCGTCAAAAATATTGGGGCTGGGGGGGTGAGGGCTGGGGGAATTGCATCCCCTAGCTCCTAGCCACTAATCCCTAGCTCCTTTGAATTAAAATTTGAGTCCTGCTTCGCGAGCCGCATTAGCCAAAGCAGCCACACGACCATGATATTTACACGCACCTCGATCAAAACAAACTTCCGTGACGCCTGCCTTGGACGCAAGCTCAGCAATCGCTTTACCTACCGCCTGAGCCGCATCAGCATTGCCACCGTATTTGACCGATTTCGACAAGCTCTTATCAGCTGTCGAAGCGCTGACCAAAGTCTTGCCGGCGATGTCGTCGATGATTTGAGCGCCGATATTGCGATGGCTGCGTGTCACGCACAGACGCGGACGCTCTGGTGTGCCACGCAAGCTCTTGCGCACCCGAAAACGGCGCCTTGTCCGTTGCTTCCCAATTGCTTTGTTGTGGTCCATGACCTATTCTCTCAAACGTCTTCAAAAACTGATTTGTGTTTTCGGTGCTATTTCGTCTTGGCAGACGACGCCAACATGACGACGCCGATATTACGTCAGCTCGGCTTACTTGGCTGTCTTGCCAGCTTTGCGTCGAATTTGTTCGCCTTCGTAGTGAATTCCTTTGCCCTTGTAAGGCTCTGGCTTCCGAACGGCTCGTGCTTCGGCGGCAAATTGGCCAACTTTTTGTTTGTCGATCCCCTTGATCACCACATGCGTCTGATCGGGGCAGGTCACATCCAAACCAGCAGGAATCTTCTTGTGAATTTCGTTCGCAAAACCAACGCGAAGCTGCAAGGTGTCACCATCAATGGCTGCCAAGTAACCAACGCCGTGAATCTCCAGCTTTTTCTCGTAGCCTTCCGAGACGCCAACCACCATATTTTGGATCAATGCACGAGTCAGTCCATGCAACGCACGACCTTCGCGATCGTCTTTGAATCGCGTGACGACCACTTCTTTGGCTTCTTCGTTCACGGCCACAGCAATCTCGGCGCGGTGGCTCCAAACGAGCTTGCCGAGCTTGCCTTCGACGGAGATTTCTCGGTCGGCGACGTTGACCTTCACACCGGAAGGAATCGATACAGGTTTTTTGCCAATTCTGGACATGGAATTTACCGAATGTTCATTAGCCCTGGGCTCTACCCAGGGATGCTTCAAATACTGCAATAATTTTGATTGCTCGTCCTAGCCATCCCCCAGCAGAGCCGGGGGCTACCACAACTACCATAACTCGCAGAGCACTTCACCACCTAGGTTTTTCTGTCGTGCTTCGCGGTCACTGACCACCCCGCGACTGGTGCTGATAATGGAAATCCCCAAGCCGTTCAGGATCGGTTTCAAGCCATTCGCTCGACTGTATACGCGGCGACCCGGCTTGCTAACACGCTTGATATGTCGGATCACGCGTTCACCATTAGGGCCGTATTTTAGGTCGATGCACAGCTCTTTGCCTGGTGCATCTTGGGCTTCTTGCTCGTGCCAATCCCAAATGTAGCCTTCACGCTTCAACACCTCAGCCACGCCACGCTTCACCTTTGAGTGAGGCATCTGGACAAGTGGCCGTTCAATGCGCACAGCATTGCGGATGCGGGTAAGCATGTCGGCAATCGGATCTGTCATCATAATGCTAAAATTCCCAACTGGGTTTTTGATCAACTCTTTTTTTGTAGGGACCAGGGATCGGAGATCAGGATCGGGGGAAATGTTCGATGGCAACACGGCACCCCAAAACCCGGAACTCTAATCTCTCATGCTACCAACTCGCCTTTTTGACACCAGGAATCACACCCTGGTCAGCCAACTCACGGAAACAAATCCGACAAATGCCAAACTTGCGATAAACCGCCCGAGGGCGACCGCAGATACGACAGCGCGACTCGCGTCGCGACGAATACTTCGGCTCTCTCAGCGCTTTGGCAATTTTTGATTTACTCGCCACGTCGGATCCTTTTTTGAGTTAGGAGTCGCGAGTCACGAGTCACGAGCAAACGTTGCCGCAAAGCGGCTTGTTACTCGCGACTCGTGACTCACAACTCGCGACTTTTATGCTGCTGTCTCTTCGGTCTGAAACGGCATGCCGAAGCCTCGCAAAAGTTCGCGTGCTTCGTCGTCCGAATCGGTTGAACTACACAAGGCAATGTTCATGCCCTGCACTCGTAAGTACTTGTCTGGATTTAACTCGGGAAAAACCAATTGCTCACTGAGCCCCAAGCTGTAATTCCCTCGTCGATCAAACGCGGTCGGCTTCAAACCACGGAAGTCACGCACTCGTGGCAACGCCAACGAAATCAAACGATCGAGGAACTCATACATCCGATCGCCTCGCAGCGTGACCTTACAACCGATCGCGTAGCCTTCGCGAAGCTTAAAAGCTGCCACCGATTTACGCGCCTTGCAAACCATCGGCTTCTGGCCAGTGATTTCAGTCATTGCTGAAATGGCTTCTTCCAAGTGTTTTTTGTCGGTTATCGCACTACCTACGCCCATGCTGACGACTATTTTCTCCAGCTTCGGCAAAGAGAGCCGATTTTTACGACCTAGCTTCTCCGCGAGCTGCGGCAGAATTTCTTTTTCGTAACGTTCTTGTAGTCGTGGAGTTGCCATAGCTTTGTTCGGTGGATAGTTCTTTGAAATCAAAGTTCGGCGTTACGCTTGCGTCTTCGCAGACGGGCACTAACGTCGAATGTTATTGTGTTATTTTTTGGCGTGCCCAGCGTGAGCGGGGGAAATCTGGCCGACGCCGGCGCCACATTTCTTGCAAAATCGTTCTTTGGCACCGTCATCCGAAAATCTTGCGCCCAACCGAGTTCGGGCATTGCACGAATCGCAGACGAACATCACGTTTGACAATTGAACCGGCATCTCCTTGCTTAATCGCCCGCCCTGCGGATGCTTTTGGCTCCGCTTGACGTGCTTATAAACTCGGTTGACACCTTCCACCAAAGCCTTGCCCTTTTCGCGGTCGACACGAATAACACGACTTTGCGTGCCACGGTCGGCTCCGGCAATGACTTCGACGGTATCTCCGGTACGAATCAACATAGCTAAACTACCTCGTTTGCGAGGCTCACGATTTTCATAAATTTGCGTTCACGCAACTCTCGGGCGACTGCCCCAAAAATGCGGGTCCCGCGTGGATTGTTATCTTTGTCAATCAACACAATGGCGTTGCTGTCGAAACGGACATAGCTGCCATCTTTTCGACGCGTTGGGGCTCTCACTCGCACCACCACACCGCGTACGACCGACTTCTTTTTGACTTCGCTGCCAGGTATCACGCTTTTCACACTGCAGACGATCACATCGCCCACCTGTGCAAATCGGCGACGGCTGCCGCCCAACACTTTGATGCACATCACTTCCTTGGCGCCGGTGTTGTCGGCTACGGCAAGGCGGGTTTGCATCTGGATCATCGTATTGCTCTCAAAAGCGTTGTTCTTGTTTTTTGAGTTGTTCGTAGCGAGGCCACTTGGGAGCGACCGCTAACATCGACTGCTAAGTTGTTTCGGCAGGTTCTTCAGCGGCAGCGGCACGCATGGCGGCGATGTCGACCAAGGTACTCTTCTTCACGACCTTCAATAAGTCCCAGCGTTTGAGTTTCGACTTGGGCGGGCACTCAATAATCTCGACCGTGTCGCCTAGCTTCGACTCGTTGTTTTCGTCGTGCATGTGACAAACCGTGCGGCTCTTGATGTACTTGCCGTACTTCACATGCTTGACCAAACGGTCGATTTCGACTCGTCGGCACTTGTCCATCTTGTCGCTCGTGACGACGCCTGTCAGTTGTTTCTTGGGCATGTATTTTAAGCTTTCAGCATTCAGTTGTCAGCCATCAGCTTTTCAATTGCCACCGTAAGGCGACAACTGACTGCTGATCGCTGATCGCTAATTTTTCACTGCGGCTTTCTGCCGCTCAGTTTGGATCGTCTTCACACGTGCCACCAACCGGCGATGCTTGCGCAACTCGCTTGGTGCGTCCAAACGGTCGGTTTGGGCTTGAATGTGAAAACGGAACAGATTTTCTTTCGCTTCTTTGAGTGTGAGCTCCAATTGCTCCTCACTCATATCGCGAAGTTCGTTGGCATTGGTCATTGGGTTTAGCTTTCAGCGGTCAGCCTTCAGCCTTCAGAAGTTCGCCGTTAGGCTGGAAACTGACTGCTGATAGCTCTTGACTTTTATTTTCTCTTCACCATCCGGACTCGAACGGGCATTTTGTGCGCTAGTCGCGCGAAGCAGACCTTAGCCTGCTCTTCGGTGACACCGCTCAGCTCGTACAAAATCGTGCCAGGCCGGACCGTAGCGGCCCAGTAGTCGGGTTCACCCTTGCCTTTACCCATACGGGTTTCCAAGGGAATCGAGGTAATCGACTTGTGCGGAAAGATACGGATGTAGAGCTTTCCTTCGCCGCGAATGTATTGCTGTGCAGCAATACGACCCGCTTCGATCGTCGCGGCACTGATCCACCCGCCCTCCATGGACTGTAGACCAAAGTCGCCAAAGACGACCGTGTTGCCGCGAGTCGCGTTACCTCTTATACGCCCTCTTTGGCTTTTTCTGTGCTTGACCCTCTTGGGCATCAGCGCCATCGTCTTGATC
>JAADGD010000143.1:15659-43612 GCA_013152515.1 Planctomycetota bacterium
GTCTTGGCTTCCACAAAACCGTAGTCGATTTTCGCTCGCAAAGTACTCAGCGGAATCGAACCTGATATCTGCTTCTCTCGGCGGGCCATTTCGGCACCACCAAGGCGACCAGCCAATTGGATCTTAATCCCCTTGGCCCCCGCCTCCATCGTTTGCTCCATCGCACGCTTCATGGTCCGACGAAAACTGCCTCTTTTTGCCAACTGCTCGGCAATATCTTGAGCCACTAGCTGAGCGTGAACGTTCGGGTCGGTAATCTCCTCAATCTTGATGTTGATTCGCCGACCGACGAGCTTCTGCAAATCGTCTTGCAGTTGCTCGACTTCCTGGCCTTTACGACCAATGATCACCCCAGGCCGCGCGGCGAACAAAATCACCTTAACTTCGTCGCGGGTACGTTCGATCTCGACCTTGGAAATCCCCGCAAACTTGTATTTCTTGTGGGCGTACTTGCGAATCTTTTGATCCTCGATCAGCAGATCAGCAAATTCTTTCTTCGAGGCATACCAGCGACTCTTCCAGCCGAGCATGATCCCCGTACGAAAACCAATTGGATTGACTTTTTGGCCCATAGAGTTGTTAGTCGTTAGTCGTTAGCTACTTGTCGTTAGTTCTTTACTACTAACGACTAACTGCTAACTACCAACACTTTCCTTATTCAATCGTTACTTTAATATGTGCAAAACGCTTCTTAATCACATGAGCCATACCACGGGCACGCGGCCTGACTCGCTTGAACATTGGGCCACCGTCGACGCGGGCGTCGACCACTCGCAATCCGCCCAAGTTGGGGGCTCGCAAGTCCTCGGCATTGCCGAGAGCGCTCTTCAAAACCTTTTCCAACATCCTAGCACCACGCTGTGGCTGGAAACGCAAAATCGCCAATGCTTCGTCGACTCGCTTGCCGCGAATCAAAGCGGCAACAGGCCGAACCTTGGTCGCGCTGATACGTGCATGTCGGTGGGTTGCTGTGTATGCCATTATTTAAGCTCTTAGCTCTCAGCGGTCAGCCATCAGCTTGGGCTCTCAACTTCTATGCTGAGAGCTGATCGCTGATCGCTGACTGCTTATTTATTTCTTTCCTCGACCGCTATGACCGCGGAAGTTTCGGGTTGGCGAAAACTCACCCAGCTTGTGGCCGACCATATCCTCAGTCACAAAGACCTTGAGGTGTGCCTTGCCGTTGTGAACCATAAACGTATGCCCGACAAACTCGGGGACAATCGTGCAGG
This sequence comes from Planctomycetota bacterium, assembly GCA_013152515.1. Lineage (GTDB taxonomy): Bacteria > Planctomycetota > Planctomycetia > Pirellulales > Lacipirellulaceae > Bythopirellula. Next base: position 16,892 of record JAADGD010000143.1, read on the forward strand.
CACGCGCCCAAGTCGTGATCGGCTCTTTGTTGCCGGCGTCGTTAAGTCGCTCGACCTTGACATACAGCTTGGGGTCAATGTAGGGCCCCTTTTTTAGTGAACGTCCCATGTGTTCGCTTTCAGCTCTCAGCCTTCAGCTCTCAGCTTCTCGCACCCAACTTTCCTAAGCTGACTGCTGGCTACTGACTGCTGACCGCTTCTATTATTTCAATTTCAATTGGCCGTATCGCCTACTGCGACGACGGCGGACAATGGCTTTGTTCGAGGCTTTACGGCGCTGACGTGTCGAGCCACCCTTGGCACTCTTGCCTTCGGGACTAACCGGATGACGACCACCCTTGGTACGACCTTCGCCACCACCATGCGGATGGTCAACCGGATTCATCGCGGTACCACGCACATGCGGACGCCGGCCCATCCAACGCTTACGACCAGCTTTTCCAAGCACAATCGCGCCATGATCAATGTTGCTCGCCCGACCAACGGTTGCCCGACAAGCCGAAGGAATACGACGAATTTCACCACTCGGCAATGAAATCTGTGCCCACTCCGACTCACGAGCCATCAACGTTGCACTCGTCCCAGCACTGCGACAAAGCACACCACCCAGACCAGCACGCATTTCGATATTAAACACCGTCGTACCCAAGGGCATCTTCGACAATGGCAAACAGTTCCCCAGCTTCGCCGGCGCGTCGGGTCCACTCACCACCCGATCACCCTGCTTCAGTCCGTCAGGAGCGAGGATGTAACGCTTTTCGCCATCGGCATATTTCAGCAACGCAATCCGAACCGTACGATTCGGATCGTATTGAATCGAATCAACGCTGGCAGGAATACCATCCTTGTTGCGACGAAAATCAATCAGTCGAAAACGACGCTTGTGCCCACCGCCCCGGTGACGACAGGTGATCTTGCCCTGATTATTACGTCCACCCGTCTTGGTGATCGGACGCAGCAGGCTCTTCTCCGGCTTGGCACCTGGAGTCAGCTCCGCAAAGTCACTCACCGTCGCATCGCGACGACCAGGCGTTACCGGTTTGTATTTTCGAATACCCATTGTGTAGTTTCTGGGCGATAGTTGCCAGATGCTAGTTATTTGAAAACTAGTGTCCAGCGACTAACAACTAGCGCCTCCTCAATTAAAATAAATCAATATGATGCTCAGCACTGAGCGTCACGATGGCTTTTTTCCACGGCTTGGTGTAGCCGAATCGCATCTTCGTACGACGTGGCTTCCCCTTGCGGTTTTGCGTGTGTACTTTCAGCACCTTCACCTCAAAAAGCTCTTCAACCGCCGACCGAACGTCGGTCTTGGTCGCCAAGCGATTGACTTCGAAGGCATAGGCATTACAGCGCGTCGAGCGGTGCATTCCCTTTTCAGTCACCAACGGCTTGATGATGACCTGATGTGGCTCGAGCGTGAGGCTGGTTGTTTGCGGTATATGTCTTGGCATGACTCTTAGCTTCTAGCAATTAGCTGCTAGCCCCATTGCTGGCTGCAGATTTCGTTGCGGTGGATTTGGCTTTGATTTGATCAAGTGCTTCTGGGGTAATCAGCAGCCGACGGGCGGAAAGCACATTCAGTGCATTCAACTCAGCAGCCGGCGAGACCGATACGCCCGCGATATTACGAGCACTCTTGTACACATTGACCGAATTTCCTGCCGTAGCGATCAACAACGACTCGCCCGTGCAATCCAAATGCCGTAAAATACCGGCCATGTCGCGCGTCTTGGGTTCGGCGAACTCAAGCTTATCGACCAATGTCAACTCGTCGTCACGCACCTTCGAGGCGATCGCCATTCGCGTCGCCAACTGCAATGCCTTACGTGGCAGCGAATACGAGTAATCACGATTCTTAACCTGGTGAATGTGACCACCCCCTCGACGAATACCACTCATTCGGTGCCCCGCACGAGCATTACCGGTACCCTTCTGCCGATACATCTTCTTGCGAGACCCCTTGACGGCGGCGCGATTCTTGGTTTGGTGCGAACCTTGTCGACGATTTGCCTCGTACATCACTACGGCGTCGTGCAGCAACTGCTTGTTAATGCGCGGAGCGAGATCAGTCGGCTCGATCGTGTAGGTACCGACCTTCTTTCCCTTAGCATCATGGACAGTGAGTTTTGGCATTTTTAGCTTTAGTTGCGAACTGCGAGCCAGGAGATTTTCACTCACGACTCGGAACTCGAAGCTCGCGACTTCCTACAACTTATTAGTTTGTTGAACAACCACGTACCCGCCATTTGGCCCCGGTACAGCACCGCGAATAAGGAGCAAATTCTGCTCAGCATCGACGCGGACAACTTTTTGATTTCGCACAGTACAGCGAGCATTTCCATAATGCCCTGCCATCCGAATACCCTTGAACAAGCGACTTGGATAGGCACTACCCGAGCCTGTGCCGCCAGCATGACGATGACACTTTTTGACGCCATGACTAGCCCGCTGGCCCGAAAAATTGTGCCGCTTCATGACACCTGCGAAACCGCGACCCTTACTGGTGGCGATCACGTCGACCGAATCGATTTCGGCGAAAGCATCGACCTTCACCTGACCACCAACCTCAAGCTGACCCGCAGCACCGCGAATTTCGCGAACAAACCGCTTGGGTTCGCAATTTGGCTTGGCAGCGAGCTCAATTCCAGCGGCAGTACGCTTTTTACTACGCTTGCTGTCAAGCTTGGCAACTTGGCCACGCTGTGAGCGACTCGCCAGACGACGAGGCTTATCGAGATACCCTAACTGCACTGCGGAATAGCCATCAGCTTCGGGTGTGCGAAGCTGCAACACGTCGCACGGACCAGCCTCCACGACTGTCACCGGAACGACCTTGCCCGATTCATCGTAGACCTGCGTCATTCCGACCTTGCGGCCCAAAATGCCAACGGTATGGCTTTCGACGACGTTTGATTTATTGGCCATATTTCCATTCCCTCCGAAGAGGCCCCTCAGACGAGGGCTGTTATTTCAGTGCAGTTTTCATCGAAGCAGGAGACATTCGCCGCAGCGAAGCTTACCCACTCAATTTCCGGGCATGTGTTGTGTTTTGTACTATAATGCTCGCCGCAAACGGACGAGCTAAGTATTTACTGTCAAACGATGGCTATCAGCCAGCCGTGGCTTTGATCTTAATATCTACGCCTGCTGGCAGGCTCAGTTTATTGAGTGCCTCGATCGTCTTGGCCGTAGCCTGAACAATGTCGATCAGACGTTTGTGTGTGCGTATCTCAAATTGATGCCGAGCTTTTTTGTCAACGTGCGGCCCCGACAGCACCGTATACCGCTCAATGCGGGTCGGCAGCGGAATCGGACCATGAACAATGGAGTTCGTCCGCTTGGCCGTATCGACGATCTCGGCGGCACTCTGATCCAAAACCGAGTGGTCGTACGCCTCCATCCGAATACGAATGACTTCTTTCGCTGCTTTCGCTGCGGCCACGTCGACACCTGCTCTTGGGACTAGATAAAAATTTCAAAGAACACACCTCGCCACGACGGTTAGTGACGAATCGCAAATTCTAAGACTATCGTCGAAACTAGTCAATGGCTTGAGCGAAGAAGTTTGGGTTTTTTCGACTTCCCTGCCCGATCACCCCCGGTCGGCGCGAGGGGGGAAGCAAAAACACACGCCTGTTAGGATTAGGGCGCTAGCAAAGTCCTTTTTTGAACCGCCAATCGCTTCTGTTCAATGTCAAGTCAAGAATTCTGTTCGGATCAGTTTTTTCCGAGATCTTCCAGGAGATCTTGTTTCCCAGCATGCTGTCGTGGATGACGAGCAGCTTTTGGAAGTGACGCGACTTGGACCTGGATCGCATGGAAGGACTTGTCCGCCTTGGCCAGTTGTTGGGCAAAGGCTTTGATAAGCATGATAAAGAGATCCCATTGCCAAGCCAAGAATGTGGCCAGGTACTACACCGAACGGTACTAGGCCCGTGCTTTAGCTTTAGCACGGGTCGCGTACTTGCTAATGCACACGCTGCCCTGGCACAGCTCCTTCGTCGGGTGAGAGGACGTAGATTTCGCTGCCGCCGGGGCCGCTCGCGACGACCATACCTTCGCTGAGGCCGAATTTCATTTTGCGCGGGGCGAGGTTGGCCACGCAAACGACCAAGCGACCGACGAGTTTTTCGGGGTCGTAGGCGGCTTTGATGCCGGCGAAGACTTGGCGATATTCGCCACCGCCGAGGCTGAGCTGGAGCTTGAGCAGTTTACGCGCCTCTTCGATGTGTTCGGCCGAGACGATGCGGGCGACGCGGAGGTCGACTTTCATGAAGTCGTCGAAGGTGCATTCTTCGGCGAGGGGTTCGGCGGCGAGAGGGTCGCCGGGGTCTTTCCAGGGGTCGTTGAGGGTGGTGGTGTTTGCGCTCTCGTTCCCGTCCGCTGAAGCGAGCTCGCCGGAGGCGGGGGTTGGGGGTGTGGTTTCTTTGCTTTCTTCGATCATTTTTTGTACGTCCTTTTCTTCAATCTTTTGGATCATGTGTTTGAATTTGGCGACTGGCGTGCCGACCAGCGGCGTTTGGGCTTGGTCCCAATGAGTAATCGGATCGCCCAGGAGTACGCCCGTTTGTTCGGCCAACTTGGGGAGTACGGGAGCCAGATAGATCGCCAGTTGGCGGAACAAATTGAGCGCTATTGTGCAAACGTCTTGCAGTCGCTGTTCATTCTCGGGGTCTTTACGCAGCTCCCACGGTTTGTTGGCTTCGACAAAAGCGTTCGCGCTGTCGGCTAGGGCCATGATCTTACGTGTTGCTTTGCTGTAATCGCACGACTCGTAGGCCTGGGCGATTTCCGCAGCCGCTGAGGAGGCTGCGTCGAAGAGGCCTTCGTCTTTGGGGTATGTAGCGGAGAGGCCGGTTTTGGCAACGAACTTGGCGGAGCGGCTGGCGAGGTTGACAAATTTGCCACGCAAGTCTTTGTCGACCTTGGCGATGAACTCGTCGAGCGAGAGGTCGATGTCGTCGACTTTGGACGAAAGTTTGGAAGCGTAAAAGTAGCGCAAGTAACTCGGGTCGAGATGATCGAGATACGTTCGTGCGTTGACAAAAGTGCCTTTGCTCTTCGACATTTTTTCGCCGTCGACAGTCAAGAATCCGTGGATGTGGACCTTGCTGGGCAAGCTATAGCCGGCTGTTTTGAGCATTCCTGGCCAAAAAAGCGTGTGGAAATAGGTGATGTCTTTGCCGATGAAGTGATGGACTTCGCAGTCGTCTGACTTCCACCAGTCGTCGAGATTCTCGCCGTGCTTGTCGCACCACTGACGAGTCGAGGCGATGTAGCCAATCGGGGCGTCGAACCAGACGTACCAGTAGTTGCCTGGGCTGTCTGGGATTTCAAAACCGAAGTACGGCGCGGGTCGCGAGATGTCCCAATCACGAAGCGGCTCGGGCTTGTCCGTCGGGCCAAGAAAATGGCCTTTGAGATAGTTGGCGATTTCTGGCTGTAGGTGCTCGCCACACTGCGTCCACTCGTCGAGAAACGCGTGCAATTGCTCTAGCTCGATAAACAGATGCTTGGCGGTGCGGACTTCGGGCGTCGCGCCGCTGAGCGTGCTTTGGGGATCGACCAACTCGGCGGGGCTGTAGGTCGTGCCGCAGGACGAGCAATTGTCGCCGGGCTGGTCGGTGGCTGCACATTTGGGACAGGTGCCGCGGACAAAGCGGTCGGCCAAGAAGGTGCCCGCCTCGGGATCAAAAAGCTGTTCGACATCTTTTTCTTTGACGAGTCCCGCGTCGCGAATCGATTGCCAGATTTCCGCGCATAGCGCTCGGTTTTCGTCGCTGTTGGTGCTGCCAAAATTGTCGAACTCGATACCGAACTCGGCGAAGTCGCGCTCGTGGGCGGCTTGCATTTCGGCGATCAGTTCTTCTTCGCTGCGGTTTTCTTGCCGTGCGCGAATCATGATCGCCGTGCCATGTGTGTCGTCAGCACAAAAGTAGCGACAGTTGTGGCCACGCAGTTTTTGAAACCGAACCCAAATATCGGTTTGCAAATACTCGACCAAGTGGCCGAGGTGAATGTGGCCATTGGCATAAGGCAAGGCGGCGGTGACAAGCAGGCGGCGTGGAGGCATGGTGGGAAGGATGAAGGATGAAGGATGAAGACTGAAAAACTGGCGAACCGCGACCGTAAGGGACCGGAGAGGCTGAGAGCTAGCAGTAGCAGCGTCTCTTTTTGTGTTAGTGTTTTATTGTAGCGGGCGAGCCGTGACCTCGGGAACCCACGATTGGCATGGTAACTGCATATAGGAAATTTGTTACAAGAGTGTTGATGACGCTAGCACTTTGCTTGCTGAAAACGTAGGAATCGCTTCTAGCCTGTCAGAACTGAACTGATTCAGAGCAGACGGACAGGCTGGAAGCCTCTCCTACGTAAAAATTCGGCGGGCTGGGCTTGTAAGAATTACGAAACTGGAACAAATTGTCGTTGGGCGAAGAAGGATCTTCGTCGTGAATTTCGAGACCAAGCGTCTCACAATCAAAATCTTGTCGCCGACCATGAAGCGGGCCGCGGGTCCACTTACGCGACGCGGGTATCCACGGAGGGAACCGATGGTCTTGTCGCTATCTGTACGTTTGCTGATGATCGCTGTGCTTGTCGCAGCACCGCTCAAAGGTCTCGCGGAGACCGTGCTGCTCGATTTCAGTTCGCCTAGCTGCGGGCCATGCCAACAAATGCGACCGATCGTGCAGCGTTTGGTTGCCGATGGTTTTCGGGTGCAAGAGGTCGACATCTCTCGCGACCCGCAAACGGCGGCACAGTTTGGCGTCACGCAGGTTCCTACTTTTATTGTTTTGGTTGACCAACGTCCGACCGAACGCCTTGTAGGAAGCACCAGCTACCAGCAATTGCGTGCCATGCTGTTGCGTGCTACTCCTGCGTCAGCGCCACGGCGGAGGGCAATGCCGCTGGGGCAATCGCCGGAGGTATCGGGTACGTTCGCTAAGCCGCAAGCGGCGGGGGCGTTGGGAAATCCTTTTGGCAATGTCCCTCCCGGACCCGGTGCGCTGGTTGCGGGTTCGCTTCAAACTTCTCAACCTCCGTCTTTTCATCAGCGGTTGCTTGCGGCCACGGTGAAAATTACGGTTGACGATGCACAAGGGAAATCGGTTGGCACGGGCACGATTGTTGATGCTCGTAGTGGCGAAGCGCTTGTACTCACTTGCGGGCACCTTTTTCGATCTTCGGAGGGCAAAGGGCCCATTACAGTGACGACGTTTCAGGTGGGGACTACGGGCGCGACGCCTAGTGTTTCGTACAGCGGACACTTGATTGATTTTGATTTGGAACGTGATCTCGCTTTGGTCAGTATGCGCCCCACGGCACCGGTGCAAGCCGTTTCGATTGTCGGAACCGGCGTCAGCGGCTTAGCGCCCAACGTGGCGGTAACTTCGGTCGGTTGCAATCACGGCCAAGATCCGACGGCGATCGACTCGCACGTCACGTCGATCGACCGTTATCAGGGTACACCGAACGTCGAAGTGGCTGGCGCACCGGTCGAAGGGCGAAGTGGTGGCGGGCTGTTTAATTCCCAAGGGCAACTCGTTGGTGTTTGTTATGCAGCGGACCCGGAAAGTAACGAAGGTCTCTACGCTTCGTTACCTGCAATCTACGCGAAGCTCGACAGCCTGAACTTGTCAATGATTTACCGGCCCAAAGCGGCTGGTCTTCAAGTAGCCCAGGGGGCACCGGTGCCCGTTAGCACTCCGCCACAAACCCTAGACTCGCGTCCGCTGGTGGCTGTGCGAGGGCAGGAGCCAGAGCCGGTGTTGGTTTCGGCGAGGACACAAGCGATTGCGGCGCTACCGGCGGGTGAGCAAGCTGCTTTGGAGGAAATTCGGCGGCGTGGTGCGAATTCGGAAGTCATCTGCATTATCCGTTCGCACGATCCTGGGGGGAAAAGCGAAGTGATTACGATCAACAACGCTTCGCCTGCGTTTGTGCGTGCCCTGACTGGCCCTACGGCACCTCAACCATCGGCCACTGCGGCGGCCGGTCGACTCTTGCGATAAATATTCTGCGAGCATCACAACTGCAATAATCGCTACCGTCGGTACGCGAGGAGGTTTCCCCGCAGTTTCTCTTTCGGTGACGTAAGCTTTCTGACGTGGCAGGCCGTTTTGAGTGACGGTTGGCGCACGGACATTGCAAGCTGAAAGCTGACAGGGACTCTAGTGACGTTACTGATTTCCATCTTGGCGATAACGAATATGGCCATCGGCTATGGGCTGGCGGTCTATTTTGGTCATGGTCGACAGCCCGTGCAAATCACTATCGGTCGATTCCGCAAACCCAAAGCGGAAGCAACGTCCACACCAGAAGAAGCTTCAGAAAAAAATACGGAGGAGCCCCTCGCTCTTGTTCAAACTAGCGAAGACGCCGGCATCACTGAATCTGTGACGAAGGTAGACCCAACCGAGCCGACGCCGCCTGTTGAAAATGAAGAGGCCTCCGAGCATGAGGAAATAGCACCCACGCCACAACAGGTGCCGCAACTTGATGTCAAAGATCTCATGCCCGACGCGGGATCGGCGCTGGTGACCGAGGATCCTGGAGAGCTACCGAAAACGCCGGAGCCGATTGAGGCGGACGCAACGGTCGAAGAATCGGCTGAATCTTCTCCCGAGGAAACTACTGTCGAACCGATTGCGGATGCTCCGATAGAAAAAGAGTTGACAGCGGAAACCGTCGTCGAGCAAACTCTCGAAAATAGAGCCGATGAATCTGGAATGACTGAAGAGGCTGCCATTGAATCGGTCCTTGATCCAGCTGGGCAAGAAGTAGTTTCTGACGAGGTTTCTGACGAGATTTCTGAAGAGGTCGACGCCTCGGAAGAAATTGCTGAAGAACCTGACGCTGACAGGTCAGAAGAATCGGCTGCCACTTCGGAAACGGTAGGAAATGACGAAGAAGCCGCCACGAAAGAAGTTGTAGCAGAAGAACCTGTAGCGGAAAAAGTCGACGAGTTGGAGTCTCTCTCTCAGCAGCTTCAATCAGCTGTAGAAGAGTCTGGTGACCAAGAGGGGGACGCCAAGGATGTCGGCGAAGACGCGAGCGTTGATTCTCTCGAGAAAGAGGCTGCCGAGAAGGCTCAGGAAATCGCTGCCCAAGAAACCCTTCCGGAAGCTGAAGTGCTGGAAGGTATTGAAGCTTTTCAGGCTCAGCTCAAAGAGCAGCAGCAGGCGATGGCGGAACCTGCTGCCGAGACCGAGCAGACAGACAATCTGCCCGACGCCGAAGCTTTGGCCGGCATCGATGCATTCCGAGAGCAGTTGGCAAACAAGTAGAATTCGCTTTTGAAGCTGCTACTTTTCTAGTTCAAAAATTGCTTCGATCTCGACCGTAATGCCTCCGGGCAACGAGGAGGCTCCCACCGCGCTGCGGGCAGCGATACCATGCTCTTCGCCGAATACGTCGCGCATCAGTTCGCTGAAACCATTGATTACCGTAGGTTGTTCGGCGAATCCCTCGGTCGAGAGTACTAGGCCAAATGTTTTGACGAGGCGTTTCACACGATCAAGGCTACCACACTGGGCTTTGAGCGTTGCCAGCATCGCTAATCCTGTTTGCCGAGCAGCTTGAAACCCAGCGTCAACATCTAAGTCGTCGCCCAGACGACCACAGATCAGCGTGTTGTCGGTCCGAAGCGGCCCGTGCCCGGAAAGATAGGCCATTTGGTCGACAACGAGCAGGGGTCGATACAGGCCCATTGCCTTGGGCGCGGTTGGAAGTTCGAGATTCAAGGCAGCGAAACGTGCTTCGTGGCTCATGTTGAGTTTTTTCCCTGGGAAAAGAATTACTTGTGATAGACCTGCTGAGGGTCGAAAATGCGCTCACCGATAACTTTTAGCTCGCCGTCGACACATTGGCGAAAAAAGCAACTGACGTAACCTTCATGGCAAGCGGCGCCCCCGATTTGTTCGACTTTGAGTAGAACCGTATCGGCATCGCAATCGACGTAGATTTCTCGCACTTTCTGCAAATTGCCGCTTTCCTCGCCCTTTCTCCAGAGCCGACTGCGGCTGCGGCTGTAGTAAACAGCCTCGCCGGTAGCGAGCGTTTGCTCCCAAGCAGCTCGGTTCATGTAGGCAAGCATGAGTACCTGGCCACTGACAAGATCCTGGGCAATTGCGGGGACGAGCGTATCGTCGGTCGCGAAAATTGGGCCGTTGGTTTCCGAGGAAGCTGCCATGAAATTAAGATGTCGTGAACAATAAGAGAGGTCGTGTCGTGAACAATAAAAGTAGCTGGCGACCTACGTGTCGCCGAAGAGGTCACGGATTTTTATCTCAGCGGCGACGCGTAGGTTGCCGGCTATTAGCATACTAACCACCAGTGGGTCGGATCAAGCGCCCTGATCGCTACGTTCGGACAGATCGGTCAAGTTGACAACTCTGGGCCTTGTTTGCAGAGACTATCTCACCGCGACCGATACCAATCAAATGGGCACGAAACAGTTTCGGCCTAGTAGATTTCATGTCGCGACGGTACCCAACTTCCCGGCAGACTTAGAAATGAGAGGTCAAGTGTGGATCAGCCGCTAACCGTTGTTTTGCCCATGCACAATTGCGAACGTCAACTACGCTCGTCTGTGCTGGATATCTTAGACCTGACCTCTTCCCTCTCTCAAGGGCTGAAAATCGTCGTGGTGGATGATGGATCGACCGACGAGACATACGAGACCGCGTGTGAATTGGCTCGTTCTTATCCACAACTCACCGTACTCCGTCAAGCTGTGCGCCAAGGTCTCGGTGCGGCGTTGGATTTGGTACGGAATCGGCTGCCCGTCGAGATGGTCTTGGTACACGATGGCATCTCGGCGATCGATGTGGCCCAACTCCAAACCCTGTTGCGGGACGAATGCACGATCGAGAGTCCTCTTGGCACGTCCGCACAAAGTCGCTCTTTCTCGCCACAGTCGTCTGGTTCGCGAAGATTTGCCGCCGTCCGGGCGCTGCACGATCGCATGGAGCAAGCCCATCGATCGACCACTTGCTTTCGATGGATGCAACTCGAAAAGCCACTCGTACCACGTCGCTGCCAGCCGACAAGCCCAGCCGATCCCCAGGAAGCACTGCTGTCATCACCTGTTGTCCCACTCGTCAACCTCCCGATGGGCATGAATCCTTTGCCGTAAGGATGAGGCAAACGGCGGTGCTGATTATTTTGCGAAATTAGTCGAGCAAGCTGCCTGATGAGCCTCGAAGAGAGAGCCGCTACTATTGTGTTCGCTGTCGAAGAATAAGAGTTCTGACAAGACCAATCCTCCTCTGCATGCGCTATGCCGAGTTATTGCAAGCGATTTCTTAATCGGTCTTCATTTATTCCATGCTGGTAAGCGATTACCTGACGCAGTGATCTCTCAATTCCCCAAGCCCCTCTCTGAAGTGTGACGCCCTTTTTTGAGTATTGTCCGCATTCTTTTTGCAAAATCGATGTTGGCACTTGCCTCGTGAAATTGCTGTGACTATGATTCGTTTGTCTTCGGGGGAATTCCTTCTCCGATGAATTATCTTTTCCCATACGAACTTGTTTCGATATCGGAAATAAGTGGAGCAAGAAACTTTGGCTCTTACCGGGGCAATAAACCTTTCTTGGCTGGTAGGTTTGGTAAGTAGCGAACACATCACAGCTTATGGGCAATGATCGCCGTTTGCTGTGTCCTTTTTCTTTTCGTAACCAGCAATTCGCAACACTGACTCGGAACCAGTTTTGCGGCGTCCTTCAGCACCGTGTCTAAGGCAACATGCCTCGGACGCTGAAACGAGCGTATTTCAATCATGAATTTTACTCAAGGTAGGAATGAATTTGCCCTGAGTTGGAGGCGCTTGAGATGAGTACTGTCGAATATAACTTCGAGATGAATGGCGTGAGTGTTTCCAGGCGAGTCCCCTCGGTATCGCCTGCGAGTGTGCCGCAGAATTTGGCAGCAGCGTCGCAGGCACCTGCTGTATCGACCAAGGCAGTTGCCAAAGGACTTCATCGCATAAGCGAGGTCCGTCAGCAACAAGGGGTGTCGCTCCGGTCGGTTGCTCGCAAACTGAACTTGCCGATCCAGGAGGTTCGGTTGCAAGAAGAGCCAAGCTCTGACTTGCGGGTTTCTGACCTCTTAAAGTGGCAAGAGATCCTGGAAGTGCCGTTAACTGATTTGCTAATCGACACGCAGGGGCCGCTTTCTGAACCGGTTGGTAAGCGCGCAAGTATGTTGCGGGTGATGAAGACTGCTAAGGCGATTCTGGAATCGACGAAAAGCAAATCGGCCCAGCGGTTATCCAACATGCTCATTGGGCAATTGATTCAGATCATGCCCGAGTTGGCAGACGTTTCTGCTTGGCACACGGTTGGACAGCGCCGTACGCAGGACGAGGTGGGCCGCATCGTCGAGCGCCCAATTCCCGATAGTTTTTTCAACGATGGATCACATTGAAGCTTTTTAGCGCCAAAAGTCTTTTCTCAGCTTGCCGGTACGGCAAGCTGAGAGCTTGGTTGGGGTTGTCTGAGCCGCCGAAACGCTCGCCAGCGTTTGAGCGTCAAGGAGGTCAGCGCGAGTACCACGACGAGCATTCCGATCGCGCTGGGCTCTAATAACAGCCACCAAACAATGCCGCCAAACACGGCTAAGCTGTGAGGCCAGTGGCAAAGGTCATGGTGCCAGTTCGAGTTGCGTCTCAATCGCAATACGAATGCCAGCGTTCCGCAGACGAGCGCCAGCGCAGCGAACCACTGCCAAAGGTTTTTTTGAATGCTTTTCGACACACCGAGTACCAGCTGCCCTTGGGAATCGCTGACATAGAAAGACTCTTTGTGCTCGGGCGAGGCCTCGATATTTACGGGCAGCCCGGGAGGATAAGTCAGTGGACGAAGGTGATTTCCTGGCACCGAGTCTTGAGCTGCAAAAGCTTCGGATAAAATTTCCGAGAGTGTTCCAGGAAGTGTTTCTGAAAGTGTTTCTGAAAAGTCCCCTTGTTTCTCTTCTGCTGTTGAAAGATCAAGGAGAGCATTCTCTTGAGGTTCAGCGACAGGCCCATTTTGTTCGATTTGCCGGGCGATTTTTTGCCAAATATTCGCCCAGGCACGACCTTCTTCACGAGGCAAAATTAACGCTTGAGAAAGTGCGTCTTGCAACACGTTTTGCGTTTGCTTGTAACTACTGTTCACCCACTGGATTTCCTCGGCAAGATGCCCTACCACGGGTTCTCTCAGTTGGAGCCCTTGAGTGGTTCGAATGCTCCACCAAGTTTGTGGTGCAGGAAGCGCTTGATCGCCAAGTAGAATTTTGGGCGGAACGAGTCGCAAACGTTTGCCGGAGAGCTGAGGCTGGTAGCGATAGCTCACGACAATTCTTTGCGGCATGAAAGGGGGACCGATCGGCACTTTCCAACTTCCATCCTCACGTAAATCTCGACGCGCCGGACGATCGCCGATGACTAATTGGTGAAGTTGCGAATCTGGCGGAAGCTGGATGGCACAGGAAGTTGCCCGCCCCGGCTGGAAGAGGAGTTCTGCTATCGCAGTGAACCCTCCTTCGACATCGAGAACTCCTGCGACTTTGGCGTAGCGAATCATCGCGTTATTGAGAGTCCCACGAAACGTTCGTTCCCTCGCTTCAAATTGGCTATGTTCCAGCAGAAAGGAACGAGCCGTCTCGTCCGCCGGAGCAAAGGCACTGAGTTGCAAGGGAAGCGATTGACGTCTCAACCCGGACGTTTGCCAGTGCAGGGGCCGTTTCTCGGCAAATTTTGGCAACAGTACATACCGTTTACGTTGGACAGCGCCGTCCCAAGCGAGCGAAGGAATCGCCAAACGCTGGTCAGCAGGAAGACTCAAGTTGCCGCCGAGCTGAATTTCGATTTGATCGCCGGCGGTGGCTGGTTGAGTAAGCAAGATCGTGATCTTGTTGCCGTTAGGCGTTTGTCGGACTTGGTCAATCACGCCCACTTGTTCAGGTTGCAAAACATAAGGCTTCCGAAAGCTCTCTGGGGCTGTCAGAGTAAGCCGACGGACAACTCCCTTGCGTACGAAGATCTGACTAATCAAGCGAGCCTTCCACCCGTCAGGCCGACGTTCGACGTTCGTTACGGAAACGGCATTGAATTCTTGATGGTTTTTCTTCAGTTGAAGCGCCGAAAGTTTATCCTCCAGGGACGATCGCCAGGAAAAATGTCCGACGTATATTTCCTCGTTACTGTGAGCGATCCTTTGTCCTGAAATTTCTTGGGGAGCCCGCTGCGGGTTGGTCCAACTCACTTGCACCTCTTCTCGACGATAGAGATCCATGTGAATCTCTCCTCGTTCGCTATTGAGAAGTCGAATTTGAGGCAATGCGACCTCGTTTTCTTGCGTCGCGTTGATATGCCCTTGCAGTTGGAGCAAATGAGCATGGAGGAGTGGACGACTCAGGAAGACCACCACTTCGGTCGCGCTGACTCGACTCCAACGGACGGGAACCGATTTCGACTCTAGGGTATCTTGGACGGTGATTGTGTCGATCTTCAGCGTTTCGGGAACCTGAAGGCGATGCGAAAACCAAGAACCGGTGAGTTCGTCAATGGCCGCTTCAAAGTCGACTCGCGCCAAGTGGGGCAAGCAATACACACGTAACGATTGCTGAGCCGTCAAGGACTGGGGATCGGGCCAGACGCGAAGTGACCATTCTGGATCTTCTGGTCCCAAAGAGTAGGCATACAGGGGAACTTCGGCTGAGGAATTCCAAGACTTGGAAAACTCGGCGGGATCGATGCTGCGCAGATCGTTGGAAGCTTGTTCGTCATACGAGAGGCCTGTTGAAACCGAAACAGCAAACAGGTTCTTTGTCGGTGGGCTCCCGCGCAAACGCACCTTCGGGAAGAAAAGGCGTCCGACAGAGGATGCGCGTAGGAATTCAAAATGGAGTGGGATCACCAAGTTGGCTGGAAGTCCTGAACGAAGTTTTAGCTGAAGTCGTGAGGGTTGGCCGGGAGAGGGCACAATGATTTCCTCGATCGGAGAATTTTCTCCGGGTGGCTTCAACTGGAGTTGAGGGGAAACCTCTATATCGAGAAGCAGCGAAGTCGCTTGATAGCCTGTCACCTTCAGTTGGACATCCAGGCGGGTCGCTGCGGGATCAACGTGCAACCAAGCCGATTGCTCGAGCTTATCCCAAGAGGCCTCGTTGCTGTTGGCTACTTTCAAAGTCCAACTCAATTCCAAAACCTCCTTGGCTCCAAGCAAACCGCGCCAAAGGTCGCGATCGCTGTTGCTCAAGAGTCGACTCGATCCAGAAACTTGCAAAGCATCAACATTCGGCGCGATCGCCAAGTCGAGTGTTGCCCCTGGCAAAGGAGGAATGCGCAACTGTATTTCCGCCGAATGATCGTGAATTGCAAATCGAGGCTGTACAACTAGCTGAAGCCAATGGATGCCCGTTGCAGGCAAAACTACCGAGCAGCCTTTGCCACTGGGGTGCCAGTCGAGCTTGACGGGGACGCCGTCGAGGCGATGAGACTTTTCGATCCAATGCGCTTCGTCACGTTGTAAAGGTAAGAACAAGCGGCAATTTGGCGCATAGCTTTCCACTTTCCAGCGCAACGTCCACGGCTCGGTGAGGCGGGGTTGGTCGGCATTTGCAACGTCCACAAATTTATCGGGGAGACTCCCCCTGTAGTTTGCCGCCAGGAGGACTAGCTCAGCGCCATCGTTGGCAAGCTGCTGTGGAGCGTGTTGTAGTTTTTTCAGAAACGTTTCGGACAGATAGACATCCTTGCCTTGCAAGCTTCCTTCAGAATCGATCGGCACGAGTACACGAGGCAGCTTTTGCTCCCTTGGTGCCACGCTAGGAGCCTGAGCTTGAGCGAGAGCATGGGGAAAGCAGCACAGCAGAAGGAACGCGGTTGTTTGCGCAACTTTTCGTAAGGCGGACGAACTGTCGTCCCAAAACTGAGACGATTTCATGGCAACTCGGATGATTGCTGCAGCGATCAGCCCCAAGAAAACGGCCTGTGGAAGAGTCAACCACTGTGCTGGCACGGTTAAACAGGCAGCCCCCGCGATCGCCACAGCAAAGATCGTGACGTTCGGATAATGGGCGAGTTTCCAAACGCCCAACACAATCGTTAGCAGCACAAGAGCAGACCAAAAGGCTTGCTGGACATAGGCTCGTCGGACCGTGAGCGTAGGCAACCCTTCGACAAATTCGACCGTATGAGCCCGTCTTCCCACATCGGCAAGCGTCATCGCGATGGGGCTTTTCCACTGAGGACTTCTGGCTGTCGAGGTGCGAAGCCATTGAGAAACTTCTACAAAACCGGGCGAGCGAACGCCGTGAAATTTTTCGAGACGATCCACCAAACCATCCGAGCTGACCGTAAACACTCCTGAAGTCTCGGTGGGGCGAAGCTGATCTCGCCAGTGTGCGACTCGCTCTGCCGTCGTCAAGACGATCGTTCCTGGGCTCACCAACAAGGCCAGTCGGTAGCTCGATAACGGCAAAGGCTGAAGTCTCAACGCGTGGTCCATGTTGTCGGCAGCGACCCATTCTTTTCCGAGTGTGTGTGCCTGCACACCTTTTGCAAGAAGTGCAACACGATCGACAAAAAGCAACTTTTTCAGTGGGTTCTCAGCGGTCAAATCGACGAGGACTTCCCCCATCGCCTGGTCGAGATTCGCTTCGAGACGATTCACAAGCTGGCCGGCCAATTTTTCTGCTATGAACTTTGTTCGTTGACCCTCCATCGGTACCGACCAAAGCTGCGTCCAACTTGCGCCACTAACCGGGTTGAATAGGGTCTCTCCTCGCGAACGCGCCAGTGGTCCGAAGAGTCGCTTCCACCAATGGGTTCTTTGCGAGGAATCGAGAAGCTGTGTGTTGTCAATTACGTATTGCTCAGGCGCTAACAATGTCCAGCGAGATGCATTCAATGGAAAGGAACAGTTAGGCACAGAGGGCTGGAGCGATACTGAGCCTCCCAAGGGTGACGCATGGGTGGAGTATTTGAGTACCAAATAGGGCCAGCGCCGTTCTCTGTCAAAACGAAACAAGTAAGCCTTACCGCCAGAAGTGAGTTGCTTCAGTTCGAGTTGTTGATTGTCCAGCCAAGCTTCTTGCAACTGGGCTCCTGTTGGGAGAACGATCGTCGCTTCGCCTGTGCCCAAGTTCTCTAGCGAATAATTCGCCGTGTGAAGAGCAGCGCCGTCGGCAGCCTGCAACGTGTGGTATTCGACCAGCCAAGCAACGAGTTGAGGGGCAGGCGGGATCGTGTTTTGGCGTTGCAACCGCAGTCCGGCGGTCTTCCTGCTGCGGCGTAGCTCTTCGGGACCGATTCGGTAAGTGCCCAACACCGGCAATCGTCCGTCATTCGCTATGCCAGCGACCATGCCAGCGGCAGCAGGTTCTGCAGCCAAGTTGATTGAGGAGACCGTTGGGGTCCAACCTTGATCGAGGATTTGCAACCCGACCAAGGAGCCACGCAACAAAACTTGCCCATGCCAATCGAACGACTGAGCCTCGTCCAAGGATCGAATTTGATGCAGCAGGTTGCACCGCTCAAGGGGCTGAGCAGGTTGCGAGTAACTTGCCTGCAGGCGAAAGTCGCCTCTCATTGCGACAGGAAATCGGAGTACATACGTGGCCGTATTGCTAGCCGTATTGCTAAGAGTGGACTCCTCACCAGCATCTAACCGATCCATCGTTACCAAACCTGTTTGCTTGGCGTCAAGTAAAGGGGCGCCAGATAAAGGGACAATCGTCCATTGCATGGCTTCCGGCAGCGGTGTATCGAATTCCAAGACGACTTCAGAAACGGTACCAGATCGCAATCGACAATCAATCTGGTAATGCTGTTTCAGGGATTCAGGAAAAGCATCGACCTCGACTTGCAGCTTTGCTTCCATTTGAGCCGCCTGTTGGCGAAATTCGAGGACTTCGCTGTTGTCCAGCAGCGAGACATCCAGAAGTGTGCCGACAGGAGCCTCGGAAGCTAGGCTACGAAACTCCGGCGGCAGTTGGTCTCGTTCGAGGCGAGCTCGATCAAGAGGGTAGGCTAATGTCGCTTGCTTCGTTTCGCGATTACGTAGTTGTAACCATTCGCGAGGAGTCTCGGCCTCCAGGAAATGCAGGAGCCTAAGTTGTCCAACCGTAGCTGGCAGCACCGATTCAGCGGTCGTTTTATGCGCCTTGATTTCTAGGCGTAACGGTTGCCGCTCAGGAATGGGTTGATTCAGTTGCACATGAAGCTCGGCGACGCTGCCGTCACGATCAATGTGCCATTCATTCAAGTTCGAGGTCGGAGTCGTAGTGACCGAATCGATCGACCAGCCAGCAGCAAGAGCCGCGTGAAACTGAAAAATGTCGCCTCCCGAACTGGACAAAATCGCTACCAGGCTCGCCTGATCTTCGTCGCGCCCAAGTTCGATCGTTGTTAAGGTACGAGCAGAAAGACGTGGTGGGAGGCGTCCCACTTCAATTTCGATCTCTGCGTCTGGCGACCATTCTTGCAAGCGAAAAACCTCGCCCGCGCGCGATCGGTCGGCAATGCCGTCGAGGTGCTGTAATGTTGCTTGTCGGGGCATCAGCCAGCGCAGCTCTAATTCGGGCGACACGAACAGGCTCGTGGTTCCTTCGGTCCAAGCCACCTCCTTGAATCGAAGCTTGGGCAGCTTCCAACGGCTGTCTGTGCGAGATTTTGCTAGACAGCGAATCTCTACGGACTGTGGTTGCCGCGACACGGGTCGAGCAATGACCAAGGTGGGCTCCCCAGCATGGCCGACCACCGTTCCACCAGCATTTCCGCCAACCTCCTCGCCAACATGGTCAACGACATTCCAGGCTGTAGCTTGTTGATCGACAAGAACTTCTACCACTTGTAGGCCCTGGGGGAGTCTTGTTTTCAACTCGGTGATTTGTGATTCTCGCGCATCGAGTCGTAGCTGTGTGCGAACGTTGAGACCAGACAAATCGAATTGATAGGTGGTTGCCTGACTAACAAGCGGCAAAGTTTGAGCGATCTCAGCGGTAGACTGCCTCTCGATTCGAAGTCGATGTGTCTCTTGAGGTGCGAGTTGAAAAACCCAACGACTCTCGCCCAGCGGCCCGATATCGGTTCGCAGCAGTTCGGCATGTGAAAGGGTCGCCGTGTGATTCGCAGGCAAGTCAAGTTCGAGTGTCTGCGGGACGACGATCGGTTTTTGCAAGTCGAACACAACGCCTGCTGAATCGGCCGTCTGCGCTGCTAATTGCCACTGCATTACCAAAGTACCTGACTGCTCGGCCAAGACCGCCAGCTCCAAGTCATTCTCTTTGGACTTCCAGAGCCCCACAGAGACTTTTTGTATCGTCGCTTTTTGTGACGGCGCCTTTTGTGATGGCGAAGGAAGCCAAAAAGCGGACTGAATCGCAAAATTCAAGGGCGAAAGTGGCAACCGCCTCGGCCGCTTTTCGAGCAATTCAACCGTCCACTCCGCCGTTCCACGGAGTACATCGTCTGGCAGCAGCTTGGCTCGGTAAACTGCCTTGCGAACATAGATGGGCAGTTGCTTACGGGCTGATTTCGTGACATTCTTCCCCAGTAATCGCAAAAATTCTTCCTGGGGGATCGGCAGAAATCGCTCGGAACCGACGGGCCAAGTTTCTGGAGCATCGGCAGGTACAAACAGGCGACGAAAAACTGGGGGGCCCTCGGTCGTCTCCTCGGCAGCAAAAAGGGGGACAGCAATTGCGCCGGCAAAGAAGCCCGCAAGCAAGAAGCTCAAGGCCGCGAACACTCCTCGACGAAGCAGGCAACGAAGCAGGCACCGAAGCAGGCACCGAAGCAGGCAACGAATCATGACGATGCCCCACCAGTGCGCAAAGTGACGGTCGTTTCAGAGGGCGTTGGGCTCTTGTCCCGTTGTTGGGGCTGCCAAAGTTCCGTCGCTTCGACAGACGACTCGGGCGGCGGGTAGTTCGTTGCAGAAAACGAAGGGCTCGTATCCTGCACGAAAACACGTCGAAGCACACTGGTAGCGAAGGTCATCACTCCTCCCACAAAAACGACTTGAATGGCGAGAAGCGCGACTTCGGGATAGCTAAAAATTCCAACCATGAGAGCCAACGCCACGACCAGCCAAAACGGACCGCTACGAAGGATCGATGTTTTTAACGCCAAGAGACCCAGGCCAAAAGCGACTAAGGTTCCGACGAGTAGCAGCCAAACTTGTCGAATCACGACGACTTCGATCTCAGTGGGCATTTCAAAAGCTCGGTAGACGTACTGCGCCGATAACGGAGTTGGCGCCATGGCCGACACGGCTCCGGTAATTTGCTCAAGATCTGTTTGAGAACGCGAGGGTTGTCGTCCCCATCGATAATTCTTCCAACCTAGCCAATAATCGGGAAGCAATTGCTCGGGCGAAGTGGCCACTTGCCAACCTCGCGGCAAGATCAGTTGCCAATAAATCGGGGCACTGGCATGTTGACACTCCAGCCGGGGCAACGAACTTGGCAACTTGCCCCAGGAAGGCAAAGAGGCAGCCGTTTGATAACGCAACTCTAACGTATGACTCTCACGTTGTTTTTCGGTGGGCAAAGAGATCGCGAGACGTTGGTCGGCAACGACCTTGTAGTGCCAGGGTGTGCCGTCCAGCAGCACTTCGATCTCCGCGTTTCCTAAAGCCTGCGGGAGCTGGGCGAAAACGGTGTCGTGCGTTGTGCGAAAACGAAAAACTGCCCGCTCTTGTCGCTGACCCGTGGTTATCCAAGATTGTATCCAGGCACGTTCGAGCGTTGCCGGTTGTTCTTTGTCGATCGAATCGAGCTGAGCGTGCAATGACAAGAACGAAAGTTTTTCGTCCGTCTGTATGCTAAAGGTCGTCCTCGATGTTGCCGCAGTACTCTCGGCTGCTTTCTCCACGGGAACGATTTTCCACGCGTCCGAAGCAGCGCGTTGATTCACCGTGACCAGCACAGCCGGGGCAGCGCTAACCCTCGCTTTGTGCCCGCTCACGCGATCTTTAGGCAAAGCCAGTGGCAGCAACACCGGTGACAATTCCTCGGCGACTAACTTCGGCATGGGCAGTTCGTAGGAGATTTCGATCGGAATATCGCTTAGCATCGGACGAGGTAGCGAAACTAAAATTTGCTTTCGCATTTGCTCTTGGGGCTCGTCCTCACTGGCAACCTCAGCCTCGTCTCCGACGATTGATCCCTCGCCTAATAAAGGGTCCAGTGACGTGTCCAATCCGAATGGCAAGGATGCACCATTGAGTGTGACGGTCAGCGAATCGTTCAACCACAGAGATTCGGGAAGACTTAACGACAACTGCGAGACCGGCTGGTACTTAGCTTGATAATCAATTCGTTGTCGGACGCGAATGGTTTGTTGATCGATCTCGACCTGCGTCCGCTCCGCAGCGACCACCTGACGTTGGCGTTGCGTAACCTCGGCAGAAAATTTTGGCAGTGCTAAGAAGGTGCGGAGGCGGAGTTGACCTTGCTCTTTTGCTGTGTCTTGGTCGGCAGAATCCGTAGAGTTTCCCTCCGTCTTCGCAATCACGCTCAGGCCAGTCATCTCGCTGAGATTGGGGCTCACTTGAATAGCTTCGGTCGAGTCGACGAGCAGTTCGCCATCAACCGCGTTGGCTTCCAAAGCTTCTGGAAGAAAAAGAGTGTTTTCGCCGAGCTGGATTTTTTTACGCAAATTCAAGTTCAATCGTAGTTGTTGTATTTCTGGATCGACCAAGGGCAGAACTAAGAGTCCCTCGCGTGTTTCCATATCGCCGTTCAAATCAATCAGCCCACCCGATTCGACCGGAGTATCGGTTGTTTCCCAGCCTTGGAGATTTATACGTAACGAGAAAACTTTTGCTCCGGTGAATTGATAGTCGTATTCGATCTTGAGGAGAGCTTCTTCCGAGTTGAAAGTCAGTTGGTACTCTGGCTTAACACTGACACGCTTTTGCCTCGGCGAGGTGTAGACCACAAGCTGCCAAGGAAAACGTGCATACCGAAATTGGCCAAGTAGCGTACTGCCTTCGGATGCTGAAGCCGTTTTTTGTACAAGCGTCTGGTCGATGTCACCGAGGAGATCGAAGTAAGCTTGCAATTGATCGTCGATTTCCAAGGTGACTGTGCCCGATTGGCGAAAAGCATTCAGTACCTCGAATCCTTCCACAGAACCGCTAGATAACACAAAAGGGCTTTCAGCCGTCAGGCGAATTTCCCACGGATTCTGACTCGGCGTGGACCGACGAATTTCGACCACTTGTCGTGGGTCTTGGTTGGACACAGTACCGATTTCTTGGATGTCGTAGCCGTTGGGCATTTTGCCTTGATTCAGCTTGGCGGCAGGAGGCAAGCGGACTTGAATCTGCCCCAGAGGACTTTCCACCAAACTGTTGATTTTCAGCGTCGCCTCGTAAAGCACGCGACGGCGATCCAGGCGGATCGTCGTCTGTCCCTCGACCTCGAACAATGCCGTCGGATTCGACGTCTTTTTTTCTGCCGGAGTCCAGCTCAACCGTAGCGGATTCGCTTGACCAAGTAGTCGAACTTCGGTGGCGTCTTCGTCCAAGGCGACCGTTGTGAGGGCCACTTCAGGAGAACTTTCAAAACGCATCGAAGAATCAGGCACACGCAACGCAAACTGCGAAGTCGTTGCCCGCGGCAGATGCAACTCGAGGGAGTGGCTCCCGCCGTTGAGTTTCAGTCTCGCGAGACCTTGCAACACCAGCTTGCGTTTTTGCCCCACTTGACCGGAGAGCCAAATCACATGCCCGTGACGCTGTTTGTCAAAAACGAGGCACTCGCTTTCGGATGAGTTGTCGATCGTCAATTGCTGGACAATAAATTCGGGTAGTTGAACCGGAATGTCGATCCAGCCAGTTGCTTGAACGGTGATCTCAAATTCAACACGCAGCCGCGCATGTGTCCCTGAGACGTCGCCTGTAATCTCCCAAGCATCTAGAACATAACGGGGTGGCGTGACCACCGTGTCGCCCTTGTCGCGCTGCCACGCCTCGAAAAAATCTTCGTAGCGGAAACCGAGTACCTTGCGAAGTTTGCCTGAAGCATCGGGCAGTAGGTAAACATCCGGCGCAGCAGGTCGCACGGCCTCCTGAGTCTCCCAAGGTTTTGCTGCTGCCTTCAATCCACTTCCACCGTTTTCGGGGGAAGGGCTAGGGGAGGGGCCAGGGGAAGAGAGAGGGGAACTCTCAGAGAGACTCTTCGTCTGCGGAGGCAAATCCACTTCCTTCGATTCCTGCGCACGCGCGATCGGCGACCACAGCACGAGGCTAAGCGTCAACAACCAGCAAAATTTCAGCGCGGAACGCACAACAATCCAATTCGGAAATCTAAGGCTAAAGGCTCACCACCAAAGTCGACTAGAGTGGTGCCCAGAGCGGCAGGAAGAGGAACTTTGGGGAGGAACCTCCATTGTAGACAGCCCCGCCCAGGTTCAACAGCCATTTGCCGTTTTTTGAGGGGAAGGGAAGCGTGCCCCGAGGACCGTTGATTTGTGGCCCCTCGTCGCGACGCCGTGCCAGAGCCGAGTACGGAACTGCCTGGGTTAGAAATGCTGCTGCTAGTTAATCTCAGGAATTGATCAACGGCATCAGCGTCGCGTGCAGTTCGGCGGTGGCGGCGACGGCGTAGTCGCCCCGTTCTAGGCAAAAATCGCCGCCTCGGCTGGCGGTCGTGATGCCGCCTGCCTCGCGGACGAGCAATTCCCCAGCGGCTGAGTCCCAAGGATGAATAAAGTGGGCCCAATGGGCGTCGAGGCGGCCACAGGCGACATAAGCAAGATTGAGTGCTGCGGAGCCAGTCCGCCGGACCGCTTGGCAGCAACTGGCTACCTGTAAAAAGGCCTGTAAGTCGGGGGAATCGGACTGTACATCGGGCGGAAAACTGACGGCTACCAGCGATTTTTCCACTTCCGTTGTCGTGCTGGTCGCGATGGACTGCCCGTTGAGTTGGCTGCCAAGGCCGGCTGCGGCCCGAAAACACTCGTTTCGTAGTGGATCGAGTACCACACCGGCGACGATCCGCCCCTCTTTGGCGACCGCCACCGAGACGGCAAAACAGGGGAAATCGTGGACATAGTTGGTCGTGCCGTCGAGCGGATCGACGACCCAACAGTACGGTTTTTGCAACTGTTGCGGGTCGGGGTCTTCTTCGCCCAAAAATCCGTGCTGGGCGAATTTTGCTTCTATAACAGCCCGAATAGCGTTTTGCGAAGCCAAGTCGGCATCGGTCACCAAGTCGCGAACCCCTTTTTCTCGGGTAGAAAAACGCCCTCGCCATTTCAGCAACTCTTGGGCTCCGGCGACGGCGGCTTGCTCGCAAGTGGCCAGTAATTCTTCGTTGGTGGGCATGGCGGTCTGCTCGGAGTGAGAATAATTGGTGAACCAGAAAGTTGTCGTAACTCCAATCTTACCAAGTAATAACGTCGAGTTGACCTGGGTAGAGAGCGAGTTACTTTGGATTTTTTTGAAAAGAATCGGCCAAAAAGCTGGACACAGCAAGCCAAATGAGTATGATCACATGTGAAAGGAAGGAGTGACGCCGTAGTTGTTTGCTGGTACTTCCGTCTGCCGATTCGGCAGAAGGCAATTGCCTAATTTCTATTATCCCCCCACTGCAAATACTTTGGCCTCTTCTCTGTTCCGGCCCCGTCGCGACACCTCGGTGTTCGGCGGGGTTTTTTTGTTGGTTTGTTGGCCGTTCTGGGGTTGGGCGATGGCTAAGCCGCAAGCGACGAGTTGAGGGAGCGTTTTGCATCGCCGCTGGGGTTCTGTTCTATTCGGTTGCTCTTGGCTGTTGTTGTGTGGCACAATTGGGGCATGGCTACTCGATCTTCGACAAGTGATTCTGACGTTTGGCGTTTGGATGCTACCAAGGCGACCCTGCACGCGCCGCAATTGGCCGCCGGCATCGATTTGCTGAACCCCTGCGGTGGGCTCGGCCAACTTCTTTTCGGTAATGAGCCGATCAAAGGTTTTGCGTTAGGAGTCAACCCTGGAACAACAGCCGCCTTGTCGAAGCACGATTTGAGCGACGTTTATGTTCGCGGCAGCGATCTGGTCGCGACCTATGCTGAAACCAACGAGCGTCCTTTTTCGTTGCAGGTTTATTGGCGGGCGACCATCGGCGTGCAGGGGGCATTGCTGCTCGATACGATTCTCTCTTTGCAGACCGACTTGCTGGAAAGTTTTCCGGGCCTTGCCGTTGAAACCGAACTACCTGCTGCAACGGCTTGGTTGCTGCCCAAGGAAGAGGCCGTGGCCACCGAGGTCGCAATTCCTTGTAATCTACCCGGAGGCCAAACGGATAGTCTTTTGCTCAGACCTTCCCAGGGCAATTGGAGCTACGCCGAGATGACGCATCCCGAGGATCGTGGCGAGAGCCAGATCAAGCGCTGCGAAGGCGATTCGTTGTTGGTGCAAGTGCAACGCCAACTCGGCGGCGGGTTTCTGGAGAAAGGCGTTATTCGTTGCTTGCGAGTGCGTGGCGTCTTCCTACCAAGAGAAAATGATCTCGAACTGGCGACCAAGTGTTTGGCTAGCCTAGTCACAAAAGAACCACCACTGACGGTATGACGAAAGGTCGCACGCCTTATGGCGCTCGTTGAAGTTTCGGCTTACTCACGCGGCTTGGGCCATTTCCAGAACAATGAAGGACTTTCTCCATCGCGCCTGTGGCATTGATAATTTCAGCCGTAGGCAGCAATTCTGCTAGGCCTGCTGCGGCTAACTCCGATCCCGAGACATATTTCCCGGGGTTAATCCACTTGCTCATTTTCTCATGCGACATGCCAAACAAATCGGCCAGGATGTCGTCCATATCTTTTTCGAGCTGGCTGTCGGGCCCATTCGGCGGCTTCGGCCAAGCCGACGCTTTCTTCGCTTTGCCACTTCATCGGATGAAAAAGCAAAATACTGTAGGCGGTCACGAGCCGTCGTTCGCAGGCGGCAAATGGCCACAGCGCTGCCGACGAGCATTCGCCGGTGACGATACCTGTCGCGCGGAGCCCGCGCAAGCGGATCAAAGTCATTAACGACATCGCACAGTACGGGCTACCGCCTGGAGAATCAAAATAGAGTGTGCATTGTCCACCAGGCTCAATCTCGAGTAGCCGCTCGGTCAGCTCCGCCTCGCGCTCGGTGAGATCGCCGGTGATGGCGATCTCGGGAATGCGATCGTCGTGCTCTTGCTGGTCTTGATCCATAATTTCTGCAAGCCTCAAACTTCTGGTAACCGTGCCCATTGTGCATATTGACGTTATTCATTCTAAAGGCAAACTGAAGGGACCACCAGTTTCTAGTCCCCGAAATGACCGCAGAAACTGGGGCCTTACGCCCTGTAGTCAGTAATATCCGCAAAATCGGGGATGACGAATGACGAAATACCCCATGACGAAAGAAGCCCAGCGCGGCGTAGCCGCAACCAAAAACTAAAAAAGCCTCTCGCAGAGACGCAGAGGCACAGAGGGAATTGCAAGTACCTTCACTTTGCGGTCTCTGCGACTCTGCGAGAGGCAAATTTGACAACCCTTTCAAAAAACTTGCGCACGCTGCGCAAACTTTTACCGTTAGTAACCTAGCGCAGCTCATGGCCGCAACCCAAAAAAGTCTCTCACAGAGACACGGAGGCACAGAGGTGCAGCTCTTTCTTCTCCGTGTTACTAACGGTAAAAGTTTGCGAAGCATGCGCAGGTATTTCAGACGGGTCCCCCTCCCCACAATGTTGCCACGGTTGAGTTGGCC
>JAADGD010000143.1:43669-45841 GCA_013152515.1 Planctomycetota bacterium
TCAAAACCCTCCCCTAACCCCTCCCTAAAAGAGGGAGGGGGACTTTTTGGTTGCGGCCTTGCGGCCGCGCCGGGATCTCTGTGTCTCAGTGAGAGTCTTATCTCTTTACTGAATAAAAAGTACCATTGCTGCTGCAAATGAAAGCATTGAAGAAAGTTTTGTCAGGAAGCGAAGATTTCAACCGTTAGTAGCACGGATGTCGAATGTCGCCTATCAAAGGACGTTCCTCATCCGAATTCCATTCGTTATTCCTTCCCTTGAGTCCTCCTTATGAGTTACCACAGCCTCCGCCAGTGTGTCGACGATCTTGAGCGACAGGGCGAATTGGTGAAAATCAATCAGCCGATCGATGCCCATCTCGAGGCGGCGGCCATCCAGCGGCGAGTGTTCGCGGCGGGTGGGCCTGCTTTGATGTTCACTCACGTGCGCGACTGTCAGTTTCCGATGGTGAGCAATCTGTTCGGCACCCTCCAGCGAGCCCGCTTGATTTTTCGCGATGGGTTGCAGGCGGTTGCAAAGCTTGTCGAGGCAAAAACCGATCCGCAACGTCTGCTCCGGCAGCCTTGGCACTATTGGAAGCTGCCGCATTACGCCGCCACGATGCTGCCCAAGTTCGTGCGCAGTGGGCCGGTCATGGCTCAGCAAACCACGATCGGCCAACTGCCGCAAATGCAAAGTTGGCCCCAAGATGGCGGACCGTTTGTCACGTTGCCGATTGTCTACACCGAAGATGTCGAGCAGCCGGGCTGGAAGCATTCCAACCTCGGCATGTATCGTGTCCAGCTTAGCGGCAACGAGTATGTCGCCGACCAAGAAATCGGCCTGCACTACCAAATTCATCGTTCGATCGGTGTGCATCATGCGGCGGCGATACACGCTGGCAAGCCGCTGCGTGTCAACATTTTTGTCGGCGGCCCACCGGCGCTCTCGGTCGCTGCGGTGATGCCGTTGCCCGAAGGGATGAGCGAACTGACATTTGCCGGCGCGCTCAATCGCCGCCGAATACGCATGGTACGTCAAGGCAATCGCTTGCCGATTTGTGCCGACGCCGATTTTTGCATCACTGGCACGGTCGACCCCGATCGCCTGTTGCCCGAAGGTCCGTTTGGCGATCACTTGGGTTACTACAGCCTGAAACATCCGTTTCCGGTGCTGCGTGTCGAGCAAGTTTTTCATCGCAAAGATGCCATCTGGCCGTTCACCGTCGTTGGACGTCCTCCGCAAGAAGACACACTGTTTGGCCAACTGATTCACGAAATGACCGGGCCGATGATCCCCGTCGTGCTGCCGGGTGTGCATGGCGTCCACGCCGTCGATGCGGCGGGCGTGCATCCGTTGTTGTTGGCAATTGGCAGCGAGCGTTACATGCCGTTTCTCGACGTGGCTCGTCCGCAAGAATTGTTGACGCAAGCCAACGCGATTCTCGGCCAAGGCCAACTTTCGCTGGCGAAGTTTTTGTTGATCGTTGCTCATAGCGATGCGCCCGAACTCGATTTGCACGACGAAGCCGCCTTCTTGCGCCATGTACTCGAACGCGCCGATTGGACGCGAGATCTGCATTTCCGTACTCAAACCACCGTCGACACGCTCGACTACTCGGGCGCGGGGCTCAACGCGGGCTCGAAAGTGGTGATCGCTGCCGGCGGGCCGGCGAAGTTTCAATTGGCCACACAAGTACCGAGCGATTTGCACTTGCCCGAAGGGTTTTCTGATCCCCAGGTCGTGATGCCCGGAGTGCTGGCGATTCGCGGACCGAAGTGCCCGGAGCCCTCGTTTGACTACGACGTTTCGGTGCGCGCGCGACACGAATCTCGCGACAAGGTCACACGATCTCTCGTACGTTTTTGCAGTAGCTTCGATCGCGAGCAATCGATCAACGCTTTCCGCTGGATCGTGATCGTCGACGACAGTCGGTTCGTTGCCGAGTCGCTGCGAAATTTTATTTGGGCAACTTTTACACGAACGAACCCTGCCAGCGACCTGTACGGCATCGACTCTTTCACCGCCGAAAAACATTGGGGCTGCCACGGGGCGCTGGTGATCGACGCTCGTATCAAACCACATCATGCACCCGCCTTAGAAGAAGACCCCGAAATTTCACGCCGCGTCGACGCGCTGGCTGCCAAGGGTGGGCCGTTGCACGGAATTTTTTGACGGATTTTTGAAACAACG
>JAADGD010000013.1 GCA_013152515.1 Planctomycetota bacterium
GATAAACACGGATAAACGCAGATGAGGAAAGGATTTATTAACCGAATTCGATTGCTGAAAAGAAAGAAGTAGCGGAAAAACTCCGAATCCCTCCAGGAAATCGGTGTTTATCTGTGTTCATCCGTGGCTAATTTTTTCCCTCGCGTGAACGGTTACGTTTTTTTGGCCCTAGTCCCCAACCCCTAATTCCCAGCCCCCATTTTTGTCATGGAAATCAAAACCTTTCGCGCCAAAACGATGCAGCAAGCACTTAACCTCGTCCGCAGCGAACTAGGTGCCGAGGCAACCGTGTTGCATACGCGTGAGCTTAACACCGGCCTGATCGGTCGTTTTCTCCGCGGTCGACAATACGAAATCGCCGCCTCGACAGAGCTGGCCATCTCAAAACAGGCAACGCCATCGCTTACGGTTTCGCCTGAAGCAGTCACAGCAACGACAAGGGAACCAATCCTCGACGTCGACTACCGCGCCCGCTATCGCGATCAACTTCGACAGCAAACCGAGCACCAGCAAGCCGAGCAAGGCCCCTTGCATGAAGAACACAACGAGTTGCACGCTTTGGCCGAGCAACTCCGCGAGCGTTCTCTTCAAACACCGAATCGACATTTGCCAGAAGCGATCTTTCAGATTTATACCGACATGATCGAGTCGGACATCGAAGAACGCGTTGCCCAGGAGCTTGTCGAGCGACTGCGTAACGAAGCGAAGATCGACGAGAGTGATCCTACCTCAGTACAGGCCGCGTTGGTGCGGATGTTAGCAAGCGAACTGACCGTTGCCGGCCCGATCGAGGCTTCGCCGGGGCAGGGCAGGGTGGTTGCGCTGGTCGGTCCCACCGGCGTAGGCAAGACGACGACCATCGCTAAGTTGGCCGCTAACTATCGTCTCCGAGAGAACCGGCGCGTCGGGCTGATCACTGTGGACACCTACCGTATCGCCGCCGTCGAACAACTGCGTACTTATGCCGACATCATCGACCTACCGATGGAAATCGTTAGCACGCCGCGCGAAATGCGCGAAGCGATCGCCCGCCTGAGCGACCTCGATCTGATTCTCATGGACACTGCCGGCCGTAGTCCGCGCGACGAGATAAAAATCCAGGAACTCAAGTCGATGCTCGCCGAGGCCGAGCCCGACGAAGTTCACCTTGTCCTCAGCGCCGTCGGCGGCACTCGAAGTTTGACTACGACTGCCCAGCGTTTTGCGACCGTCGGCACAACCGCGCTGCTGATCACCAAGCTGGACGAATCGACCGCCCTCGGAAACTTGCTTTCCGTCACCCGCAACTGCGGCTTACCGCTTAGCTACCTCACCGACGGCCAAAATGTCCCCGACGATATCCAGGTTGCCCAGCCAAAGAAGTTGGCAGAGATGATTCTGGGGATTGCTTAAATCACGAATACCAATGGACGTCGGACCGCGTGGCGGGCCGGCTATTTTTCTCACAAACCTATTTCAACTCGCGCCTCGCGCCAAACAACTCGCGTCTCATCATGTCCGATCAAGCCGACAAACTTCGACAACTCGTTCGCGATACGGTTCAACAACATCCTGCGCTTGCGCCTGGTGTTCCGCTCGTCGTACTCAGTGGCGGTAAAGGAGGGGTCGGCGTGTCGACCGTCGCGACAGAACTTGCCAGTGAACTCGCCGCTTTGGGCAAACGCTCGGTCTTGGTCGATGCCAATCCGTTGCAGCCAGACATCACCTCGCAACTTGGCCTGGAAGTCCACGGCTGTTTGGCCGACGTACTCGACGGTAGTCGCTCGGCGGTCGAAGTTCTGCGGCCGTTAGGCGAATCGATCCAGCTGCTGCCAGGACGTTGGGCACCCGACGCGCCGCCCGAATTAGACCGCCTAGCTGTCAAGCGTTTGCTCGACGAACTGCGTTCTCTGCACACGCAAGCCGATGTCATCATCCTTGATGCCGGCAGCGGCATGAGCCCGTGGGTCGGGCAACTTTGGAAGTCTGCCCAGCAGATTTTGCTCGTCTCGACCGAAGAGTCTGTGGCGGTCATGGATAGCTACGCCGCCGTGAAACTCTCACCGTGGGGCGATGTGGACGGCAAGGTCCGGCTAGTCATCAACCGATGTGACGATCCGCAAGTTGCCAAAGCGATTGGCATGCGTTTTGAAGCCACCTGCCGGCGCTTCCTGGGCATCAACATTGCGCCGGCAGCAACGTTAGCGACGCGCCCCGATATCGTGACAACAGTGACGCAGCAGAAAGAACCAACGTCGGACCGCGAATTCCGGCAATCGATCCGCTTGCTAGCAGCCGACGTGATGAGCGCCTCACTAACATTTGTCGGCAAAACCTCACGCAGCAGCAACGGCAGCAAATCGCTGTCGAATTTCCGTTTGCGAAGTGACTCCCCAGAAAAATCCTTACAAAACTCAAAATAGACTCAAACTATGACACCGAAGATGTCGATAAATATTGAAGGTCTAGTAGCCTGCAAACCTGCGTCAAACTGGCGCGTTTGCGGGAGATTTGACGCCAAGAATTCTTTCGATCGACAAGGCTCTTCCAATGGCACGTTCCTTCTCCGCAGTCATGGCATTGATCGGCATGGTTGTCGTCATGTTACGCGGGATGAAGGACGGTGCAGGCTTCGATGGCACAGTAGCCACGGCGCTCAGTTGGATGGTTTTGTTAGGCGCGATCGGAATGGTGGTTGGCTTCATCGCTGCTCAGACCGTTGACGAGTCGGTTCGCACTAAGATCGAAGCCGAATTGGCTGCGTTGTCTGGAGCAAACGATACCAACGAGTCAACGAATGTGGCTTAGAAGAGGATTTAGGAGCTAGGGACGAGGAACTAGGGAATAACGAAATCACCAACTCCCCAATTCTCAGCCCCTAACTCCTAGCCCTCACAAAAAAACATCGAGAACGGAATCTCGCTGAACATAAATTGAAACCTCGTCATAGGGCCGCCCAACGACGAAGTTTCGATCGCATCACGGAGGAAGCGCATGGCTACGACTGTCGCAGCACAAGACGAAATTGCCGAAGTTTGGGTAGAATTCAAAAAGGACATCACGAATCGTCCGCTACGCAATCGGCTGGTCGAAAGATATCTTCCGCTTGTCAAATACAATGGCGAACGCATTTGGGCGCGCTTGCCCGACGGTGTCGAACTCGACGACCTCATCTCTGCCGGTGTCTTCGGCTTGATGGACGCGATCAAAGCCTTCGACATGTCGCGCGGCGTCAAGTTCGAGACGTATTGCGTCCCGCGTATCCGCGGTGCAATGCTCGACGAACTACGCAGCATGGACTGGGTCCCTCGACTGGTGCGTTCGAAGGCGAGCAAGCTGAACGCTGCCGTGAAAAAACTCGAAGCACTGCATGGTCGTTCGCCGACCGAAATCGAGCTAGCGACGCACATGGAGCTGACCGTCGCGGAACTCGAAAAAATGATGTCCGACGCCAACGCGGTCGGCCTGATCAGTCTCAACAAAAAGTGGTACGAGACCGACAGCTACAAAGATGTCCGCGAGATCGACATTCTCGAAGACAAAAAGGGCGAAGACCCCACCAAGCGGATTCAAAAGTCCGATCTCATGCGACTGGTAACCAAAGGCCTCAATCGCAACGAACGGCTGATCATCATCCTCTACTACTACGAAGAGATGACGATGAAAGAAATCGGCTCGACGCTCGACCTGAGCGAAAGCCGCGTCAGCCAAATGCATAGCGCGATCGTACAGCGGCTACAGGGACAGCTTGGGCGACGGCGTCCGGAGTTTGGTACGTAGTGCGTCGCGAGTTTTGAGTCGCGGAAAATATATTAGCCGCCGGCGGAAGCCGGCGGTTTTTTCATGCGCACGAAAAGAAGAATAGAACGCGGATGGCGCGGATGGAAAGGATTTACGCGGATGCCCCTCTCTTTTTTATCTGCGCAAATCCGTTTAATCCGCGTCAATCCGCGTCCTATTCTTTTCATTCCCCTTGGCAGCAAGACTGCCGCAGAATCGAACGCAGATTTGCACACTTCGCGCAGATTTGCACAGATCGCGATTCCCTCAGCGAAAATCGGCCTAATCCGCGGGCATCTGCGTCCTATTCTTCGCACGTACACCTATCTTTTGGTTGGTCAAGAATCAACTCTGTGTTAGAATTGCAGTATGAGGATCGACCATATCATCTGGCCAGAGGATCGGGTCGATCACATTGACAGGCACGCCGTGACGCCTGAAGAGTTTGAAGAAGCCTGCTTTGGTCAGGCTTTAATTCAGAGGACTAAATCTGAGGGTGAAAACCCGGTTTACTACGTCCTTGGGCAGACGCATCAAGGCCGATATTTATTCTGTGTCGTTATTCAATTTCCAGACGGTAAAGGCTATCCTGTCACTTCACGGACCATGACCGCCAAAGAACGGCGCCGATACAGACAATGGAAGAACCGATGAACCCAAACAAAATTCCACAGACTGATTCTATTCACGAACTGGCCCAGTTTTGGGACACCCACGACCTTACTGACTTTGAAGAACAGATGGAGGAAGTACCTGCGCCCATCTTTGAGCGTGAAAAAGTGGTGCAAGTTCATCTGCCAACCAAAGACGCGGATGCTGTCGAAAGCATGGCTCAGTCACAGGGAATGAATCCAGGTGACCTCATTCGTGCCTGGATCATGGAAAAAGTACAACCTTCCTCGTAGCAGTAGTTTTAACGCAACCGGCATCAGGGCAGGCCGTTTTTTTTTGGGAACACTTCCCTTAGGAACAACAACGCACATGTTTCGCACCACCTCAAAAAATCGCACTCTGTTGATACTCAGCAAGGGGCGCCTCGCGCCTCGCGCCTTAACTCTCGTCGAAATGCTCATCAGCATGGCGGTCACGCTGATCATGATGGCGGCGGTGGTCAACCTGTTCGCCAACCTCGGCGCCGGCGTCAAAACTCGCAACGCCAGTATGCAGCTTGGCACCCAACTCCGCCTCGCCCGCGCGCGGCTCTTCAAAGACCTCGCCGGCGCAACGAGCGCCGCGCGACCGAAGCTGCCGAGCGATGATCACGACGATGGGTATCTGGAGATCATCGAGGGACAGTGGTCGGATAGGAACCCTAGTGGTCTGTTGGTAGGAGGAACACCGGGTGTCGATAGTCTTGATCGAAGATTATCCATCGTGCCGAGTAGCAATTTGACTCTAGTTGCTGGCGAGGTCACCGACGGCGGTGGCCTTGGCGACTACGACGACATTTTGGCGCTCACGGTGCGAAGCGAGAGCGAGCCCTTTGTTGGCCGTTTGCCGGTTTGGCAAGACCCAGATGGTACCGGTTTCCGATGGGTAGTCACAACCATTGAATCCGATTTAGCAGAGGTCATTTGGTTTGCCGTTGAGAATCCGGCTGATAGTTCCAATGGTGAGCCAGGGATGCGAACCGTGTATCGACGTGTTTTGTTGATTGCGCCATGGGTGAGTGAATTGCCACCCTATGTCGATACCGCGACTACCGCGAAAAATACCCCACTGGATCAAATTTACTATCACCTTAGCGATGTTTCCTTCCGTCAAGAGGGGAATCTGCGAGTGCCGAACACTTTGTCCGACTTAACGAAGCGAGAGAATCGTTTTGCTCATATCAGTGGAGCAGCCAATTTCCCCCACGCGATCGATATTTCGGCCATTCGGCTTAATCCTCCAACCACCAGAAATAGATTTCCTACGGTTACTAACAGCGTCTTACATCCTTTCGGTTTGCCATTTGAATGGGGGCCAACCAACCCAGATCCGCTTGATCCAACGGTCCCCCCACTAGTTGACCGTCAAGGCGAAGACGTCATGCTCAACGATGTTTTGGCGTTTGATCTGCGAGTGTATGATCCAGGTGCACCAATATTAACTAATGCTGCTGGTTTGGTTTTAGAACCTTCAGATGTCGGGTGGGGGAGACCTACGATAGCTATTCCTACGAT
Source organism: Planctomycetota bacterium (assembly GCA_013152515.1). Taxonomy (GTDB): domain Bacteria; phylum Planctomycetota; class Planctomycetia; order Pirellulales; family Lacipirellulaceae; genus Bythopirellula. Next base: position 5,925 of record JAADGD010000013.1, read on the forward strand.
AGCTAATACCGTTGGATACGGTGCCTATGTTGACCTATTTTGGAATAAGACTGGAACTACTGTACCGACCGGAACGAACATCCCTGAAACTCTCTTTGAAGATGTTCCGAAATTTAAGTCTGGATTAAATTTCTCAACGACAACTCTAGCCTCTGTTGCTTACGACACTTGGCCCTACCACTACGAGAACGATGGACTAGATCAAGACGACACCTCGGGTAATGACAACGTCCAGGATGGGGATCCTCTCACCGGTGCAGTTGACGAAGGCACCGACGGCCTCGACACCAACGGCACTAACGGTGTCGACGATTCACTCGAGCGCGAAACCGCTCCGCCCTACGACACCCCACTCCGTGGTATGCAAGTCAAAATCCGAGTCTACGACCGCGACTCGCGCCAGATTCGCGAAGCAACCGTCACACGGAATTTTGTACCGAATAGAGATGCTAGGCGCTGGTTTTTAGGCGCTGGTTAAATAAAAAAAACTAGCGCCCAGCGCCTAACAACTATAGCGCCCACTATGCACTCCATCCGTCTCCGTCATCCTTGGCAATGTGAACGAACAGACGACACGCACGTCTGGTCGCGAAAATTCAATTGGCCGGCTGAGTTGATGCCCGGCGAAACGGTGCAGTTGGTTGTCGAACCGATGCCTCTAGCAGCAACACCTACGCTCAATGGCACTACGCTCACCACCGATGCGAACGGAGGTTCCGATATCACTTCGCTGCTCGTCAAGCACAATCTGCTCGTGATCACGTCATCGGCAGCCTCATCTGGGGATCCAGGTCGCTGCCC
>JAADGD010000153.1 GCA_013152515.1 Planctomycetota bacterium
CTCGGCGGATTCGCAGTATGCCTCGACAAACCTCAAAACCAAATCGGTATTGAGACTCCACAAACTCGCGACGATCCACGTTCGGAATATCAAAAGGCGATTAGGGAGCTTGCCGCCAACCGTAGCGACAGAAGTCGATCACAGGCTTCGCATGCTGCTTGAATTGTGAAAAACAATCACATCCGCTCGACCGTCTCGATGCCGAGCAGTTCTAGCCCTCGCGCTAGCGTGCGTGCGGTTAGATCGCAGAGCAGCAAGCGGCTGTCGCGGGTGACGTCGTCCTCGGCTTTCAGCACGGGGCAATTCTCGAAGAAGCTCGAATACTTGCTCGCCAAATCGAAGAGATACGTCGTCAGGTGATTGGGCCGATAATCGGCCGCCACCCGGCTCAAAGCTTCGCTAAACTGAACCAACGCCAACCCCAACGCCCGCTCCTGCACTTCCTCCAAACGAAGCGAAGCACCTCCAGTGCGCAACGCCACCAAATCAACATCGCCCTTCCCAAAAATACTCCGCACCCGCGCATAGCTATACTGCATGTAGGTCGCGGTATTGCCATTCATCGCCAGCATTTTATCGTAGCTAAACACATAATCGCTCGTACGATTGTGCGCAAGGTCGGCGTACTTGATCGCGCCGATGCCGATCCGCTGGGCGACTTGTTGGCGCTCGTCGGCAGAGAGAAAAGGCCCACCGTACGACTCGTCCCGAGCGTCGTCGTTTTCGCAAACGATCTTGTGCGCCCGTTCGACCGCTTCGTCCAGCAAGCCGGTCAGCCCGACGGCGCTGCCCGAACGCGTTTTGTACGGTTTTCCATCTTCGCCCAGCACGGTACCGAAGCTGACATGTTGCAGCTCGATCTCTTTCATTCCGTCGCGTGCCCAGAGTCGCAGCGTGGCAAACAATTGCTCGAAATGTAGCGACTGCCGATGATCGACGACGTAGATGATCGCGTCGGGTTTCCACTCTTCGAGCCGATACTGCACCGTTGCCAGATCGGTCGTGGCATACAAAAACGCCCCGTCTTGCTTTTGGACGATAAACGGTGCCTGGTGCCCATCGAGAAAAACGCATTTTGCGCCGTCGCTCTCTTCGACCAACTCACGTGCGGTCAAATCTTCGACCACGCCAGCGAGCCGATCGTGATAAAAGCTTTCGCCCAGCGCATGGTCGAATGTCACGCCGAGCCGCTCGTAGGTCGCGTCAATCTCCGCCAAACAGGCCGGCAAAAAGCGATCCCACAGCGCCTTGTTCGTCGCATCGCCGACGTGCAGGGCTGCGGTCTCGGCAAGCACAGCTGCGCCAATTTTGCTGTGCTCGGCAGCCAACGCGGCCAGCGCTGGGTCGTCGTCGACAACAGCCACCGTCCTGCGTAAACTGTCGAGCGTCTTCCGCAGATCGACCAACTGTCCTTCGGCCTGCCGCAGTTTTTTCGCAGCTTTCTTGCGATCTTTGTCGTGTTCGAGTTCGGTCGCGTCGTGCATTTCTTCGAGCCGGGCCACGACTTCGTTGATCTTTTGTTCGATGTCAGGAATCTTCTGCGAACGCGTGGCATGATAGTCGACCAGTTGGCTCACAAGCTTGTAGAGCCGACTCAATTCAGGCACCATCGCTTCGGCCAGCGCCGCTTCGTCGACGAAATGCTTGTAGCCATAGATGATCATGCCGAACTGCGTGCCCCAGTCGCCGATGTGATTGTCGCTAATCACACGATGACCTAGCTGTTTCAACACGCGGTAAAGAGCAGCGCCGATCACCGTCGAGCGAATGTGCCCAACGTGCATCGGCTTGGCCACATTCGGCGAAGAGTAGTCGAGCACAAAAGTGCGAGGCTCGGCCACAGGTGTTACACCAAGCTGCGACTTGTCGCTCAGCGTCGCCTGCAATTGCTCAGTCAGCCAAGTGTCCTGAATCCGTAGGTTGATAAACCCCGGCCCGGCGATCTCAGGCGGTTCGCAGAGGTCGCTCACCTCAAGCCGATCAACCAACTGCTGAGCGATTTCTCGCGGTGGTTGCTTCAACCGTTTGCCGAGCGGCATCGCACAGTTGGCTTGATAATCGCCATGCTTGGCGTCCTTGCTCGGCAGCACCATCTCGGCAAGTTCGACAGTGCCCGGTTCGAGCGATTCTAAGGCAGCGGCAAAGCGTTGACGTAATTCGGCGAGTAAATTCATGGGGTCTCAAAGCAACAAAAAGTATCCACGAGATTTCGTAGGATGGGTCAAGGAAGCGAAGCGAAGCCGACCCATCGACCTGCGAGTTCATGATGGGTCGGCGTGGGCTTCGCCTCACTTGACCCATCCTACGTCTATTGGGTCTCTTCGTCGGTTGGCTGTTCGTCCTGCCAAGGCAACGGCACGCGCGCGGCTTGATTCCAAAATTGCTCCATGGCGTAGAACTCGCGCAGTTCTTCGTCAAAAATGTGAATCACGACCGTGCCGTAGTCGAGCAAGATCCAGCGGCTTTCGCGGTAGCCTTCGATGCCCATCCGCTTGTCGCCCAGTTCGTCTTCCAGGCAATGGTCGATCTCTTCGCTGATCGCGTGCAGTTGGCGCCGACTGCTACCAGTCACGAGCACAAAATAATCGAAAACGGGCGTGATTTCGCGCATGTCGAGTACCACGACATCCTGCCCGCGGTTATCCTCGGCAGTCCGCGCAGCGGCCAGTGCTAACTGCAAGCTCCGCTCGGCGGCCTTTTCAGTATCGTTTTCGGTGGTGATCTTCGAGTCGGAAATGATGGGGCTCTCAGCTTTTCAGTACGTGGAAAGTTTGCGGTAACAAAGTCGGCCATTCTACTGCCTAGCAGCCGCAGGCGGAAGCCAGCAGTGGAAGCGGAAAAGTCAAAAAACCGCAGCTTCCAGTGGACAAATTCGATGAAAGCCCAAGATTAACGGAGAGCAGGCACACCTCCCAAAAATCGCCAATGCCTCAGCCAGTAGCCTTTCCAAGCAATCACAGCGATTTCCGACTCACATGTTCCTCTGCCGCGAGACGGGCTTCGAGGTCGCCGGCGAGGTAGACCGCCAGCGGGGCGCAGGTGCGTGCCCAGGTCGCCTGTTGCTTGGTCCATAAGAATTTTTCTTGGCCAGTTGCGTAACAACAAACGCGAAGGGCGTCGCCACGCCAGTTTTTGGGCACGACAAAACGGACAGTCAGCTCGTGCGAGCCTTCGAGCGTTGTCTGCGGCGATGCGCGGAGTTTGAAGAAGACGCCATGTTCTTGACCGATCGTGCCGCTCGCGACCACGGCGTACTGTGGAGCCCGGCGGACTTGTTTCTCGACGAGGACTTCTCGATTGTTCATGCCGCCATTCACGCTGGGCAACACATGCGCGACGACATTGCCCAGCGGCACCGGCGATTCGCCGCCGAGCGACGCACCGAGCGACTTGCCGTTTTCGGTCGTTTTGGTCACGGTGATGTCTTCGCTAAAGTTGCTTTCGAGACGGGTATTCGGCGAAAAACTTGCGACACGAATGCGACTATCGCAATCGCCGATTTCGATGCGCACTTCTTCGACATCGCTGATTTTTCCGGCGAGCAAATGCACAGAGATCCGAAGTTTCAGCTCAACCAGCTTTTGACCAGAGAAAAGACTCGCGGCCTCCTCGGTCGTGATTTCGCGGCACACCGCCGTATTGCCAAAATCAAACGCCAGCGAAGGCGGGCCTGCCAGGGCACTGCTCGTGGTAAGCGAAAGGCCAACAAAAAATCCGATCCAGCGAGCGACAGGCACGGAGCCAAATGGTCTAGGTAGAGACAACCCAAAAACAATAGACGCAGATACAATAGACGTAAACATGGTGTTGATTCCGTTCGAGTCAAAGAAATCCACTCACGTCGGCGCGCCCCCCTGAGAGCGCCGACGTGATAGGTTTCTTTACGGGATCACACGCAAAAAAGTTTGCGAGAATCGCCAAATAATAGCCGGCGAGCTACGTCTCGCCGATTTACTGCACGTCCCAAAACCTCCAGGAAGTGCCTGCCTTCTTGGCCGCTGGCACCCTCTCACAGGGTTCTGGGATAGGCTCTTAGTGCATTGTAGAGTTGAGAAATTCGGCGAGACGTAGCTCGCCGGCTATTCGCACAAAAAACTGCCAAGCGACTGTGTTAGAGGTCAAAATCGCCAAGTTCCGGCTTTTGTCGACCTATAGTAGGCTTGGAAGCTGTTTCGAGGTTCAACAGAGCTGGCATTCTGGAACCAGGCGTCCCCTACCTCCAAGACTCTAACCACAACGACACAACGTACGCGCTTGACGATAGCTGGCACGTCGTGTCCGTCGTGTCGTCGTGGTTCATATTTTAATCCTTGGCTAGAAATTAGGACTTTGCAGTCCTCCTGGCATTCTGGAACTTACCCCGTTCCAGAAATTTCCTTAGCGTCCTTGGCGGATCAAAAAAAGAATTTTGCAGTTCTGATGGGGGCAACGCACTAGGGTAATTCCAACTCGAAATTGGCTTCACTCGTTCCTTCAGCAGGCACTTCAAATGTCAACTTGCTACGATAGTTGTATCGATGCGGCACGCGTTCGCTGGGAGGTCCCGAATCGGTATCGTCAACACGAGGCGATTCTGGGCTGAAAGAATAGATGCGCACTCGGTGCTTGCCAACGATGGCCCCCGACTGGTCATCAATGGTGTTCAAGACGAAGCGACCTTGCGTGTCAGTCCGGGCATTCGAACCAGGACCGATATTGACATTTTTGCCAGCCATTGGTTGGAAATTGATGACGCCCTCGCTTAGCGGCTCGCCGTCGAGGGTGACGATTCCTGACACGGGTGCCAGTTGGTGCTTACTACTATCGCATCCAAGCAACAGTGGAATCACAAAAAAAAGGAGGATCGAGCTGCAAAGACCAAGCTTTGCACTTCTACCGAAGTTCTTGTTCATTTTACCAGTTATTGGGGGTTTAGCATCTATGGGGGATTTAATAGCCACAGAAATTAATTGCTAGGGAGTGTTTGCACTTCTTCATTCTGGATCGTCGAGGTGGCAACAAACACTTCCATGTCGACGTCGGGACTGACAGAATGGACCGAGCCATCGCAAAAGACAAACTGGATCGCTCCGCCAGCGTGCAAGCTTCCCCAAGCCCGCTTGCAGGTATGCGCACCGCCGCCGCCAATCTGTTGGCACTTGGTGTAATCGGCCAGCAAGGTGCGACTCTCGAAAAAAGCGCTCGATTGATTGTAAGAGGTGTACGCATACGCCCAGAAGGACCGTCGGCTTTGATAAGTCGCGGTATGGTACTCGCCTACCAAAAAAGTATTCGAGGTTCCGTCGGTAACCTGTGCCAGCAGAACGGGAGTAAATTTGCGTTTACCTCCTCCTCTACTTCCCCCGCTAGGAGGGTTCGTTGAAACGGTGTACAACGCACCGCGTCGCTCCAAGGGCATTGCCTCCTCATAATTAGAACTTGCCGCTTCAGGATTATCCCAATAGTGATCGCCATTGACTCCGAGCGAATGCCCAGACATCGCCCGATAAGAGCCCGGTCCCCATAGCTTGCGACGAGTGCTGCCTGGTCCCGACTCGGGTGTTGCAAGTACGTCTAGCTCCATATCACTGGGACACAGATAGACGTCCACGAAAGTTTCTCGCAATGCCTGATTCGTGAGGCCCGAGATGGCATCTTCTGGTACCCATTGGTCGTAAGTGTTCTGCTGTTCCATGTAGGGCAAGATGTCGACCGACCAAGTGCTAAAATAAGGGCCGCTGATTCCCGAACGAAACGTGGTACTCCCCGCAGGTAAGGACTGCCTGCTTTGCTCGTAATTCAAAACCGCTAATCCCATTTGTCGGAGGTTGTTCATGCACTGGCTCCGACGTGCCGCTTCGCGTGCCGCTTGGACTGCGGGTAGTAGGAGCGCGACCAGTACGCCGATGATGGCGATCACCACCAACAATTCAACGAGGGTGAAACCTAGAAGCGTCGCTTTGTGTCTCACGCGGGCAGGGGCAGATAGGCGCATTGAACCGATTCCTTCAAGATTTTACTGACAAGATAAGAATGTAACCATTCACGAAAAAAGAAAGAACCGCCGATAAACGCAGATATTTGAACTCGATTTATACATCTGCGTTTTTCGGCGTCCATCGGCGGTTCCTTTTTTCCTTGGCACCTTTGCGTGAGACTCTATTGTTGCTTGTTGACCCGTGAACGGATACAAAAAAGGAAAAACTTGCGAAGAGACTTCCTGGTATGCAGAACTGCCTTTCTAACATATTGCGCCGCGTCAAGCAAGCGAAAAACGGCTCAAGATAGGAGGACTGCAAAGTCCTAATTTCTAGCCAAGGATTGAAAAATGAACCACTACGACACGACGGACACGACGTTTTTTTGCGTTGTGGCCG
>JAADGD010000080.1 GCA_013152515.1 Planctomycetota bacterium
GAAAGCTGATCCTTCCGCTGATCCTTCAGCTGATTTTTCAGTGGGTAGTCTCGCATTTCTGACAAGCTGCGCAAACCGCGACTTGCACCCTCTTTCACCACAAAGAAGTAATGCCCACCTCGGTCGCGGATTTCTTGGCAAAGGTCACGCTGACAGAACATCGCATCCCCCGTAATCACGCGACCCTTGAGCACCAAGGTCTTGAGCAGCTCAAACGCACCTTTGTGTTCGTTAGTCTTGGCATCGACACGCGACTGACTCAATACGCAGCCAGTACGCTGATCCGGCAGGGAGAGAAGATGCACGGCTCGCTCGTGTGTTTGGAGAGTGCCGCATAGAGTTTTACCGTCCATAGCGACTGCTTCAAGCAAATCTTCACTGGACACTCCGAGACAATACTTGGCCCAATCCGCTAGCACTCGCTCGAAGTGAGTCGGCGAAAGGGCCATTAGCAGTTTACGAAACGCTCCCAACTTGGGAGGTCGGCAGGTAAAACCCAAGGCATGCCACAGTTCGGCATCTTGGTCGCCAGTTTTAATGAGTCATGGCCACTGGGTGATGGAAGAATAGCCGCGAGCGCCTTGTAGCATGGCGCAAACGACCGAGGCCAGCATAGCCTCTAAAGAATGGCGACGTCCCTGGCGCCCGCGTGGGTCGGGAACCTGCGACAAAAACGTCAGCAAGCTCCCCGCGGGGGCGGGTTTCAAAATTAGACCTCCGTGATAGCGTGGAAAAACAGTCCGTTAAACTCCTGGAATAGCACGCAACTGGCCCAGTGTGGAAAAGGGAAAGGCCCTGACGACCGCCGAAGTCGGTTCATTCCGGCCGCTATCTGTGTTAGAATCTTGGGCGTGGTTCTCGCCTTGTCGTAGCCGCAAGTTGTTACGTCGAGGACCATTTCCCCCAATCAAGCCCAACTAGGCCCAACCAGGACTCTAGTCACATGATCTTGTTGAATCGATCCGTCGTTGTTTTCGCCGAATTAGAGCCCATGCAGATGGTCTTGCTATTCGCCGCCGCTCTGGTGGGGCTGTTAGTGCTGGGGTTTCTGCTCTTCTTCGCACGATATTTTTCGTTGTGGCTGCAAGCCTACATGTCCAACGCCCGGGTCAGCCCGTTCAGTCTGATTGGCATGGGGCTGCGGCAAGTCAATCCGCGGGTGATCGTCGACGCTAAAATCAAGGCGATGCAGGCTGGTGTCGGGACCGATCCAACGACGGGTATCACCACCGCTAGGCTCGAAGCCCTTTACCTCGCTGGCGGGGACGTACCGCGAGTGATCCAGGCAATCGTGGCTGCCCAGCGGGCCGACATCGATTTGGATTTTGATCGCGCGGCAGCCATCGATCTTGCCGGACGCGACGTACTCGACGCGGTGCGTACGAGTGTTTATCCCAAAGTGATCGACTGCCCCGACCCAGATAAATCGGCCAAGACTACGCTCAGCGCCGTCGCCAAAAACGGCGTCGAACTACGGATTCGTGCTCGTGTCACGGTTCGCACCAATCTGGGCCAGTTGATTGGCGGTGCGACCGAGGAAACAATCATCGCTCGCGTCGGCGAGGGTATCATCACCTCGATCGGCTCGGCCACAGGGCACCTGGCCGTGATGGAAAACCCCGATCGCATCTCGAAGGCGGTTTTGGATCGCGGACTCGACGCACACACGGCGTTCGAAATTGTCTCGATCGACATCGCCGACATCGACATCGGCGAAAACATCGGTGCCCGGCTCCAAGCCGACCAAGCCGAAGCCGACACGCGCAAAGCCCAAGCACTCGCCGAACAACGCCGCGCCAACGCAGTCGCCCTCGAACAAGAAATGAAAGCCAAAGTCGCCGAAAACCGCGCCGCCGTGCTACTTGCCCAGGCCGAAGTACCGATGGCCATGGCGCAAGCTTTTCGAGAAGGAAATCTTGTGGCAGTTAATCAGAACGGGCGGTAGTAGCAGATAACCTCTAGTTCGCGTTGGTGGCATTGTGCGGATTCTAGGGTTGTCGGGTGGGCCAGTTTCAGCGGTCGTGCTGTTTTTAAGCGTAAGTGTCGCGTCGCAAGGTTGCGATTGCTTGACAGAGGGGAGTGGCACGCATAACGTGAAGAGGTAGACAGCTCCCAGTTTTTCCAACGAGTATTTTGCCGAGTATTGCCATGATTCGTATGTTGTTACCCGCTGTGTTGGCTTTGGTCGCTATTGTTTCGCTTTCCTTCTACGAAGGCTACGCAATGAAGGACCGCTGGAGCGAGCCGGGTATCGAAGCCAAGGAGCTCAGCGAACGGTTTGCCAAGGTGCCTCTCAACATTGGCGAGTGGGAAGGTGAGGATTTGCCGGTCGACGAAGTGGTCAGGAAAACGGCCGGTGCGATCGGCTATGTCTCGCGACGTTACACCAATGTGACGACCGGAAAAACCGTAGTCCTCTGGCTGATCGTGGGCCACTCGCGAGATATTACGCGTCACACGCCCAATATCTGTTATCCGAGTTCCGGCTTTCGCCAAACAGGCAGCCAAGTACGTCATCTCATTGAATTGAGCGATGGTACCGAAGCGAATTTCTACACCGCGAAGTTTGAAAAAGAAGACGCATTTAGCCGCAACAAGGAACGTGTGTTCTGGACCTTCAACCATCCAGGCGCCAACCAATGGGAGGCCCCAGAGGAAGGGCCCCGTTGGCGCTACGGTTTGGCCAAAGCGCTTTACAAACTCTATTTCACGAGTACCGTCCAGGCTGACGAAGAAGTGATCGATCACAACGTGGCAACCGAGTTCGCTGAGATCATGTTGCCGGCAATCGATAAGGCGTTATTCCCGACCGAGGAAGCGACGACTTCTGAGGCTACACCAGCAGCGGATGCTGAAGTTGTGCAGTAAGTTTATTGTTCTTCAGAAATTTATTAGTGGCTACAGTATGAGCGATGGGTTATCCCTACCGGGACAAAAAATACGGACGACTAGCCACGAAAATCCCTGAAGAACCAAGTTTATTGGGCACCGTTGTTCGCTAACTTTTCGAACTTGCCAAAGACCATGCGGCCAGCGCTTGTTTGCAATACGCTGGTCACGTTGGCGATGATGTTTTCGTTGACAAAGTCGCGGCCCTCTTCGATCACCACCATCGTTCCATCCTCCAAATAGCCGACACCCTGGCCCGCCTCTTCGCCTTGTTTGATGATTCGTACTTCTAGCATCTCGCCAGGCAGGAACACCGGTTTGAGTGCGTTGGAGAGATCGTTCAGGTTGATGACCCCAACCTCGTGCAGCTTGGCAACTTTGTTGAGGTTGTAGTCGTTGGTGACGACTTTGCCCTCAAGGTGCTTGGCTAGCAGCACGAGCTTTTGATCGACCGGCTGACCGGCGAATTGTGGCAGTTCGCGATCGTAGATGACGAGGTCGACTTTGGGATCAGATCGCAACCGATTGAGAATATCGAGCCCCCGCCGACCTTTGCTGCGCCGCAGACGGTCACTCGAGTCGGCAATTGTTTGCAGCTCTGCGATGACGAATTGCGGCATGATCAGCTGGTTGTCGATCACACGCGTTTCGACCACGTCGGCGATCCGACCATCGATCACCACGCTCGTATCCAAAACCAACGGTTTGAGCCCTTTGATCTCTTTGGCAAATTCAACGTAGGGAATGATAAAACGAAAGTCGTTCTTCGTTTGTAGCAACACACTGATGCAGGAATAACAAACCACCGACGCCATCGCCAACTTCAACCAACCGACGAGCCACTCGGGTTCGGTCGGCATAATCGGTGTCAGGGCAAGTTGCAAGACATAGGTCAAAACCAAGCCGATGAGCATTCCAAAGTAAAAAGCGGTGATCGTATCGAGACGCTTGCGCTTGATCTGCATATCGCCAATGATCACGCCGATCGCCGCAACCAGCACGCCCAAAAAACCTAACCAAGGCAGCCAAGCGTTTTCGCTCGTCAAGACATCCACACCCGCTAAGGCATCTGCCTTCAGCAACCGAAAGCCGAGAGTAATCGCCAGCATCAAGAACACGAAGCGCAGAATTACCAGAGCCATAGCGTTGGCACACTCATTGATAAACAGTACGCAGCACGGCCAGAAGACCTTGCTGCTTGGAAAGATTCATAGCCCCACAGCTCCATTTTAGCAAGGAAAGTGCGTGAAGTCAGCCCTAGTAATTGAGCCTATTCCACGAGCGACGCGTGCCGACGGTGCTCCTCCAAAGCATATCGATCAGTCATCCCGGCGAGATAATCGCAGACGGTCCGGGGTATTCCTTCGGTGGCCAAGCGTTGGCTCCAATCGTTGGGCAAACTCTCAGGCTGTTCGGAATAACGAGCAAACATCTCTCGCAGAGCCTCGCCAGCCAACGCCCGCTCGGCCAACACGGTCGGATGGCGATAGACTCGGTCAAAGAGAAAAGCCTCCAGTTCGGCCATCTGCTCTTGAAGCGGCTGGGACACCGCGACGAGGCGACTCTTGTGATTTCCCGCCGTCTGGGAAGATTTTATTTGTGACTCGGCAAGGTGACTGCGACTGGTGTCGATCAGATCGCTGACCATGATTTCGATCAATTGGTGAATCACGGCACGGCGCAACTGCATCGGGTCGAGCGCAGCGTAATGAGCTTGTACACGCTTCGCCGCTTCTCGCCAGAGCGGCACCTTCAAGAGCTCCTCCCATTCCAGCAAACCTAGTTCCAACGCATCGTCGGCGTCGTGCGAGTCGTAAGCGATGCTGTCGGCGGCATCGACAACTTGTACTTCTAGCAGCGGCTGGGGGCTAGGTTTTTGAGTGTTCTTCACACGGGTACGTTGCCCCGAGAGAACTTCCTGCGAAAGATTTAATCCAGAAAAGTCGGGGTAGCGTTTTTCCAATTGCGTAACAATCCGCACCGCGTGTTCATTATGATTGAATCCGCCCACCTCACGAGCGCATTCGTCCAGCACATCTTCGCCCGCGTGGCCAAACGGCGGATGGCCAATGTCGTGCATCAAGGCCAACGCCTCGATCAAATCTTCGTTCAGCCGCAAGACGCGGCCGATCGTTCGTGCGATGGACGAGACTTCTAGCGTATGCGTCAGCCGCGTGCGATGGTAGTCGCCTCGGTCGCCGGTAAAAACTTGCGTCTTGTGGGCCAGTCGGCGGTAGGCACTGCTGTGGACGATGCGATCACGATCGCGTTGAAACGGTGTTCGATAAGGATGCGCCGATTCGGGATACTCGCGTCCGGCACTAGCAGTCGCGTGCATCGCGTAGGGAGCCAGCCACAGTGATTCGTCAGGCAAGTGAACTATTTCGGTCATGATTAGCCTCCGGCTCTGCCGGGGGATTGCGCGCATAGGGTGTTATATTCAAGTTTCATCCCGTCGGCAGAGCCGGGGGCTACCAACGATTCATCCCTCGGCAGAGCCGAAGGCTACAATCGCTTCCCACAACGCTTCGAGCGACTGAGGAATCATACGCACGCCAGCCAGTGTTGGCATAAAATTGTTGTCGCCGGGCCAGCGTGGCACCAAGTGCCAATGCAGATGCCCAGGCACGCCTGCGCCGGCCACTTCACCAAGATTCAAGCCGATATTAAAACCTGTGGCCGAAATTAGCTTTTCTAACACTTGTGTGTAACGAGCCAATGTCTGCATCGCCTCCAGATGTTCTGCGGGCGTCAGTTCATGTAACTTCCCCACATGTCGCAGCGGCGAAACCAACAAATGGCCGTTGCTGTAGGGATAGCGATTCAGCAACGTGACCGTATGTTCGCCGGTCTCGACGACCAAATTTCGCCGCTGAGCTTCCTCCGCCAGCTCGTAGCTAGCACTCGCTCGACAAAGAAAACAACTCGGCTTTGCTCCTGGACGCCAATCGTCCGGCTCCGGCGGTGGTGCGTTGGGATCTTCCTCGCCGGCGATATAAGCCAACCGCCAGGGTGCCCAGATTCGCTGTTCGTCCACGTTGATCTCTCCCCCCTATTTGCTTTACGTTTCACCCATGAAGAGTTTAGAGATGCTAGCCCCTGCTAACAATACCGGCTGTTGTGGGAGGAAGGAGGAAGGAGGAAGGAAGGGGAGGGAAGGAGAGATGTTTTTGAGCTACTGCTGCGGCTTCCGCCTGCAGCTAGGAGGATGTTGCTTTTTACCATCGGTGGCTGCACTAGCGTCAAACTGCCCCAACGAGCATAATCCCCCCCCGGCCATTTTCCGCCTTCCGCCTTCGACCTTCCGCCTTCGACCATGCGTTTCCGCGTCCAACTCGAGATGTTCTCTGGCCCGCTTGACCTGCTTTGGTATCTGGTCCGCAAGCACGAGTTAGACATTCTTGATATTCCGATTTGGTGACTGATCAGTATCTCGAATTGATTACCGTTCTCGAACAGATCGATGTGAACGCGGTCGGCGATTTTCTTGAAGTGGCCACACGCTTGATGGAAATCAAATCGAAACTGATGCTTCCTCGGCACGAGGACCTCGAGACCGAGGAAACGATCGAAGACCCGCGTCAGGACATGGTCAAGCGGCTCCTGGAGTACAAGAAATACAAAGACGCTGCCTGTATGCTCGAAGAGCGCAGCCAGCAGTGGCAGCAGCGTTACGCCCGCCGAGCCAACGATTTGCCGACGACGAGTATCGACCCCTCCGAACAACCGATCCAAGAAGTCGAACTTTGGGATCTTGTCAGTGCCTTCTCTCGCGTGATGCGCGACAACGCCGCTACCCAACCCACAGCAATCCGCTACGACGATACGCCGATCGAAATCTACATGGATCAAATCCGCCAGCGTCTCACCAGCGAGCCACGCCTGCTGTTCACCGATCTGTTTGAACCCGACATGATCAAGTCGCAACTGGTCGGTCTCTTTCTGGCAATCTTAGAATTGATTCGCTATCACCACATTCAGATCGAACAGGAAAACCTCTTCGACGAAATTTGGATCGTCGCGCAGTCCTCAAGCGATCAACCCGGTGCCATTCAACCCAAGCTACAAATCGCCGACGACACGACGAACGCGGCTTGAAGTCGCGTTTCTGGCGCTTCACGTCACTTGGAAAAGGCCGTTTTTCCGGCGAAACTATCTGGGTCTTTGCTTGGGTAACTGTTCACGGGCCAGCAATCCTCTTGCAACGACTCCAAGGAAAACTAAGAGCCGCCGATAAACGCAGATAGACGCAAATGCGCCGAAGTTGTTTTTGACACGTAGCGAAGTTCAAATATCCGCGTTTATCTGCGTTCATCGGCGGCTTTTTTCTTTTTTCCGTGAACGGATACTTGCTTGGAAGGCCCAGCGATTTGCCCTGGAGCAAGGCAGCAGTTACGCTGGTCGCTATGGGCAAATGGGTCGAAGTGAGCGATGGGAGCCAACCGGCAGCGGAGGTCGCTGCACAGATATTGCAGTTGCGCATGCAGGTAGTGCAGCAGATGTTGCCACTGGCGGCGCATGAATATCATCGCGACATCGAACACGTGCATCAGCTGCGCGTCGGCTGTCGACGGGCTGGGGCAGCGCTGCAGGCGTTTCGACCGTTGCTGAGGGGCAAGGCCAAGCGGCTGCGGAAATGGCTACGGAAACTACGCCGCGCGGCGGGGCCTGCGCGCGACGCCGATGTCTTGCTGGAACGCTTGCAAGCAGAGCCAAGCACCAAGTCGAGTCATGCGTACCTCGTTGCACGGCTTGAGCAGCGTCGACTTGATGTCCAGCGAGCGGTGGTCGATGTTGCCGAGCAAGCCGAGACGGGCCAGCTCGACGAAAGCGTCGAACGCTGCTTAACCTCGTTGCGAAACCGGTCCGCAGATGGACCAACCCTTCGTTTCGACCTGTATGCTCGCGAAGCCTTGCGAACCGCCAGCCGAGGGATGTTTGAGTTGGCCGAACTGGAGCAACCAACCGTGGCACAGCTTCACCAGTTGCGTATCGCCGGAAAACG
Source organism: Planctomycetota bacterium (assembly GCA_013152515.1). Taxonomy (GTDB): domain Bacteria; phylum Planctomycetota; class Planctomycetia; order Pirellulales; family Lacipirellulaceae; genus Bythopirellula. Next base: position 7,895 of record JAADGD010000080.1, read on the forward strand.
GCTGCGGTATTCGATCGAGTTGTTTCACAGTGCCTTCCCGGTGGCGTTGCGCGAAGAAGTCTATCCGTTGGTCGAAAAAATTCAGTCACGGCTGGGCCGGCTGAACGATCACGCCACGGCGCAGGCCTTGTTTCAGCATTGGCTGACAGATCTGCCGCCAGCCGAACGTGCAGCCCAGCTCGCAGAACGGATTGTGGAGGAGCATGAGGCGATCGAAAAAGTTCGCCGAGATTTTTTGCAATGGTGGACTACCCAACGCGTGGCGGCGTTGGAATCGCATTTGAGCACACTCCTGCACGGTAGCAAGTAGGTCGGCACTAGCTGAGCGACACGAATCTACGTACGTTGGTTGCCATGTCCTCAAGCCCTTCCCATCACTCGACAAGAATCTCTGTGGATCAACGCCGCCGGTCGATCGTCGGCGCGTATGTCAATGGTGGCTTGTGGGGCGTGGCGAGCGGGTTGGTTAGCACGACGCTCGTGATTTTTCTGGCGAAGGAATATGGTGCGACCGGTTTGGCGATTAGTTGGTTGCTGGCTGCCCCGTCTTTGGCTGGGTTGCTGCGTTTGCTGACGCCTTTTTGGCTAGAGCAAGTGGGTAGCCGACGAAAATTCTGCATTCGGATGTTCTTGGCGAGCGCGTTAGTCTTGTTGGTGCTACCGATTGTTTCAGCCCCGCAGGTACTGTCCTCTTCGTCTCTGTCGGTGACGGTGCTAGTTGCTATGTGGGCCGGCTATCATGTGTTGGAATACATGGGCGCGGTCGCCTTGTGGTCGTGGTTTGGCGATCTCGTGCCGCGCGTTGTTCGCGGGCGTTTCATCGGTCGGCGGCAAGCTTGGACCAACGCGGGGAAGGTCACTGGCACGGTTGCGGCGGCAGTGGGAACCTACCTGTGGGCCAATCATTGTGAGGCCATCGAACGGCCCAATTGGGCGTGGATTTCTTATGCGACGTGTGGTTTGGGCGGGGCGGCGATGATTGTGCTGTCGACTTGGCCGCTGGTGGGGATGACCGATTTGCCGCTACACCCAAGCGGCCAGCCTCGCGCAAGCTTGCGAAGCCAATTGCTCAGTCCGCTGACCGACCAAAAATTTTGCCGCCTGTTGTGGTTTGGTTTGTGGTTTTCGTTCTCCAATGGCTTGATGCAATCGGCACGCTGGATGTTTCAAGTGAGCGTTTTGCAGATGACGTTTGTCGAAAAAAAAGTGCTCGACGCGGGCTCGCGTGGTGTGCAGTCGCTGCTGATGCCGTCGGTGGGCGATTGGGTTGACCGTCGCGGTAATGTTTCGGTTTTGGCTTTTTCGCAAGGGATCATCGCGTTGGCCCCGCTATTTTTCTTGATCGCCACGCCAGAAACGCGATGGTGGATCGTGGGCGCCTACGTCTGCTGGCTCGCCTACGCTGGCGAAAACGTGGCGCAACCAAACCTGATGCTGGGCCTCAGCCCACCCGATCAAACGGCCGCGTACGCCTCGGCATGGTTCGCGTGGACGCAGCTTGCTTATTCGCTCAGCGTGTTGTTGGGCGGCGTGCTATTCGACTGGATGGCTAAACATTTCGCACCAATAAGCATCGGCAGTCTGCGTGTCGATCATTTCGCAGTGTTGTTCCTGGCGAGTTGGCTCTTAAAATCAATCGGCGTATTTTGGGCAGCACGGATCCACGAGTAGTTAGTGTCTTGTATGTTATCAAAAGATGAAAATGTGGTATTACTTAATTCAGCTAGTTCCCCCGCTGCGCAGCGGGAGAGCCAGCGGTCGTGTGGAGATCGATCGTGTC
>JAADGD010000107.1 GCA_013152515.1 Planctomycetota bacterium
ACGTTCAAGAGCGCACGCATTTGCCGGTTGTGATCGACCCCAGCCACGGCACGGGACATACGTCGTTGGTCCCTTCGATGTCGCGGGCCGCGATCGCCGCCGGTGCCGACGGACTGATCATCGAAGTCCACCCCGACCCCGGCAAAGCGCTAAGCGACGGCTACCAGTCGCTCAACTTCGAGCAGTTCGAGGAAACAATGGCCGGTTGTCGAAAGATTGCGTCGGCGGTAGAGCGGACGTTGGGGGGGGAATAGTTTGGGGCACCGTGTGGCCATCTGAGTTACTCCCTCAACAACCTCTGCTCACTGATCCGCCGAAAAATCAAACGCTGCGTCGACGCCGGTTCCAACGCTAGCAGAACTTTTCCGACAGGATCGTAAAGCATCACGCCCGCATCTTGCTGCTTAGCGAGCGCGCGCAATTGCGCGACATCCCCCTCGAAATTACGACGCAACGGATAAAGCTCCAGTTGCAACTCGTTCTGCACTTTTTCTGCCGAGGTGATTTCGATCGCGCCGCCTGTCGTTGCTCGCCAACCTAATCCGAGCGGCTCTAAGACTTTTCCGAGTGCGTCGCTCCACGGCTTGTCGATAATGGCACAAGCGATTGTGGTCGAAGGCCAAATGTCGGTATCCGCTAGCGCTGGCCAGTCGATCAACAGCGGCGCGTCGAATTCGGTTTGCCAATGGACAAAAATTTCATCGATAGCCGTGAACTGCGAAAACGTGAAGGTTGCCGATTTCGCGAGTTTTTCTTGGAGCAAAATGTTGGCCGGCGTGCCTGCTAAACGCTTGACCGGATAGCGACTCTTCGGCGGCAGGTTGCGTGCGAGGCGTAATCGCTCCAGAAAAATCAGCACTTGATAATGCACTTGCTGGGTTTGCCCTATCCGCAGGCTTCCGGTCGTCGCTTCCAAAGTACCTTCGCCACCCGCAGATTTCCACGTTTGGGGCAAGACCAATTGCTCGACCCAACGGGCGAGCTGCTCTGCACTTGTGTTTGCAGCGACCAAATCGTCGATGGGGTAATTGATCTCGCGGTGCTTCGTCGCTTCTTGACGGGTCACGACAATCTGGGCACCATGAGCCGTGTACTCCAAACGCAGCGGCTTGAGTACCTGCTTGAGCATCTCGCCCAAGCTGATTTCGCTCGCAGCGAACGAGACTCTTTTTTGCGGAGTGATGCCCGCCATCAACAGTTGTTCGGGGGCCACACTCATGGGTACGCCGCTCAAGTGCGAAAACAATCGCAAGCTATCAACCAGCGACATTTTATCGATTTTCATTCTCGGAATCAGCAACGCCAGTTGCTTGTTCGCATCGCGCTCACGTGTCTCTTCGCCCCCGTTCGGTCCACGGCGCACCAGCGGTACCGTCGAAGGGACTTCTTCAGGCATCTCGACTACTGCATCAGGAGAGTCCGGCGCCGAAGGCTCAACCGGCACGGGTGACTGATCGATGGTGGCAAGCGTTAAACGTTCGGGGTCGAAGTCGAGCGGATCAAAACGCCGCGCAATGCGTGGCGTTTCCTCCGGCAATTCGTCTGTTGGTGTGATCGGCGTCGGCTGCTCGACCGGTTCTGTCGTTGGCTGGGCGGTAATGCGCTCGTCGCTTGCTGGGGCGGGCACTGCTTCTTTGGGTACGTTTGTTGGTGGAGTTTCGACGGTTGGTGGGGAGGGCTGCACCGGTTCGTTCGGTGTTGGCAGCGTTGCCGCGATGGATGTTGAGGACGGTGCAGGGGCGAGGGCGGGGTTCTTCGGCACAAGTGTCGTCGCTTCGTTACTGGGATTGTTACGTGTAAGCAACACGGTTCCGACTAAAGCTGCGCCCACGAAAAAGCTTGCTAAGGACCAAACAATTAACTTGTACTTAGCAACTCCTGCACTTGCCAATAACATCTCGGCCTCTGTTGCTGGCAAACTTGCATCTTGGGCAACGCCTATTTCTTCAGCGACGCCAGTATCGGCAACGCCAATATCGGCAGCACCAACATCGGCAGCGGCCTCCTCGCTCGTGGGAACTGGCGAAGGAGTTGCTGGAATACTTGCAACCAACGGCGGCGTGACCTCGACCATACTGTCACAGCGCGGACAGGCAACGATCTGCCCGATCAGCGACTCATTGCGCACTGAGAGCTTTGCCTGGCACGTGACACAGATAATCTTGAATGGTTCCAAAGCGTCGTACTCAATCGCAGAAGGCACTCTTTCAATGTTCCGTTGGCTTTATTGTAACAACTCAACGCGCCGTAGGCTCGAAAACGGCTGGCAGTTTTTCGCCTCGACGGGCGGCAGCCGAGCGTGTCGTCACAACGATTACGCTAGGTTGATCCCCCTCGCCCTTGATCTCGCCCTGGCGGAGGACGTAAACCAGCTTTTGCTTGACGTCGGTCGGTCCGCTTGCCGTTCGGTCGGGATTGGCTCGCAGCAACACCGCCAGCAAGATTTCCGCCCCAGGCTGGTCCTGCAAGTCGATCTCGAACGACTGGTTCTTGGTGATCCCCTCCAATTGTAGGTCACGCCCAGCGATTTCGAGTGGCACGCCCAGGTCTTCGGACAGTATTTCCAGGGCCCTTTGGAGGGTTTCTTTCGGAAAAACGAGTGAAGTCGATTGCTGGAGACGCTCGGCCAACCCCGACGGTTCCGCAGAAGAAATGTCCCCCCTCCGCAAAACAACCGAAGCGTCGCGACTTGTCTCGCCCTCCAGCAGCAACTCCAAAGCCATCACCAAATTATGCCCCGCATTCACGGGAAGATAACAACGCAACACACTAAGCCCCTCCACTTCATCCGAACGCGTGTAATTGCCAAGCTTCCGCAACATCGCCGGAAAACGGGCCAACACTTTGCGACCGTAGGGATGAGGCGGTTCGGCCAAAAGGACATCTTCAATTTGATCGGAAGACGCTGCGACGCGTTGCTCCAACAGCGCCGCCAACCGATGGGGTCTCGTGTTGAGAGCGACAGTCGATTGTAGTTCCAAGAAAAAGTTGTCGTCCCAATGTGCGCTGAGCGCAATGGCAGTCGCTTCTTCGCCGAGGAAATCGCCCAACGCCTCACGTAAAGGTTCGCCTGCCCCCGACAAAAATTCCTCACCATTGATCTGCAAAAACTTGCTGGCAAAAACGAGCGTCGCCATTCGCGACACGTCGGTTCGTTGCAATACTCGCTGCAACTCGCGTGCAAAGAGCGGTGGTTGTGCTGCGGCGGATTCGAGTTCTGACAAGACCTCTGCCGAACACAAAACCAATACCTTGCCCTCACTTTGATCGGGTCTAAAACGAGCAACTTCACTTCGTACAGGCAAAGGCTCGCCAAGCTCCGCTTGCGTCTTCTCCTGAACAAGACCGAGGCGCAAAGCAAAGTCCAATGTGCCCTTGCGAGAAGGGCGAATTCCCAGCAGCAGCGTTTCGATTTCTGGAAGTTTCACACCGGTCGATCGGGTTAGCTGCTCGACAATCTGCTCTCCCCACGGCCCCAACGCGGCCAGCACTTTTTCGCCTTCGGCATGAGCTAGCAGCTCGGCAACGCGGATGTGCAAAACCAACTGCGTACCGGGCAGTAAGTAGCCGAGATCAATCGGCTTGCCCTCTGTCGGCGAAACCCACATCGACTGGCCATCGTCGGCGAAGGTCGACTCTTGCACCAATGGCTCAACGACCTCCGGTACCGGATTGCCGGGAACCGTGGCTTGAGGTTGGGGTGCAGGCGGCTTGTCGTCGCCAGAAAACAGGACGATGCCGCCGCCTGCCAGCACAAGCAATCCTCCGCCAAGCATCAGCCACGGCGGACCGCTGCGACGTCGGCGAGTAGTCACCGTCTCCTCGGTCACGCGAATTTCCAGGCGATTGTCTTCCAATGTCTCGCTAGCTCCGTATTTTGTCATCAGTCCACAGGCGAAATGTAAAGCCGTATTCCACAACAAACCTCTGTGGTTATTCTTTTTATCGAATTGGAAGAAAAATTCATCGGAATGCTGACTTTGCAGTTCTCTTACGTCAACTCAATATCTTGCTTGCCCTAGCTTGTCTCAGACCTTATTATCCACGCAATGCCCCTGTCGTGACTAGCCGCAATTTTTTCGCTGAATCTACTATGAAATCCTTTGAAGCGGTCCAACTTTATTTCAACCGCGCCGCCGATCAGCTTGAGTTGACCGACAACATGCGAACGCTGCTGCTTACGGCCAAACGTGAGGTGCAGGTGCAAATTGCCATCGAACGCGATAATGGTGACCTCGAAACGCTGATTGGTTTTCGAGTTCAGCACGATAATTCTCGCGGACCGATGAAAGGTGGCTTGCGATTTCACCCGGAAGTCGATCTCGACGAAGTGCGCAGCCTCGCTTCGCTAATGACCTGGAAGACGGCGGTCGTCAACATTCCCTACGGGGGCGCCAAAGGGGGCATTGCTGTTGATGTGCGTTCGCTAAGCAATCGCGAACTGGAACGCATCACACGCAAGTTCGTCGACGAGATTCACGACATCATCGGCCCCGACCACGACATTCCCGCGCCCGACATGGGCACCAACGCCGAAGTCATGTCCTGGATCATGAATCAGCACAACAAGTACCACGGTTTTAATCCGGGCGTGGTCACCGGTAAGCCAGTCGAACACTACGGCATTTCTGGCCGCGAAGAAGCAACCGGCCGTGGTGTCGGTATCCTCGCGGTGAAAATCATCGGCCGTCTGGGGCATAAGCTGCCAACAACGCGCGTTGCGATCCAAGGTTTTGGCAATGTCGGCTCACACGCTGCACAATTTCTGCACGACGCCGATTGCAAAGTCGTGGCAATCAGCGATATCAGCGGCGGGTACTTTCGAGCCGATGGCTTAGATATCCCCGGAGCATTTCGTTACGCCAACGAGCATGGCCGCTGCTTGGAGGGCTACACCGAGGCAGAGAAAATCACGAATGAACAACTGCTCGAACTCGACGTTGAGCTTTTGATACCTGCCGCCTTGGGGGGAGTGATTACGGCGGAGAACGCCGCGAAGATCAAAGCCCCGCTGATTATCGAGGCGGCTAACGCACCTGTCCGGCCCGACGCCGACGATCTGCTCGCAGAGCGTGGTGTCGTGATCGTCCCCGATATTTTGGCCAATGCTGGCGGTGTAACGGTCAGCTATTTCGAGTGGGTGCAAAATCGCCAGTATTACAGTTGGAATCTCGACCGTGTTCGCCAAGAACTAGAACGCGTGATGAGCCAAGCTTTCGAGGAGGTCTGGGAACTCTCACGCGAGCGAAACGTCACCCTGCGTACGGCAGCTTTTATGCAAGGTATCAGCCGCGTCGGTCGAGCGACGGTACTGGCGGGGATAACTTGAAATACGAACCACGAAAGAAACGAAGCACACGAAAACAAAACCTTTTCGTGTGCTTCGTTTCTTTCGTGGTTCAATAATACGTAACCGTTCACGCGAGGAGAAAAATTAGCCACGGATGAACACTGATTTCTGGAGGGATTCGGCGTTTTCCCGCTATTTTTCTTTTTTGGCAATCGAATTCGGCTTAAAATTCCTTCCTCATCTGCATCTGTGTTTATGTTTATCCGTGTTTATCTGTGGCTCCTTCTTTTTCTTCTTTCCGCGTCGTGAACGGTTACAATAAATACCCATCTGATTCCATGAGGTAATTACAATGACCAACAACTCTCTAGCTCAGCTCCCAATTTTTCACGGCATGAGCGACGATCAGCGTAACGAATTACTGGCGATCGGCCACCGTGTTGAAGTGGACGCGGGCGAGCAGATTATTACGCAAGGAAAACTGGTACAGAACCTGTGGTTTATCCTCGCTGGTCAGTGCGAAGTCAGACGTCGCACCGAAGCCGGTTGCGAGATCAAGCTTGCCACGCTAGAGCCGAACATGCAGTTTGGCGAAATGTCTTTCTTCCACGCTGCCCCGCATTCGGCCGACGTTTTTGCGCTGACCGACATGCAACTGCTACGGCTTGGCCGCGACGATTTCGACACGCTCTGCGCCGCTGGCAACCCGGTCGCTTTCAAGCTGACGATGAATAGCCTCGAACAACTGTCTGATCGGCTCCGCCGTACCGACGAGTGGATTACCAACCTCGTCTGCGGCGAAAATCACAAACCGACCCCCAGCGAATGGGCCACGTTCCGAGAAATCATTTTTCGTGGGAGGTGACAGTTTCGTGGGAGGTGACAGAGTAGCACGCCTCTCCGAGCTTAGATTTTACCACAGATTGCATGAGTATTTTTTACAAAATATTCTGACGCCATGGCTTTGCTAGCGACGTG
>JAADGD010000191.1 GCA_013152515.1 Planctomycetota bacterium
TTTATGCTGGTGGCAACATTCTATCCTCTTGGAACGCACCAAATTTGGCGACGGCCACGCACCCTACGGACTAACGGCACCATCCTACGTTTTTTTTGTCCAAAGAAAATCGAAAGAAGAACCGTAAGGTGCGTGCAGCGATAGCGTAACGCACCATGACGTGGCAATTCATGTGTGCGATACCGAGATGAAACAAAAGGTGCGTTTCGCTATCGCTGCACGCACCCTACGGCCTGACACCTTATTCTTTAGCGAATAATTTCGATCGGTTTGGTTTGACGGATTCCTTGGGGCAGGTTTTGGCTGAAGAGTTCGGCGGTGACTTTGCGGACGCCGGGTTGGTTGACGTTGCAGGGGATGAGAATGGCTAGTCGATCTTCTGGACGGAGTTCCTGGATGGGAGCGAAAAGTAGTTCGCCTTTGATCGCGTCGAATTGCGCCGGGACGTTGGCTTCGTTTTGAATAGCCGCTACGTCCGGCGTCAATTCGGCGGGGAACATTACGCGAAGCTGGACCTGTCGGTCTGAAGTCGTACCGTGATTGCTAATCACAATTTGAAAGGTCATTCGCGTGTCGACTCGCGCTGGATTGGCGAACGAGAGGATTTCCATTCGCAAACCGCCCGTTGTGTTCGGGGTGGCAGTACCGCCGCCGGTAGGAGGTGGCGTCACGGGTGGAACCACATTGCCCCCTGGCGCAGAATCAACGCCTGGCACCACATCTAGGGGGACAGGACGGATTTCGGTGCAACTGCTGTCGGACGTGCTGATTGCGCCCGCGCCTGTTTCGGCAGAGACCGATACGGTGCTGCACGCTTCGAGCTTTGGTGCGAGGCATTGGCAAGTGACATTGAACTGCTTGGTTTCACCCTTTTCGATCCGCTCGATCCGCCAAAATAGACTGCCATCGCGAATTTCAGCCCCCGGAAAGGGTTGCGGCTGCAAGACGCGGTCGTAAGTGTCCGTGATTTCGATGTTGGTGAGCGGCCCGTCGCCGACGTTTTTGATGGCGAGTGTAAAGATCGCCGTCTCGCCGACGTTGCGCAGCGAGGGGCTTTGTTTGGTGATTTGCAGTTTGCCTTGCGGCGGCTGCAACGGTTGCGACGCAACGATACAGGCCTGTTTTTGTGCGCTGCCACCGCTATAAGTCACGGTGAAATTTTGGCACAGCCGTCCCGCTTGACGAACATCGAACGTCAGAAACTCAGAGTAAGGCTCACCGGCAGTAAGATCGTTGATCTTTTTTTCGATTTTCAGGAAACGTTGAGGATCATTTTGGAAGTACAAGCCTTCGTCGAAGAGGTCGCTAAGTTCAATATTAGTGGCGGTGGTGTCGCCTGTGTTGCGAATCACGACTTCAAAGCGAGCCTGCCGTCCGACTTCGGTCTGCGAGTCGTTGGTGTAAATTTCCAATTCCAGCTTCGGCCCGCGTCGTGTTGCAGGTGTCGGCACAATAGGTGATGGCGAGCCTTGCCCTGGAATTTGGGTCGGCGGCAACGGGCTGCCTAAGTCGTCGGGCGTGGGCAAATAGTCGTTGCCGCCGTCGGTCCAGTTGATTGTGCTGGCGCCGTTGGCGATGACTAGCCGCGGCGCGTTGCTGTTTTGGAATCGCTCGGGGCGGACGATTTGAGTAGCGATACGCGAAGTTGTGCCTGCGCTGCCGGTTGGAGTGACGTCGATGCTGGCGCGACCTTGAGCGTCGGTGGGGACTTCGACCACTTGGCCCGTTTCGTTGCCTCGCAGGGCACCGCTGCCGTCGGTCACTTCGTAACGGACGAGCCAACCTTCGATCGGCGTGCCGTCGGTGTGGCGGCGGACGGTGGTGGTCAATACTTGCGAGCGACCGGCGGTGACTGCGGGCGGCGGAAAAGTCCACTGCACGTCGACCCAATAGATCGTTGCGGTCGCGCGACGATTGGCCCACGTTTCGATTTCGGGAGCGACCGCCGTGATGCGTGTCGTGCCCTCGACGGGCGAAGTGACGCTGGCCCACGCTTCGCCCGGCTCGACTTGCACGTCGTCAGTTGGGTCGGCAGTGCCACGAGTGATTTGTAGCGGGACTTGAGCGGTGTAGCCGACAGCGTATTGGTTGTCGATCTTTTTCGGTTTGTTCCACGGCAGTAGCGGATTTCGTTTCCATCCACGACCGCCTAGCTCAACAAACTCGCCGACTTCGTCGCGAGCGAGCAACCACTCGATTTTTGATTTGGTCAGTAGATAATTGTCACGCGTGCAAAGGCCCGCCTTCAAAATCACTTCGCTCCCCACAGGAGCCAACACACGTTCAGGCGTAATCGTCAGCCGGTCTTGCGGCAACGGTGGCAGGAGTCCAGCAAGGCCGGCACCAGGCACTTGCCCCGCTGGCAAGATGGGCTGCGGAAAGACCGGGTCGGTATAGACGGCTGGGGCTTGGGCGTTGGTCGTCGCAGGCCGCACGGCCGGAACTTGATTTCGAGGCCAAATAAAGACACGTTCGCCACTGGGGTCGATTCTCGGAATCCCAGCACATCCGGCCACCGCCAGAGCGCACACCGAGAGCGCCGTCAGCAGCAAAACGCGGTGAGATGTGCGAGGAAACATAGGAATTGGCCGCAAATTATGTCGTTGATGATGGCATTGGACGAACCTCGGCCGGGCCGAGCGCGCGGGAATGGCTGATAAACTGTAACGCCTAGGAAGGCAGGTGTGGCGTTTTTTCAACATCTGGGGGGCTTTTGCCAACATTGAAGTGCCGGTTTTTCGGGATGTTCCAGAGGTATCGACTGTCGCCGCAGGCGGAAGCCGCGGTTGAGCCTCTGCGTGCCGTGGCTTCCGCCCGCGGCTACTAACATCTCGCTGATCCTTGCAAGGAATTCCTTGATTCTCTGGCCCCGAGGAATTATGATCAAAGTTGGCCCCAACTGCCCATTTTCGCAGAACGGGCTCCAGCTAGGCACAGTTTCGATAGGCACTATTTAGATAGGCACTGGCCCGGCGGCAGTTCGGAACAGAAATTTTCTTCGCAATCCAGAGGTCACTATGTTTTCCCGTCTCTTCGCTTTTTCGCGCCGCACGAGCATCGTGACATCGGTTGCCGTTGGCTTATTGCTGCTCCTACCCAGCCAACTGGTTCTGGCTCAGATTGGTGGAGGTGGCGGTGGTGTTGGAGGTGGCGTTGGAGGTGGCGTTGGAAATAATCAAAACCCTGGTGTCTTCGCAGGCGTCGCGGTCGATGCCGAAGGCGTGCTGCAACGCTTGACCGTCAACGATCCGACAGGGCAATTGACGCGTCAACGGGTACGAGAATCGATGGCCCGCCTTGGCCGAGAGATCACCGAACGTAGTGCGCTGCGAAAAGTCTCGCTCACTCGTTTAGCACGATTGATCGAACAAGCAATCGACGAAGGCCACGGCCCCGACGAAGCGATGCTACATTTGGCAGGCCTCACACGCATTCAGTACGTCTTCTACTATCCCGAAACGCAAGACATCGTTCTCGCCGGTCCCGCCGAAGGTTGGGTCGAAACGGGCGCCGGTCGCGTCGTGGGCTTCCACACAGGACAGCCCACTATGGAACTGCAAGACTTGATCGTGGCGCTGCGAGCCTTTCCGCCCGGCCAAAAGTCGAACCCATTGGTGCACTGCTCGATTGATGCCACGCCCGAAGGATTGCAACGGATGCAGCAATTCTTGAGCAGCGTTGGCCGCCAAATTCAGCCGGGCGACGAGCAGTATATCGTCGCAGGACTCCGAGAGAACCTGGGATTGCAAATGATCACGCTAGGTGGCATTTCTTCCAAGACACATTTTGCTCAGGTGATGGTCGAAGCCGATTACAAAATGAAACTCATCGGCATCGGCATCGAACCCGCGCCTGCTCGTATTCGTAGCTATCTCTCGCTGGCAAGCTTCGCCTCGATTGCTCGCAACGCGATGTGTCGCTGGTGGTTTGTGCCCGACTACGAGCGGATCAAGATGTCGGCCGATGGCAATGCTGCCGAGTTTGTCGGCAACGGCGTTAAACTGGTCGGCGAAGACGAGTTGGTCGCCCGCGATGGTTCACGTGTTCAGTCAGGTAGACAAAATCGGGCTAGTCGTAAGTTCACGCAGAGTTTCACGCAAAAATACGCCCAAATCGCGAAAAACGCACCTGTCTACGGCCAGCTTCGTAACTGCGTCGACATGCTCGTCGCGGCCGCCTTCCTGCAAGAACACGACCTGTACGGCAAAGCAGGCTGGGATCTGTCGGTGTTGGGCAACGAAGAAATCTACCCCGTCGAAACCTACAACGCCCCGCAACAAGTCGCCTCGGCCGTCAACAGCATGTGGAAAGGCCGCCATCTGGCCACCCCCGTCGGCGGCGGCGTACAGATCGAAGCGAAGCAAGCCCTTCGCGCCGAAAACCTCCTCGCCGACGACAAGGGCGAAGTCGAAGCAGCCCGCGATGCCATTGATCTGAGCGACCTGCCAGCAGATCAATGGTGGTGGGACTGAAACTAAGGATGAAGGATGAAGGATGAAGGATGAGATGGTCATGGACCAACCTTCATCCTTCATCCTTCCGCCTTCCGCCTTCATCCTTGTTCACAGTGATCACGCGCAAATCGCAAACATTCGTCCCTGTGGGACCGGTTTTCAGCAGCCCGTCTAGTTGCTGAAAACAGTGGTAAGCGTCGTTGCGGCGTAGGTAGTCGGCCACGTCGAGTTGTTTTTCTGTTGCACGCGCGGCGATCTGCTCGTCGACCAGCGCGCCTGCCGCGTCGGTCGGACCATCTTCGCCATCGGTGCCGCCGGAGAGCAACGCCAAGCCTCGCCAATCTTTCAGCGCTGCCAGTGCGGCCAACGCCAACTGTTGATTACGCCCCCCTTTACCGCGCGTCGACTCGTCGCTGAGCTGCACAACAGGTTCGCCGCCCGAGATTAAACAGTCGGGGCCTCCGCCCTCCGCTCGATCGCGCATCGACTTGGCCACTTCGACCAAGTGCTGAGCCACCGATTCCGCCGTGCCTTCCGACGCGGTCGCCGAAATCATCGCATGGCTGTAACCCAAACGCTCTGCCTCGATCCCCGCAGCATCGACCGCCGTTGCGTTGTTACCGATCAGCAAATTGACGACTTCGCAGCTCGCAACCTCCCGCCCAGAGCCTATCTTCAATCCCCCTCCCCCGTTTTTGGGGGAGGGGTTAGGGGAGGGGGTTTTGGAACCCTGAGACGTGTACTTAACCTCTTGCCGGTTTCGTCGCTCTAACAACCCAATCGCCTCGTGCCCCGCCGGAAGATCGCCTAGCTGCAACTCCTCAAGCACTTGTAAGGCCAACTCAGGCGTCGGCTGCCGCACAACCGTTGGCCCCGAAGCGATCACCTCCAAATCATCGCCCAACACGTCCGACAAGATCAACGACACCAACTGCCCTGCCCCACAGGCCCGCGCCAGCCCGCCCCCTTTGATCGTGCTCAGCTCTCGTCGCACCGCGTTCATTTGTTCGATCGTCCCGCCCCGCGCCGAGATTTCTCGCGTCAACGCAATCTTCGCCTCCAACGAAAACCCCTCCACTGGCGCCGGCAACAGCGCCGAACCTCCGCCAGAAATGACGCACAAACAGAGATCGCGCGGCCCAAGCTGCCCCACCAAACGCAAGATTTCTGCCGACCCGCTGGCACCCTCGGGCCGCGGTTCGTTGATTCCCGCCGGCCGCGCCGCGTGAAGTTTGACACAACGCGTCGGTTCGACACAATCGCCCGGCACGTTGACCCAGCCGAATACCTGTTTTTCGTCAAGCAATTTTTCGCCCAGCACCGCCTCTAACGCGAGCGTCATGCCCGCCCCCGCTTTGCCTGCGCCAACGATCGCAATGCGATCGATCGCGTGTAAATCAAATTCCTGTTCCCCAATGAAAAGTGTCTGCCCCTCGACCGACACAAACTCGGGGATCAACCGCGCCGGCTGCACCGCGCGGACACCCGCCCACCAAATTTGCTGAGCGTCGTCGCGAAGTTGTTGGGCAGTGCGGGGCATAGAGGTAATGCACAAGAGGAAAAGCGAGATTGTCAGAACTTCGCTAAAGGCTTGTTCTGACCTACCTGTTTTCCCCCTTGGATATTCCTTGTTGGGTGTTGGATATTTCTTGAGGACCAGGGTCGAATATCCAATATCGAACAAGGAATGTCCAGTGAAGAAGCGAAAGCGAGGGAGAATCAAAGACTCCGACGTATTCAAACTTTAATCGCGACACTTGCCTTCGTCGCTACTCTAGGATGGCGAAGAAAAGTAGTTTTTCACCGAACC
>JAADGD010000317.1 GCA_013152515.1 Planctomycetota bacterium
TCCTCCGTGGTAAAATCCTTTGGACCAATGAGGCACTAAGTGTGGAACAAAAACGCCCCTATGCAAAACACCTATTCTTGCCAGCAACCCCTACCTTTTAACAGCCCACCCTCCCCCTGCTAAATTGACGGGGGTAGCACCCGTTTTTTCGGATTTCTTGTTTGGGCATTCCTTCGTCATTGAGTCTTTCGTCATTCGTGTCTTGCCTTCGCTACTCCACCGACTCGCCATCGATTCTAAAAATGGCTCGAGTGGTGCCATCGTAATCGACGAACTCTTCGAACTTGAACGTCCCCTCGACAGCTACCGGGCGGATCGAAAATTCGGCCGTCTTGCCTGCTTTCATATGCACGAGGATACAGTCGAAGAGAGCCGCCCCTGGCCCGAAACAGCATTCGAGATTGTCGCGCACTAGCACGAATTGCTTGATGCCTCTTTTCTTGAGCGTGGGATAAATATAGCCGCGGATGCGTATGCGTTGCTCGCAAAGTTCAGTGATTTTGGGAGTGAGCATCGACTTATCGAAGGCCGCGTCGGGTTCGATATCGAATTTCAGATCGTCAAAAGTAGCCTCTACCACGGCGGTAGGGGCGTTTGGCGTTGGTTCACTCGCGACAGGAGGTTCGCTGGGACTTTGGGAGGGCGACGAGGAAGTCTGTACCGCTGGCGATACGACCTGCGCCGGCGTGCTGTCGCAGCCATTGCAGCAAGAGACAACAGCTAGGACGACCAACGAGAGAACGATCGATCGATTCATTGCATCTATCATTGCACATAGTCCGCTTCGAGCAAGTAAGCCGGTTCGCGACGACCTGCCTTGGCGTCGGCAGGCACGACGCGCAGCTTGCCCGCCACACGAAACATGCCGCCAGAGTAGTCGGTAGTCAAACCCTCGGTCAGTTGCACCAGCATTTGGTCGTAGTATTTGACGGTCGAGATATCGCCAAAACAGCATTCGTTGCTGTCTCGCACGAGCAGAAAACGGCTCACATTGTGCCGCACCGGCGTGCCCGTCTTGGAGACATGCGTACTGGGCCGCATGTAACCCTTGATGAAAACCGGTTGGTTGTCCAAAGTTTTGACATCGCGTGGTACGAATTCTTTCGCTTTGAGTTCAATTTCGTCAGGGCGTAAATCGTGGAAGGAGAGCCGCACGTAGCCGGGCGGAACCTCGGTGGCATAGATATAGCTTGCGTAGCTGAGCCCGCCGACCAAACCGAGTGACGACATCACGATCCCTGCAACGGCAGCATTGAAGCCGGTGAGTTGATCGGGCATCTCGCGAATTTTTTTCAGCGCCACAAATCCGCAAATCAAGCCCACGACCGGAATCGGACAGAGCATCAGAGACGCTTGCAAACTATTGTTGCCCGCCAAAAATGTCAGCGCCGACACCACACCAAACACGACCGAGGCGATCGCCGCCGTGCTGAGCGAACGATACTGAAAGTCGGCGTCCGAATCAGTGTCCTGGTAGTCGGAATCGAGAATGGCTTCGCTGGTAGACATGTTTGTTGGTGTTTGTTTCAAAAAAAGTATTACGAATCATTGGAACGCACGTCGGCTCCACGTAGCAGCAGCGCAAAAACGCCAAACAAGGCCAGCCCGGCGATCAACGGGCCGCCGATGATCACCATCCGGCTCGGCCCAGCAGGTGGCGCGCTTTCTGCGAGGGCGTCGGCAGCGGGTGTCGTCTCGACAGGCTTCTCGGCAGGAACTTTTTCTTGGGTGTCAGCCGCGGCGCTAGTCGTTTGTTCTTGGTCATTCGTGCCCGTTGTAGTTGCTTTATCCTCCACCAGAGCCGTGGTGGCGGACTCTTTTGCGGACAGGACTGCGGTGTTGGTCTTTTCGGTTTTGGTCTTTTCGGCGACGACCTCTTCTTCGGTGACAACTTCTTCGGTGACACTCGTGTTATCTTTGGGGGCGTCGTTCGCTGTTTCTTTTTCTGTTGCTTTCTCAGTGGTTTTTTCGGCGGTTTTCTCCGCTGTTTTTTTCTTGGCACCTGCCCGTGCCAGCAAACCAAACGCCATGTAGCTTCGCGCCCGTTTCACACCTTTGGGATCAAGTGCTTCTAGCTCTGCTAGTGCCGCCTTGGCTCGCTCGCTGATTTCCGCTGGTTGCTCGGTCGCGGCGAGCAAATACGAAATCACCGGCTGACGGACCCAGGCGCCTTCTTCGGAGTCTTTGAACATCGTGACGAGCCGCTCGAGCACACTCCAGTCTTCCCAACGTGCGAGGTCGGGAATCACTTGATCGGCAATGTCGGTGTTGTTGAGCAGCAGTC
The DNA here is from genome assembly GCA_013152515.1 of Planctomycetota bacterium. GTDB lineage: Bacteria > Planctomycetota > Planctomycetia > Pirellulales > Lacipirellulaceae > Bythopirellula. The sequence continues at coordinate 2,285 of JAADGD010000317.1, forward strand.
GCACCGTCTGCAAAAGTCGCTCGCGCGGCAAAGAGTCGGTCTCTTCGCCATGAAAACGTAGCGCCATCACCGCCGCGTAAACGTGGGTGTACTCGGCGGCAGGATTGGTGAGAAATTGCTCTTCGATCAGCGGCAAGCCGGCAGGACCTTTGAGTTTGAGATAGGCGGCAATCAGCGCGTCGAGGCATTGCCGCTTCCGACGTACATCGGCTTTGACCATTTCGTTGAGAACCGATACGCCCATCGCAGGGCCGTTTTGCGCCATGATGGCCAACGTCGCGCTAAGCCCTGGCTTCATTTGCTGATAATCGTATTGCAGCAACGATTCCAAAAAGACGACATCTTCAGCTTGCCCACAAATGCCCAGCATCGTCAGATACAATCGCCGACGCGTGGGGCCTACCTGTGAGTCTTCGATCCAGCCAATGAGTTTGGGCCGATCGATCTGATCGCCGACCGCGATGACCTCTTCGTACGGAGCCCGACCGAATTCGTCGTAGGCGTCTTGCGCCAACAACGGGTCTTCGTCTTCCAGATACGCAAGGAAAAAAGCGAGCCGCGCAGCCCCTTTTTCAGGCAGGCTGCCAAGGGCTTTGATGTATTCGATGCCGCGCTCGGTCAGTGGCAACGGCGTCGTCCAATCAATTTTTTTACCGGCGATCCCGCTGATCAAGAATTTTTTCTGCTGCTCCTTGCTATCAGAAGCACCACTGCCGAAATAAACGACTTGGATCGTGCTGCCCTTGGCCGGCGCCCCACCAGCGATATCTTCGCCGCGGATCGTTTCGAGGACTTCAAACTCCGCCATACCGCTGTCAGGATCGTCGAGATTGAGTCCCGCCGAGTCGCCGTTGGAATCTGTTTCCGGCGGTAGCTTAATCAGCCGAGCAATCACCGCGACATCAGCCCCCGCAATCTCTTGCGTCAATGTCTGAGAGACCGCGCTACAGAACGGACAGGCGAGCGCCCCCGATTGCCACGTGGCGCAAACGAGCATGGTCAAGGTAAGTGGTAGGGTTTTGGAACGTTTCATTTGAAATCTAGGGGCTGAATGACGAATGACGAAATACCCAATGACGAATTCCCGTAGGATGGGTCAAGAAGCGAAGCGACGCCGACCCATCAATCGATAAACCTAAAAAAACCGAGTCAGCCGATACGTCGTTGATGGGTCGGCGCAAGCTTGGGCTCGCTTGACCCATCCTACGGGCTATTCTATTCATTACGAGGCCGTTTCTCAACGTCGCTGGAGCTATTCGTCATTCCTGCTTCGACATTCCTTCGTCATTCCTTCGTCATTGGGCCGTTTTCAATAATGTTAGCGTCATTCGTCATTCTACCTCCCGCCCCCCAGCGCCCGCCCCACATCGGTGCGGTAGGCCGTCAATGCGGGCAAAAAACCGACGAGCGACGCGAAGATTACCAGTCCGGGGATGAGCCAGACTTCTTGCCAATTAAAATGCCAAAATTTGAGGACGATGCCCGCATGAGCCTCGATTCCGGGGCTCACCAGCCCGATGACTGCGTGTCCTAGCAGCACTCCGGCGATGCCACCCAGCAGCGAAAGCAAAATCGACTCGACCATGATGATACCCATCACTGCCGTCCGACTGGCCCCCAGGGCGCGCATCACGGCGATGTCGTGGCTGCGTTCGCTCATCGAATTGTAAATGCTGACCAAGATGCTGATGCCTGCCACAATAATGATCAACAACGTCAGTACGAACAGCACGATACGGACCGGGCCGATGATGTTGTCGAGCAATTCCTGCACGACTTTTCCGGGCATCACAGCAATCGCGGTGCGATCTTTGCCTTTGTTGATTTTTTTGTCGAGCGTCATCGGGGCAAACGCGTCGTTGCAAAGGACAAGAATTGCCGTCACCTCGCGCTGCGCTTCGGGCAAAGGCTGGAAGCCACGATTCGGATCATTCGGATCGACTTCGCCAGTCGGCTTGTGGGAATCGGCTTCTTCGGCGCTATCCGCTTCAGCGGAAAGCGCATGTCCGTCAAGCAGAAAAAAACCTTCCATGTTGGCGAACATTGCGCGATCGTTGGAGGTGCCTGTCGGCGCGAGAATGCCGACAATCTCGAACTCGATATGCTTATCGCCGCCGGCGCTCATGCCGTGGGTCGGCTGAAAGCTGTCGCCGACTTTCATGCCCGTCTTTGCTGCGACAATCGAGCCAATAACCGCTTCGAAAAAATGGTCGGCAGCAAAATTGTGACCTGAGCTAAACTCGTAACGCTTGTCGGTGCCATCGTCGTTGGCACCGTAGGCGATTTTGTCGAACAGATCGGGCGTGGTCGCGATGACGCGAAACTTGTGGCCCTCTTTGTGGTAGCTATCGCCGATGCAGTACGGCACCGCCGCCTTCGTATACGGCGCATACTTTCCGTCGACAAAATCGGTGTAGTAGCTGTAAGGAATCGGATAGATCGCCTGGCCGATGTGGAACACCGTGTTCATCACCAGTTGCACGTCGCCCCCCTTTGCACCACCAACGATCAGATGATAGCCCTGGGCGTCGCGTTCGAACTGATCGACCGTCACTTCGTGAATGACGATCACCAAAATCATCAGCATCACACCCAGCGCCATCGACAATCCGGTCAGCGACGAAGCCAACGCCCGCTGCTGCATGTTTCGCCAAGCTATTTTCCAAAAAGACATAGAGAGAAATGTTCGATGTTAGATTTTTGATTGAAGAACAAAAAAACTACGTAAAAAGGCCCCCGGCGAGCTGTGGCGTCCTCGCCCACAGTCCCAACCACTCAAAAATCCCTCACCCCGCCACCGCAGCCACGGCACGGTTCACATCCTCCAATTGCTCAATTCGCTCGAACTGCCCCGAAACTTCTGGCGAGTGCGTCACCAACAGCATCGTCACGTTTTCTTCGTCGCAAGCTTTGCGCAGCAGATCAATCACCTGCTGCTGATGCGCGGGGTCGATGTTGGCGGTCGGTTCGTCGGCGAGCAACAGCTTCGGCTGATTGGCCAGCGCTCGTGCGACCGCGACTCGCTGTTGTTCGCCGACCGACAGCGCCGACGGCTTGTGCGTCAGCCGATGACTCAAGCCAACATCGGCCAGCAATTTTTCGGCGCGGCCGCTATCTTTCTTTTGTCCCGTAAACGTCATTCCCAGCATCACGTTTTCTAACGCCGAAAAGGCTGGTAGCAAATTAAACGTCTGAAACACAAAACCGATAAAACGCGCCCGAAATCGATCGCGAGCCACCTCGTGAAGATTGACAATATCGGTGCCGTTGATCGTAATCCGGCCCTTGTCGACCGTCGTCAAACCAGAAATGCAATTGAGGAGCGTCGTCTTGCCGCAACCGCTCCGTCCGCGAAGCACGACTTGCTCGCCGGCAGCCAGCTCAAGCTTGGGAATATCAAGAATCGGCAACGTCTCGCCATTCGGCTCGACATACGACTTTTGGACATTTTCGAGAAGTAGCATCGGTGAAGGGGTTGGGGGCTGGGATTTGAGGGGACTGGGGAAAGAGATGGTGGAAGCTGCTAGCAAGGCGGGGACGCCTATCATAGTCACCCCGGGCGGTTCGAGACAGGCGACTCTACGCACGTTGCTAGCAAAAAGTTCGCTGCTATCGGTAAAATCTACAATACCCTCACGCCGGATTTACAAAACCCGTGGACGCCTGCACGCTAGCGGTTTCGCAGCCAATTTGCACGAACCCCGAAAAACCTCTACCCAGCAAGGCTCAACTGCCGCCAGCAGTGAGGAATATCGCGATTGCAAGAGTTTTGGCATCGCCTTTGCGTAAGTATCGCGACGGTAGAAGAGAGTTTCGATCGACCAGCGGCTTTGCCTTCGCGGGTATGCCAAGACGAAGCCACCACGCTGCGAATCGATCGCGAGACAGTCCCACCTTAGTAGTCTCCCCCCTCGAGGGTCGACCAGGTATCCCGCACCTTGTCGACCCTTTTTCTTTTTTTATGCGCGCAACCGCGATTCTACGGATCGCCGGAGAGCGCGAACAATTTTCTCAGCACGCAATCCGTTCAACAAAATCGTCCGCCGTCAGATCGCGCAAGCTGTCAACTACCCAATCAGCCTGAGCCAGTTGCTCGCGCGTCGCTGTGCCAACCAACGCGATGCACGCCATCTCGGCAGCTTTCGCCGCAGCGACACCGGCAGGGGCATCTTCAACGACGACGCATTGCTGCGGGGCAACACCTAGTTTTTCTGCCGCCAACTGAAACACTTGTGGATCGGGTTTGCCGCGCGTCACGTCGGCGCCCGTCACGCGAGCGGCAAACCGCTCGGCGCGGCCCAGGCATTCAAGCGTCAGCGCCACATTCTCCGGCGGCCCCGAAGAACCAACCGCCAACGCAAAGTCGGCCACTTCCAACGCGTCGATCAATTCCACGGCACCGTCAATTGCTTGAAAATCTTGCGCGATAATCTCTCGATAGAGCGCCTCCTTGCGATCCGCAGCCGCACGCACTTCGAAGTCAGAATACTTTGCACCAAACAGATCGGCAAAGATATCGGCATTCGTTCGACCAAACGTCTCGCGAAACGTCGCCTCGGTAAACGCCTCGCCCAGCTCACCCAGCATTTTTTGCCAGCCCAGAAAGTGCGGTTGGTAAGAGTCGACAAGTACCCCATCGACATCAAAAATTACAGCTAACTGGGACATGAAACACGCTCAAGAAAAGGCTAAATTTGACTTACACAAAGCAATGTGTAACAATATGTGTAGAGCATTCTCCCTTGTTTTTCAAGGCTTTCAGTGGAGCAACTCGTCGCAAGGAGCTGAACAATGGCAACCAATCTGGCAATCGACCAAGAGCTGTTAGCCGAGGCCATGACGATCGGAAAACTCCCGACCAAAAAGGCAACCGTCAACGAAGCACTCCGCGAATTCGTCCAGCGGCGCAAGCAGCTGGAGGCGATCGAGATGTTTGGCAAGTTCGATTTCGACCCGGATTATGACTACAAAGCAGGGCGACGTAAGGATCGTAGTCGGATCATGGAAGACGAATGACAATTCTCGTTGACACGCCTGTCTGGTCGTTGGCTTACCGGCGAAAACGACTAACGGTAACCGAGCAAGCAATTATCGATGAATTGGGTGATTGTGTCAGAAAGAATCGTACCGTGATGATTGGTCCGGTACGGCAAGAGGTTTTGTCGGGTCTAACCGATCTTCGCCGTTTTGAATTACTGCGTACGACACTGCGGGCGTATGAAGATCTTCCGTTGGTCGCCGAAGACTTTGAACTGGCGGCAGTGATGTATAACCGATGTCGTGTGGCAGGAATTCAAGGTTCGCACATCGATTTCATGATCTGCGCAATATCGCAGCGCTACGATGCACCGATCTTCACCACCGATGGCGATTTCAAAAACTACGCCCAGCACCTCGATATCGCTTTGCACAAACCCTCATGATTTCTCTCGGTCCCAGGCTCTGCCTCAAAGCGCAGGCAGAGCCTGAGAGCCAGTGTGCAAACACCGAACCGCGCCCGTAAGGAAGCGTCCCAACAGGCATCGAACTTGAATGAACGCTTCCTTG
>JAADGD010000161.1 GCA_013152515.1 Planctomycetota bacterium
CAGTCGCTCTGTGGTGATTTTTTGTTTTTTTCTCGGAATAAAAGCCGGATAAAGTTCAATGACTTACAACCCCAACTTTTTAACAGCCCAGCCTAAGCCTACCTGGGCGGCGCAACCGCAAAAGGAATACTCGGCGGTCTCGAACATACGTTGTGATGCCTCTGGTGACTACGTCACACGGGTAGGCTACCGCAGTCTGGGACAATGGAGGGCAGACTATTTTTTTGGGACGAAGACGACAACTGGGATCCCAACGAAAAACCTCAGCCGGTCGACGATGCGATTGTTGGCGGTAATCCCGAAGTCAACACGCTCGATATCTTTAACGAACTGACCAATAGCGGCACGATCGACATCACTACCGGGACGCTGCAGCCGCAGGGCGATGTAACCAACGCCGGTACGATCAATATTGGCGATGGATCGGCGATCTTATCGCAATTGATTATCGGCAGTTCGAATACACTTTCTGGCGCCGGCGAAGTGGTACTCATGAACAGCGATAACTCGCCCGGTTCCAACGCGACGATCTCCGGAGGCGGGAGCGAGGCTACTAATGGCGCAGGCCATACGATCCGCGGTGAGCGCACGATGAATTTGGGCTGGATCAACGAGGGAATTGTTCGGGCCGAAGAGATGAGTGGGGATGCTTCGGCCGTACTGAGGTTGGACAACACGACATTCACGAACAATGACGAGTTAAGCTCGTCGTCCGGCGCTTCGATTGCATTGATCAACGCGACCTATTCGCAAGGCATCGGCGGGCAGCTCATCGCTGATACGGATAATATCGCGTTTATCGGGGGGAACTTCTGTTTCAGGCGGCTCGCTCGAAACGGTCGGCGGCGGCGTCTTTGTAGCCGACGGCCTGGTGAGGTTGTCGGGCGTGACGGTCAACGCCCCGATCGACAATACCAACACGTCGGGCGATGGCAGACTCTTCGTCGACAGCGGAGGTATCACGAACAACTCCACCATTACAGTGGACGGGCAGAGCGGCAATCTTTCTCAATTTGGATTCACCTCCTCATCCGGCACACTCGACGGTACAGGCGAAGTTGTGCTCGTGGGCGGAAACAACCAAACGTTTATCGGCGTGTTCCCCGGCATCTCGTTTGAGTTTACCCAAGGTCCCGATCACACGATCCGCGGTGCCGGCGTCATCGCTGCCCTGATTATCAACAACGGCACCATCCGCGCCGAACCGGGCACCAATGGCGCGATTTTGCGAATCAACAGACCCCAGACGAACAACGGCCTGATCGGGGCGGGCGCGGGCGCAACACTGCGATTCGACTCCAATGTTTCCGACACCACACAATCGGCCAGCGGCGTTATTTTCGCGGCGGATGGTGGTCGTGTGGAACTGGGGGTGCAGACGATCACCGGTGGCACGCTACAAACCACCGGCAGCGGCGTGATTGCCGTGGATGGTAATACCCCGACGCTAATCGATCTCACCATTGCCGCCGGCAGCGCAGTGAACGTCTCCGGAGGACGGAATCTGCGTCTCGCAGGCAGTACAATCACCAACAACGGCACGATCACGCTCAACAGCAATAGCGTGAGCTCACTCTCGCAATTGCAACTCAATAGTAACCTGGCTCTCGAAGGCACGGGAGAAATCGTCTTGAATGGGATGGGAACTCAAGCTGTGTGGATCGGATTTCCCGACTTAGGCCGGGTGCTCACTAACGGTGCAGACCACACCATTCGCGGCAATGGCCTTTTGGAAGGCAAGATTATCAACAACGGACGAATCGAAGGCGACTCCGATACGGAAAAAATGGACATCTACGGACGACTCAGCGGCAGTGACGCACTGAAAAATGTCGACATCGGGTTTAGCTTTCAATTCGGTCGCGGAACCTATGCTCCTGGCGAATCAACCGCAGTGGTATCGCTAGAAGGAAGTTTCACCCTCAGCTCTTCGGCTTCAACTTTGGAGATCGAAATCGGCGGCCTTACCGCTGGCACCGAGTTTGACCAACTCACCTCCGCCGGCACGGTCAACCTCGGCGGTACGCTTGATGTGATCGCCCTCGATCGGGGCAGCTACGTGCCTATTGCTGGAGACCGTTTCGAAGTCATCAACTCGACCAATGCCATCAGCGGTACGTTTTTCGATACGAGTTTCCCCGACATTCTAGACGCTCGATCGGTGGCATGGCTACCGGTCGACTACACGACCGATCCCAACAAAGTGTTTCTGGAAATCGCCACGGTAGATTTCTTGAGTGCCGATTTCGACGAGGACTTCGACGTCGATGGCGATGATCTCGCACAGTGGGAAGGCGACTACGGACTGAACGGCAACAGCGATGCCGATGGAGATGGCGACAGCGACGGTGCCGACTTCCTCACTTGGCAACGCCAGTTCGGTCTCGGCGTCCCCTCGCTGGCGTCTTCGCAAACGGTCCCCGAACCTTCAGCGATTGTCCTTTTGTTCTCGACCTTCTGTTGCCTCGGTTGGGAGGGTCGGTTGGCCCCGTGTGATTGACGATGATAGCGAGCGAGCCATTTTGGGTTTGATTCAGAAGAGGATCGACGTGTGTTTCCTGGTGCTAGCAAGCAGCTAGGGGATTCGCTAGCAGCTAAAAAAATGCTCTTTACGCCAGCGGCGGTTCTCGACACAATGCGTCACGCAATTTACCCACCGCCCCTCCCCGCACCGTCCCTACCAGCAATAGAGCTGACGGGGCGTGCATCGCTCGTTTGGGCCGGTTCCACTCGTTCGGTCAAGGATGACCTTTTTCAGCAAGGAGTGCTGACGTGAGAACTTTGCTTCGTGGTACTATTTTTTCGGTTGCCGTAGTTTCGGTGCTTTGGACTTCCCTCTCGACGGTCGCTGTAGCCCAGCAGGCGGCAGTGTCACCGAGTGCAAATGCTAAACGATTTGGCATTGCGGTTGTGGATGTCAACTACATCTTCAAAAACTACTCCCAATTCAAGACGGCGATGGAAGCGATTAAGATCGATATCCAACAGGCCGAAGTCAAGCTCAAGGCGGTTCGCGAAGGGATTCAGGCGAAAGAAGCGCAGGCCAAAGATTACCAGCCTAGTTCGCCCGAGTTCAAGCAGCTTGATGAAGACTTGGCTCGTCTCAAGGCCGACTTCAACATCAAGGCGGGCCGCACGCGTAAAGACTTTCAAGAACGCGAAGCCAAAGTGTACTATCAAACCTATCTCCAGGTCAGCAGTACGGTCCATCGCTACGCTCAGCAAAACAACATTGGCCTCGTGCTGAAGTTCAACGGCGATAAAATCAATCCCGATCGTCCCGAAGCCATCTTGAAGGCGATCAACAAGCCGGTCGTGAGTCAGAACAACATCGACATCACGCCCGACGTGTTGGCGCTGTTGAACCGTGGTGGTTCGCCCGGTGGCGTGGCTCCGGCAGCAAGTCGTGGTGTTCAGCAGCGGCGCTAGTGGTTTGGCGCTTGTCTGGGTGACGTTTGCACAGACGTTCACGCTGGGGTTGGTTGATCTGTTTTTCTTGAGTTTTGCAAGATGTCCTATTTTCGATTGCAACGTACGATTTCTCGACCAGTCGCCGTCCGTGGGTACGGTTTCTGGAGTGGAAAGCCTGTGCGAGTAGAGTTTCGACCTGCGGCAGTGGAGAGCGGCATCACCTTTGTGCGAGACGATCTAAGCAGCCGAGTACGAGTCCCCGCAATAATCGAGCATCGTCTCGACGTTCCGAGACGCACCAACCTGGGGTGCGAAGGCGCGACCGTCGAGATGGTCGAGCATGTTTTGGCTGCCTTAGCTGGTTTGCAGATCGATAACTGTGAGATTGGCGTCGACGCTGCCGAAATGCCTGGTTGCGATGGGTCTTCCCTGGCGTTTGTGCAGGCATTGGATTCGGTGGGTGTCGACGAACAGCACGAAGCGGTACCTCAGCTCGTCATTGCCGAGCCTGTGCGGATCGCCAGTGGCGAAAGTTGGATTGAGGCGTTGCCGGCGGCATTGCCAGCTACGAACACGAAGTTTCGTGTTGAATTCCAACTCGATTATCCCGACGATCCGATCATTGGTCAGCAGTCGATTTCGTTGGCCGTATCGCCCGACAGTTTTCGTCAAGAGTTGGCACCTTGTCGAACGTTCGTTTTGGAACGGGAAGCAGACGCCATGATCCGCCAAGGACTGGGAACGCACGTAACGCCGCAAGATTTGTTGTTGTTTGGCAAATATGGCCCTGTAGAAAACCGGCTCCGCTTCGAGAATGAATGCGCCCGGCACAAGACGCTCGATTTGATTGGTGACTTAGCATTAACGGGCTGCGAAATTATTGGGCAAGTGATTGCTCATCGCAGCAGCCATCAGCTCAACGCCGCGTTGGCTTGTGAATTACGATCACGATTTGCCCAAACTATGCCTTTGAGGGCGAGTGCTTAGCAGTGATGAAAAAGTTTTAGACCACACGTTTTAGTGACCAAAAGTTTGACCAAGAGTCATTGTCAAAGAGACAGTCTCTACGAGAAAATGATATGGCAACAAGCATAGCAGCAAATGCCTGGATCGATCCCAGGGCCGAGATAGAGGAAGATGTCGAGATTGGCCCTTTTTGCACGGTCGGTGCCGGTGCGAAAATTGGCAGCGGTACGAAGCTGCATAATAATGTCACGTTAATGGGTAACGTCTCGATTGGGCATCATAATGTGCTGTACCCCAACGTCGTGGTCGGCGGCGAGCCGCAAGATTTAAGCTACCAGGGGAGTGAAACGTCTGTTGAAATCGGCGATCACAACACGTTGCGCGAAGGCGTGACGGTCAATCGAGCGAGCGAAAAAGAAGACGGCGTCACGCGCATCGGTAGCCATAATTTTTTGATGGGCAACGCCCATGTCGCCCACGATTGCAAGCTTGGCGATCATATTGTCATCGCCAACGGTTCGTTGCTCGCCGGGCATGTGCATGTGCAAGATTACGCTTCGATTTCTGGCGGCTGCGGTATCCACCACTATGTGACGATCGGCAGCTACAGCTTTTTGGCCGCTTTAAGCCGCGCTTTGCACGATGTGCCGCCCTACATGCTGGTCGAAGGCATCGCTGCCAAGCCACGTTGCATCAACATCGTCGCGCTCAAACGCAATGATTTTTCTGCGGCAGCGATCGATAGCCTAGCCGTTGCCAATCGGTTGCTTTATCGCACAAAAGTAGGCTTGGTCCACGCTCGCGAGATTCTGGCTTCAAAAAATCAGCTCACGCCCGAAGTCGAAAATCTGCTGAACTTCGTCGAAGGTCAATCCGAGGGCAAGCATGGCCGGGGTCGCGAACTAAGGAGAGCAGCGTGAGCAAACTACGTCTTGCCGTCGTCGGTGCAGGCCACTTGGGTCGCATCCACGCCAGGATTGCCAAGGGACTGGAAGGTGTCCAGCTAGTGGGCGTCGTTGACCCGGTCGCCGAAAACCGCGCACAAGTCGCCAGCGAAACGGGCGTTCCCGCTTTCAGCAATCTCCACGAGTTATTCGGGCTGGCCGACGCCGCAGTCGTTGCCACGCCTACGACGACGCACGCCAACGTTGCCAAAGAATTGTTGCACGGCGGCCTGCATTTGCTCATCGAAAAACCGCTGACCACCACGACCGCCGAGGCCGACGAGCTGGTCACGCTCGCCCGACGCCAGCAGCTTACGCTGCAAGTCGGCCATGTCGAGCGTTTTAATCCTGGGCTCACTTCGGTCCAAGAGAAACTCAGCGACCCCAAATTCATCGAAGCCCGCCGGTGTAGCGGGTATACGTTTCGCTCGACCGACATCGGCGTCGTACTCGATCTGATGATCCACGATATCGACATCGTGCTGAGCTTGGTGCAATCGCCACTACAGCAAGTCGAAGCTCTCGGCCTCTCGGTCCTGGGCGACCAAGAAGACATGGTCAACGCCCGGCTGCGGTTTGCGTCTGGGTGTGTAGCAAATCTGACAGCTTCGCGAGTCAGTTATACGGCCGAACGTGCAATGCAAGTGATCACGCCAACGTGTGCAGCGACGATCGATTTCGCCCAGCGGCGTGCGTCGTTGATCGAGCCGACCGAACAAATTCTTATGCGTGAGTTCGACGCCAACACGCTCACTAGCGACGAGAAAACGCATGTCAGCGAGCATTTGTTTTCCGACCTGCTTGCCCGGCGCGATTTGCCGTCGCTCGATGTGAATGCGATCGAGCAAGAGCTGCTCGATTTTTTCGGAGCAATCCGCACCGGCACGAATCCCCTCGTCACTGGCCATGCCGGTCGCGAGGCAGTTGCCGTTGCCGAAGCGATCTTGGAGCAAGTTGCCACCCACCAGTGGGACGGCGCGACGGGCACCCGGCAAGGCGCGTTTGCGTTGCCCTTCTCGCCACTGGTTACCGCCGAAGCGGACCAATGGACGGAGGACGACACCGTCATCATCCGCCGCAAAGCGGGGTAACCTCCGTAGCCCTCGGCTCTGCCGGGGGACGGCGCGTTTAACGATGCTTTGTCCGAGATTCATCCCCCGGCAGAGCCGGGGGCTAGACACTTACGCCAAATTCAGCTGTTTACGCCAAATCGCGATCTTCAAAAAAGATCAGTGCCAACAGCATCGCTGCTACGCAATACAGCGCGCTGTAGAGAAACGCCGTCCACAAATAGACCATCGGCACGGACGAGGCGCCGGCAATCGCGCCTTCGATCTCGTAATGGTCCAGCACCGGCAGCATCACTGAGATCAATCGGCCGATAAACTTGACGAAGACGATTTCGCCGGCGGAAGATTTGGCAATCAGCGGACCGAGGTGTCCTAGTACGTAGATCGATCCGCAAATTATGAGGTTGGGCATCATCGGCAGCCTCGTCGAGATCGCCACGCTGATCGCCGCCATGACGATCGCTTCAAAAAACGCTAGCAGCAAGCCAGGAACGATGCGGATGACTTCTTCAAAACAGAGTTGCCACTCGGGTACGGATTTTGAGGATTCTCGAGCATCGTAGACGACTTTGTAGGAGACAGTCAGCAGGAAGATGATGCCCAAGATGACGAACATCAAGACGATCGGCCAGATGATTCCCAGGAACTTGCCGAGGATAAACTGACGACGGCCCACAGGCTTCGAAAGCACCGTCAGCGCTGTGCGTCCTTCGATTTCTTCGGCGACCGAGACACTTGCCGTCCACAGCGCGACGACAATTGCTAGCACTTTGATGAGCGTCATGCCCGAAGTTTTCAGCATTTTGACGTCTTCGCCAAACGTGTTGTAGGGCACGTAGATAAAAGCGATCAATGCCACCACTCCAACGATCGTCAGCAGCAAGAACACCGGCTGCGAAGTCGCCTCTTTGGCGGTCGCGGTCGCGATGATCGAAACTCGCGGCGCAAGCCAGTGGATAAGAAAGTAAATCGCGAATAGCCCAACCACACTTCCGGCAGCCAGCGGCAGATAGTGAACCTGGGGCATCTCGACGTCCGAGACAAACGTGCCTTGGACGGTCGTCGGGAGGTCGCTCTCGTTGGTGATGTACAGCGTCGTGACATCGGCGTCGAAACCACGCGCCACGTTGTTGCCCGGCGTCCAGTTATAGAGGCCATCGTCGACGATCACCAAGGGCTCAGCGAAGCCTTTGCCGGCCTCGATCGACACGGCGATTTCTTGCTCGCTTTCTAGCGAGTAGCTCTGGAGTTCGTCGCTGCGAAAAGCGAGCGGGACGGCAGTCTCGGGTTTTTCAGTCGTCTGTGGCTCAACGGTCACTTCGAACGTTTGCGAACCGACTTGCGAGAGCCGTTGGATAGAAGTCAGCATACGCTGGTAGGGCATCACAGGGCCGGCGATCAGAGTCAGCGCCGCCAAGGCGATCAGTGTGTAGCTGATCGGCAGCAAGATTCCCTCGCTGACCGTATCTAAAATCGAACGAGCCCAACGCCGGTTGAACAACCAGCAAAGTCCCCAAACAATCAATAGGAGGAGAGTTCCCAGGGTCGCCCCAGAAGCAAGCAACCAAATAGGCGTAAGCCAAATCGTCAAATTAGACATAGAAAATCTTCAACAAAAAAAAGTCAACACACTTGGCGTCGTCTGCCAAGACGAACAACCTCACCAAACACCAGCGCCAAGCACCCAAATCGCTTGCCTTACAAGGCCTATCTTAATAGCGACCTATCTTAATAGCGAATGGCGAACTCCGCAAACTCCCCCAGCACGGTATCTCCCAGCACGGCGTGCCGTTCACAATCGACGCTACGAATGGACCCCGCCATTTGTTCGGCCAATTCGCCCAAAAAACAGTCGAGCTCGTCTGCAGCCCCTTCCACAACCAGTTTCACCCGCCCATCCGTGAGATTTTGGACAAAACCGCTGACGTCGTAGCCCCGAGCAATCGACTTCGCCGTGTAGCGGAAACCGACACCCTGGACGTTTCCAGAGTAAGTCATCTGTCGACGCTGAGAAGCCGTTGGAGCCACGTTCTGATCCTTGAGTGCAAGCAAGCAATATATCGCGAAATCCAGCCCGAGGCTAGCATCCAAATGCCGAAAGCAGGAGGACTGCAAAAGTGACTTTTCTCCCCTACCTAGCAAGACTCTAACCACAACGACACAACGGCCACAACGCACGCGTTGACGGATAGCTGGCACGTCGTGTCCGTCGTGTCGTCGTGGTTCATTAATCCTTGGCTAGAAATTAGGACTTTGCAGATAGAGATGAAAGCCCGTTGCTCTGGGGTAGAACTTGTTTTGTACTGAACTTGTTACCCCCCAAAAAGGAGCAACGGACAATGAGCATTATAACGATTTACGTCGGTTTGGACTATCACCAGAATTCGATCCAGGTTTGCCTCTCGCAGAGACGCAGAGACGCAGAGACCGCAAAGTGAAGGGACTTGCAATTTCCTCTGTGGTCTCTGCGTCTCTGCGAGAGGCTTTTTTAGTTTTTG
>JAADGD010000071.1 GCA_013152515.1 Planctomycetota bacterium
GCTAGGCAAACGTAGGGGCCTTTGGCCCGAACTCCAACGCCTGCGGTGAGACCAAAAGTCACTCAAAAAATGCTTCACAGCATTGCCCTTTAGGGCGAAAACTTGTGTATAAAACAGGTCTTCAGACTGGCACTACAGAGACATGGTCTTTACTGGTTCTTTCAAATGGATCGAGAGTGTAGGTCGGAACAAGTCTTTTGCGCAGTTCCTGCAAATGCGCCGACCAACCGCAGCATTCCCTCCTGCCGATTCCCCTCCAACTACTCCCGCCGATACTCGAACTCTTCGGGATAGTGATTTTCCTTCAAAAACACTTTTGCCTCGGTGTCGTCTCGCAAGTAGGCGTCGAAGAAGGCTAGGGTGTATTCGTTGGTGATTCGCTGGTCTTCTTGGGCGTCGCTATACGTCAACGTGACGTTGCCGTCGTCGTCTTTTTCGATGCCGATGCCGTCGCCCCAGTCGGGGTTGATTTGTAGCATCTCGGTGAACGTGTAATGGCCGGCGTCCTTGAAGTTCAAAAGATACTTCGGCCCGATTGCCGCCTCGAAATAGGCGGTGCTTAGCTCGTTTCCTGCTTCTTTAACGGTGCGATCGGCATCTGCCAGGATGACTAGCAGCGGCACCTTGCAGGCGGGGCTGTCCTCAACCTTGGGCGCGGTGCCGGCCAGCGTCATCGGCAAAATTGCTTTGATGCGAGGATCGAGTTCCGCCGCTCGGCAAACAGAAAAGCCGCCGAAAGAGTGTCCGAAGGCGCCAAGATGCTCAAGGTCCAATCGAACGTGCAGCCAGTGTTCTTTGTCGTTGGCTAATTCGCCGAGTCGAGTGATTAGAAACGAAATGTCGTGCGCTCGGTCGTCGTACCGTTCTCGCTTTTGTGTTTCTTGCGAATAGATAACAACTTGATCGGGCAAGATTGTCGCCGCCGCATTGCCGGTGTGGTCGGCCGAAGCAACCACGTATCCGTGCGAAGCGAGATATTCTGCTTGAAAAGTGTTTTGATGTCGCAGTCCACCGTTGCCATGCGAAAAGATCAGGAGCGGAAACGTACACTTGTCGATTGGCGCGTCTCGCATTGCGACATTTTTGAACGAAGCATTGAGTTGATCAAAATCGCCACCAAAACGATTGATCACCAAGGCCCCCATCGCCTGTCCTCCAGGCCGACTCCAAAAATCACTAAATTTGTTCGTTTGCGTTGGCTCCGAATCTTTGGCGACGGGATACCATATTTCGGTCACCAACGTTCGCGGCTTGCCGGTGATTGGGCAGGTCCGATCTTCGTCGACAAAAACTTCGGTACGCACGCCCACGGCGTAAGCGCCTAGCGGGCACGAATCAGCAGCCACGACGGGCAACTTTGCCTGAGTTGCCCAGAACACTGCGAAAAAGAGCTGCGATAGCGGAAAAAGTTTCATCGGTTGAGACCCTTAGTATGTTTGCTCATCAGTAATGCTTGTCGTCGGGACGGAGCAGGATACCCCGTCTAATCTTCACGGTGCCGCAAGCTTTGTCGGCAATCTATAGAATGTACATGACCAGCCCGTGATTTGGAAATCAGCCGTCGGTGTCATAAGGCGAAATGTAAGGTCGCGTAGAGGGAAGACAGGCGAAATGCAAAGTTGTCTTGCACGACAATCCCCATGCAAAGATCACCACGGAGTTACCGTGTAGTTCATAAAAAAGGCCAGTTGCCTCGCGACGGGATAGGCGATAGGAAATAAAGTTTTGACGAGCATTTCCCCACCGATTCCCGAAGGAGGAACTGGCTATGTGCAAGGTTATCATGATTGGATGTGATTTGCACAACAAAACGATGCTTTTGAAGAGTAATCGCGCACCAGAACCGTGGCACGTTGTCGATTGACACGTGTCGGCAATTTGCGTAGCGGCTAGGGACTTCGATTTTTGTTACGCCGTCGGGCATCTCGTTTTTCACGTTTTCGTTCCGCCCGATCTTTCCGCTCCTTGACACGATATTGGCGGATTGCCTCGGGATGTGTCGCGGCCCAATTCCACGGCCCAAGTCCATGAAAAGGGGCGGTTCGCAACCGGTCATCCCAGCGAAAAGCTGATCGAGAACGTCTTTGACATACTGCCAAACATCAAGATCGTTCCGTAAGGCACTACTGACGAGCGCCATGAATCTGGCAGACCGTCCACCACCTGCAACACTTCCTGAAAAAAGCCAACTTTTCCTTCCAATGGCAATCTGTTTCATCAGTTGTTCGGTTTCGTTGTTATCCATAGGGATCGAAGCATCGCTAAGGTAACGCTTCAGCTCGACGAAGTGATTGCGTAGGTAGGGCCTTTTGCTTAATGGGGGTAGTGGGAGTTCGGCGTTGCCGCCGCTAATTTGTGTCGGCCTCTGTTAAATGTCGTCTTCGGTATCTTCTTCTTGGCTGCCGCCAATCGGTCCGGACATCAAATCATCGAAACCGCCGGCGGCGAAGATTTTTTGCTTGATCTCTTCGGTGATGTCGGGGTTTTCTTTGAGGAACTGGCGGGACTTTTCTTTGCCTTGGCCGAGCTGCATTTCGCCGTAGCGGAACCAAGCGCCTGCACGCTGGACGATCTTTTGCTCGGCTCCGAGGTCGAGGATGTCGCCTTCGTAGCTGATGCCGTCTTTATGCATCATGTCAAACTCGGCGATCCGGAACGGCGGGGCGACCTTGTTTTTTACGATCTTGGTCCGAACACGTTGGCCGACGACTTCTTCGCCATCTTTGAGTTGGCCGATTCTGCGGACGTCGATGCGGCAGGAGCAGTAGAATTTTAGGGCCCGGCCACCCGGCGTGGTTTCGGGACTGCCGAACATCACGCCGATTTTTTCGCGGATCTGATTGATGAAAATCACCGAGGTCTTGCTTTTGGCGATCGCACCAGTCAACTTTCGCATCGTTTGGCTCATCAGCCGGGCTTGCAGGCCGACGTGCGAGTCGCCGATTTCGCCGTCCAGCTCTCGCTTAGGGACCAAAGCCGCGACCGAGTCAATCACGATGACATCGACGGCGTTCGATTTGACGAGCATCTCGGTGATCTGCATCGCTTCTTCGCCATGTCCCGGCTGGCTGACGAGTAGTGTTTCGAGGTCGACGCCCAGTTTTTTTGCCCAACTTGGGTCGAGAGCGTGCTCGGCATCGATGAAGGCTGCGATGCCACCCTCTTTTTGTGACTGAGCAATGACGTGCAAGGCGAGGGTTGTTTTGCCACTCGACTCGGGACCGTAGATCTCGATGATGCGGCCCTTGGGGATACCCTGTCCGCCCAGAGCGATGTCGAGCGACAGGCTACCAGTCGGGATGCCTTCGATCCGCCGCAGATTGTCGGTCCCCAGCGGCATGATCGAGCCTTCGCCAAACTGCTTTTCGATCGAAGCGACGGTGTGGCGTAGCTCGTCGCTATCTTGCAGCATTTTTTCGGCAGGTGAGCCTTTGGCGGCCTTGCTGGCCGATTTGCTAGCCTTTTTGTCTGCTTTTCCTTTGCCTTTTTTGGCCATGCTATCGCTATCTTTCTTCAGTGGTCGGGCTGCTGGTAGGGCTCTTGAGGGTGCTTCTTTCGTGGCAGCGCTCGCAGTAGTGCTCTTAGCAGCGCCGTTCTTTGTGGTAGTGGTTTTTGTAGCAGTTGCTGTCACCATAGTTTTGACCCTTTATCCAACAGTTTGAAGATGCTTGCAAGCCGCCGCTGCGGCCCCGATGTGATACTGTACGTACGAATAGTGTATAAAGGTTCACTTATTGATGCAAGGTTATTTTCGGCGGAATAATCGGATTATTTTTTGCCAGGGCGGGTGGAAGGAAGAATAGAACGCGGAGGAACGCGGATTTGGCGGATTTTCGCGGCTTTTGTGGTCGTTGATAGCTTTAGGAAGCGTCGGGCCTCTGGTCCGCAAATGTGGGTTTTGCACTTTTGCCAAGTGTGCGTGAAAACGTTTTTTCGTGGCAAAACCTCCGAGGTTTTGCACAGGCTCGATTGGTTTCGTCCTGCAATGTAAGCGTATTCTCAAAATGGGGTGAGCAAAACTGCGGGACTTTTGCCAAATCGTAGGAAGGCAACTTGGCAAAACCTCACGTGAGGGGTGAGAGGTGTTGGTCTGCAGAGAGCTTTCCCCAGGGCCTTTTTACCTTATCTGGTGGCCAATTTCAGCAATGATTTTTGGGCCAATTTTGGTGAGTGAAGAGAAGCGTTTAGGCGAGCGGCAGATGAGGTTCTACCAACCTTTCTAGGGGCTGCGGCTGGGCTGTTAAAAAGTTGGGGTTTGTGCTGAAATTGTGGTTTGGATTTGAGTTCCTTTGTGTTCCTCTGCTGGGATCGGGAATCCTGGAAACCAAGGCAGCATGGCATGCGTTTGCTAGCAACGAAATATTTTCCGCCCCAACACAAGATTCAACAGTTTTTGGAGCGCAGTCGTGATCTTTGGAAAAAGAAGCATCACGAACTGAAAATGCAAATCAAGCTCGCGAACAACCAAGTACGCGCCGTCGAAAAGAGTCGCCAGTTGTGGCGAGAACGGGCGGAAGCTGCCGAAGCGGAACTACAGCTCGCGAAGAGTTCTAAAAATATCCTCCACGGCAAAGCTAGCTGATACTCCGCGCGACCTTCCCGCGTGTTGTCCACCACGTTTACCCAACAGTTGCTTGACAGTCGACGCCGTTCTGATGACCGTCCGCTTCGTACTCCAGGCGGCAACCAGTTTACGCGCCAGTCAAGCTTGCTTCGATCTGGTCGTCACCTTGCAAGGTGGCTTGCCTTTTGAATCGCCCACGCACACGACCATTCAAAACTGGATTTTGCGTATTGGCCTCTACGAGTTGCAACGCGAAAAGGAATTTGCCAACGACTGGATCTGGATTGTCGATTCCCACGATTCAGATCGGCACGATCAAGGTGCTGATCATTCTCGGCATCCGACGATCGAAGTGGCTGCAACTCGATCGTCCGCTGGTGCTTGCCGACCTGGAAGTGCTGGAACTATTGCCCGTGGAAGTCTCGAACGGGAAAGTCGTGTGCGAACAATACTTCGCAGTGGCTCAACGAACCGGTGTTCCTCAAGCGATCCTGTCGGATCAGGGTTCCGACTTGCAAAGCGGATTGAAATTACTGCAAAACAAGCATCCCAGCGTGATTGGTCTGAGTGATGTGGCACACAAAGGGGCGTTACTATTGAAAAAGCAGTTGGAAGCAGACGACGCGTGGACGGCGTTCAAGATGCGTTGCGGCGCGACCAAGGCGGCGATCCAGCAAACGCCGCTCGCTCATCTGGCCCCACCGAAATTCAAGGACAAAGCCCGGTAGATGAACGTGGCGGAGCAGATTCGTTGGGCCCAATCCGTTTGCTTATTGCTCCAGCGACATCGGGCAGGCGTGTTACCGGCATCGCAACAGGCAGAGTTGCCTGCGGACTTGCTCTACGAAAAACTTGGCTGGGTGGAATCGCTAGCCGGTTCATTGAGGGGATGGTCGGAACTCATCGACTTCTGTCAAAAAACGTGTACGAGTGTGCGGCGTTGGGGAGATGCGTCTGGTGTGGTTGGAAAAGTCGACAAAGCATTGCCGAGCGTGCTGACGGAAAGTGGCCGTCAACTTCGCGCGCAACTAATCGCTTTCGTGCGCGACGAGTGTGCCAAACTGCCTCCCGAGTGCTCCGCGCCGGGGAGCAGCGAAGTGATCGAATCACTGATTTGGTAAAGGCAAACGCTTGGAGGGGCAGCAGAGTCAAAGTGGCTTCACTCGCTACGTGCTGGCGCTGGCGGCAGCCGTGGCCACGCCGACTGCGAGTCTCCTGGATTCGGTGGCCAAAGTGGTCGGTATCAAGCACCTAAACCAATGGCTCAGCAAGCACCTCCCCCAAACCGTGCAAGCCAAACGCCGCCGCGATCTGGGCCGCCCAAACCGGGCAGGAAATTCAAAGGAACAAAAACGGGATAATCAACCAGCCCTTGCAATCACAACTTTTTAACAGCCCAGGGTGAGGGTGGAGGGGCGGTCCCTCTGTCGAACCTGAACTGAGGCCGGAACCGATACAACTGTTCACTCAAATCAGCCACTAAAATTCCTGAAGAACTTAAACAAACCAAGTCATCAGTTCGACGCCCAGCTCGTGTTTCGTCTTGCCACAACTCTGAGACCAGGGCCATACATATTTGTTCGCCAGCTTCGACACATCGACTGCGCGAACGTACAGCATCGAGCGCAA
>JAADGD010000090.1:0-6156 GCA_013152515.1 Planctomycetota bacterium
GGCATTGGGCTAGCGCCACCGCGGCTGATTTTATCGGCCGTACAGTTTTTATCAGCCGCGGTGGCGCTAGCCTGCGGTTCTCAAAGGGCAAATTCTCATCTGCCGCTCGCCTTAGACATAGACTATGCGCTGCAGGCCACTCTACAATTTTTGGTCGAACGACAAAAGTCCGACAGCCAAGCTGTCGACGGTCGCGAGGCCAAAGCAGGAAGAAGCCTCGTGATACGACGCGATTTTACGCTCGTTGAGCTCTTGGTAGTGATCGCCATCATTGGGGTTTTGGTTGCTCTTCTACTGCCCGCAGTACACGCAGCTCGATAATCTGCACGTCACACACAGTGCACCAACAACATGAAACAGTTGGGCCTCGCGATGCTGAATTTCGAAAGCAGTAACGGCCATCTTCCTCCGGCCCACTCCTGGCTGTGTCGGCAGCTGGTCTTGGCCAGGTAGCCTGCATCCGGGTGGATGCAATTTTGCTTACAGACGGCTCTGTACACTTTCTTGATGAAAACACCCCACGTGTCCACATGCAACGTCTAGCCATGATGGCCGATGGCAGTGCGGCAATCGAAGAAAGGAACCACGACGACACAACGGACACGACGTGCCGGTATCCGTCAACGCGTGCGTTGTGGCCGCTGTGTCGTTGTGGTTGGAGTCTTGTAGGTAGGGGAGAAAAGTGACTTTGCAGTCCTGCTGAGCGAGTTTCCAGAAAGGCTTGCATAAGTTTTCTCAGCGGGTAGAGTGGGGTGTCCCTCGACCTCAACCCGGAACTTGGCAGCGAGATGAGCGAGAAGGCCATTTTGCTATCCAGCTCTTTCTATCTATTTTTGGCTATTTTCGGCCTTATTTAGGGCTGTTTTCGGGCCATTCAGTTTTTTGCTAGAGAATCGTCGAATCTGTGTTGCGTAAGTATTTTGAGGACATTCTCGATCATTTACGGTCGATTTTCGACACCGAATCGTCAGGGCGCTTGATGTTGTTTGCGCCGGTGGTCGGCGTTGTTGCCGGTCTCGGTGCTGCGGCGTTTTTCGCTATCCTCAATATCGTCCAAGAATTTGTCCTGGGGCAAGTGGAAGGCTACTATCCGCCCGTTGCCGGAGACGAGGTCGCCTTGCATGTGGCACAATTTCCGACGCATAGTTGGGCGGTGGTCGTGGTGCCAACGATTGGCGGATTGCTGTGCGGCTTATTGGTCTACGGTCTTGCGCCAGAGGCAGAAGGTCACGGCACGGACGCGATGGTCAAGGCGTTTCATCGGCTAGGAGGACGGATTCGCGCGCGTGTTCCGTTCGTCAAATCCCTTGCTTCTATCATCACCATTGGCACAGGTGGCTCGGCAGGTCGCGAAGGTCCGATCGCCCAGATTGGGGCTGGCTTCGGTTCCTTCTTAGCCCAGAAATTTGGTTTGGGTGACAAAGAGCGACGGCTCTTGATGCTCTCAGGCGGGGCGGGTGGCATAGGTGCCATTTTCAGGGCTCCTTTGGGCGGCGCGCTATTCGTCAGCGAAGTCCTCTACGGATCAACAGCTTTCGAGTTCACAGCGGTCATTCCTTGCTTTCTCTCCTCGATCACAGCGTACTCTGTCTTTGCTGCCATCTATGGACAAGGGTTGGCCTTCAACACACCTGCCGGCCTGGAATTCCACCGCATCCTGGAGCTGCCCTTTTATTTGGTCTTTGCGGTGGTCTGTTCGGTCGTTGGGTATCTTTACGTATTAGTTTTCTACGGTCTGAGAGACCACCTGTTTCGCAAACTGCCGATTCCCAATGCAGTGAAACCGGCCATCGGCGGACTCGCGCTAGGAATCATGGCTTTGTGGCTGCCCCAGATCATGTCGGGTGGCTATGGTTGGATTCAATTGGCGATCGACGGAAAAGTCGCCGTCGGGCTGCTGGTGATTCTTTGTCTCGGAAAAATAGTAGCGACCTCCTTAACGATCTCGTCTGGCGGTAGTGGCGGGGTGTTTGCGCCGTCGTTGTTTATTGGAGCAATGTTAGGTGGAGCCTTTGGGGTGTTGTGCGAACGACTTTTTCCTGGAGCCATCGAACACCCCGAAGCTTTTGTGCTGGTGGGAATGGGCGGATTTTTTGCTGGCGTCGCGCGCGTGCCATTGACGGCTATGTTGATGGTGTGCGAAATGAGCGGGTCGTATGGATTGCTGATTCCGCTGATGCTGGTTTGCATTCTCAATACGGCACTTCTGTCGTCGCGATGGACGCTTTACGAAGAACAAGTGACCGCGCTGGTCGATAGCCCAGCGCACCAAGGCGACTTTGTGGTCGACGTTCTAGAGCAAATGTATGTCAGCGACGTGATGGACACGAAGCGACATCTTGATCTCGTGCCTGAGAACATGCCCCTGTCCGAAGTGCTGAAGCTAGCTGCGCACTCGAATAATGTCTACTTTCCCGTCGTCAACTCGGAGGGAGCGATGGTCGGGATTTTTTCGCTGCGCGACCTAAGAACGGCGCTGACTGGCAACGGCGCAAATCCCTTTGTTTTGGCGACCGACATCGCAGTCAGCACCGTCCTGACCGTGACTCCCGAAGACGATCTCCACAAGGCGTTAAGACGTTTAACTCAGAAAAACATCGACGAAGTCCCCGTCGTCGAAACCGACGATAGCGGCAAGATCATTGCTGTGTTAAGTCGTCGTGATATTAACACCGCCTATCATGATCGCGTGACGGAGCTGCAGCACCCTGTATCAGAACAGGCGTAATCTCCGGAATCCAGAAAGACAGCAATATGCGACCATGTGAAGAGCAACTAAAAAGGCTTCGGCATGTGGTGCTTGATATGGACGGCACGATCTACTTAGGCGACGAGTTGTTTGAGCAGACGCTCCCGTTTCTGGAACTGCTAGAAGCTCAGCAGATCGGCTGTACCTATATCACTAACAATAATTCGCGCAGTCGCCAAGAGTATGTCGCCCACCTCGAAAGAATGGGAATTCAGGCCCGGCCTGACCAGATATTTTCGTCCGCTCACGGTACGCTGGAATACCTGTCTAAGAAATTGCCCGATGTCAAACGAGTCTTTGTTTTGGGCTCCGCCGGTTTGGTAGAAGACCTCGAGCAAGGTGGCTTAGCCCTTGCCGAAGGACGTCCGGACGCGGTGATCGTTGGCTTCGATCGAATGCTTGGCTACGATCGAATCGCACAAACGGCCTATTGGATCAAGCAAGGTCTGCCTTATTTGGCAACTCATCCCGACCTGATCTGCCCGACGAACCAACCGACAGTGCTACCCGATTGTGGAGCTGTTTGTGCCTTGCTCGAAGCAGCAACAGGCCGTCGTCCCGACTTTGTTCCGGGCAAACCAAGCCCGGCCATGATCGAAGGCGTCATGCGCCGCAACGCAATCAAGCCGACCGAGATGGCCATGATTGGCGATCGGATTTACACCGATATGCGAATGGCCGCAGACGCAGGAGTCATGGCGGTGCTAACCTTGACCGGCGAAGCAACCGCCGAGCAAGCTGCTGAATCGACGGTGAAACTCGATATGGTCGTTACGAATCTCGGCGATTTTTCTCACCAGCTGATGGCTGCGCGCAGTTGCCGCACAAACTAGAATAGCTAGGCGTGTTCTTCCCAATCGAGCGTCCGTCCCAGGGCTTTGTTCCAGCCACGACGCAACGCCCCTCTTTTTTCTGATTCGAGTTGAGACGCAAACTTTTGATCCAAGGCCCAATTGCGAGTCACATCTTCGATGTTTTCCCAATACCCGACTGCCAAACCGGCCAAGTAAGCAGCACCCAAGGCGGTTGTTTCTGCCACAACGGGTCGCTGGACTTCGACATCAAGTAAGTCGGCTTGAAATTGCATCAGGCTGTTGTTCATCGCGGCGCCGCCGTCGACCTTGAGCGAAGTGATTTTCAACCCGGCATCTTTTTCCATCGCGTCGAGCAGGTCGCAAGACTGATACGCCATCGATTCCACGGCGGCCCGCGCGATGTGTCCCGCCTCGGTCCCCCGAGTCAGTCCGAAAATCGCACCGCGCGCGTACGGATCCCAGTGCGGTGCCCCTAAACCAACAAATGCTGGCACAAAATAGACTCCTCCTGTGTCAGGCACCGTTGCCGCCAAAGACTCGACTTCGCTAGAATTTCGGATCATCTTCAAGCCATCGCGCAACCACTGGACCACCGCACCCGCAACAAACACTGAGCCCTCCAGGCAATAGGTGATTTTTCCGTCGATGCCCCAGCCAATGGTCGTCAACAAATTATTGCCCGAGGCGACCGGCTTGTCGCCTGTGTTGAGCAACATAAAGCAGCCCGTGCCGTAGGTGTTTTTCACCTCGCCCGGCGCAAAGCAGGCTTGGCCAAAGGTCGCTGCTTGCTGATCGCCGGCGTCGCCAGCGATCGGAATTGGCACGCCGAACAGCTCGGCCTCGGTCCGCCCATAGACTTCGCTCGACGAACGTACTTCAGGCAGCATCGCGCGCGGAATGTCGAGGATTTTCAGTAGTTCGTCATCCCACTGCAGTGTGTGGATATTGTAAATCAACGTGCGACTGGCGTTGCTGTAGTCGGTCACATGCACCTTGCCGCCTGTGAGTCGCCAGAGGAGATAAGTATCGACGGTGCCAAACAAGATCTCGCCCGCCTCGGCCTTGGCACGCAGACCGTCAATCGTATCGAGCAAATGCTTGATCTTGGTGCCCGAAAAATAAGCATCGACGACCAGCCCAGTCTTGTCGCGGAATAGTTCGCTCAATCCGTCAGCCTTGAGACGATCGCAAATCTCGGCACTAACGCGGCTTTGCCAAACGATCGCGTTGGCGACAGGCTTTCCCGTTTGACGGTCCCAGAGAATGGTTGTTTCGCGCTGGTTCGTGATACCGATTGCGGCGATCTGGTTGGGTTCGACTTTGGCGTGAGTCAGCGCATCGCGCGCCACTTTGAGCTGTGTCGTCCAAATCGCTTCTGGGTCGTGTTCGACAAGGCCTGGCGCTGGGAGTATCTGCGGGAACTCCTCTTGGGCAAGACCCACCATACGTCCATCATGCCCAAACACAATTGCACGGCTTGAAGTGGTTCCTTGATCCAAAGCGAGAATATATTGTTTCATTAGGTTCTCTTTCGAGTGCTGTTAAGGAGTTTCGCTGTCTTCCTGTGGATGCCAGCGGTGGATAAACAGATCGTAAGTCGCCCCCCCAAGCACCCCGCCAATCAAAGGCCCAACGATCGGTACCCACCACCAGCCATCGTGGGCTCGAAAAACTTCGCTTCCCCAGCCGGCAAATGCGGTGAACAAACGAGGCCCCAAGTCGCGCGCGGGATTGATAGCATAGCCGGCGTTGAATCCGAAAGTCATACCGATCAGAAAAACGACCGTCCCTACGACGACGGGCGCCAACATCGCCTGTGGTGCCGAATTTCGCTCGTCGGTCAAAGCGAAGATGCAGAGCAAGAGCAGGGCGGTACCGACGATTTGATCGACGAGGCCGCCGGGGACGTTGCTCAAAAAAAGCTGCGGGTATGTAGCCCAAATACCCGCGGTTGCATGCTCGCCGACAACCTGCCGTGTCCCGCCGTCAAAATGGTGAAGTGCCTCGTGATAAGTCGCGTAAACTACCACCGAAGCGACGAATGCGCCGGCCAATTGGGCAAGACAGTAAGGAAGCACCTTTCGCCAAGAGAATCCACGCAACACCGCTAACGCGACCGTTACCGCCGGGTTAAGGTGAGCTCCTGTGACTCCTCCCGCCACATAGATGCCCATCGTAACCGCTAATCCCCAACCAATGTTGATTGAGAGGAAGTTTCCATTTTGCTGCTCACTAAGCACGACCTGTGCAACGACCGCGACACCAAATACGATAAGCACAAACGTACCCAAAAACTCCGCTGCCAGTTCGCGTAAAAGTGATCGAGACATGGGTACCTTCCTTGTTGACTAATTGCTTGTTGACTAATTGTTGGTCGCTGGTACGAATTGGAGTACGTTAATAGATTCAAATTCCTTGGCAAGTGTCGATGCTTCCCGCGAGTAATCGTAAAGATCCTTTTCCGAAATCGTAAATACTGAGGGTCAAAACCGTTTCCCTAATACTACAGCGCAGGGTTATAACCACGGATTTCACCGATGACCACGGATTTTGTCGAAGAAAAGCTGTCCACCTCACAACGCACCGCCAAGT
>JAADGD010000090.1:6170-8514 GCA_013152515.1 Planctomycetota bacterium
AACAACCGCGATCGCACGTGAGAGCAATTTCATCAGTGATATCCGTGTAATCTGTGGTTGATACATTTTGGACTCTGCGCTGTAGTACTAAAAAGTGATTTATGCCTTGGGTCTCATGTTCCAGGTCAATGACAGCAAGAATCCCGCGATGAGCGCACTGCCGAGGATGAGATAAAAAACAATATCCCAGGCTGCTTCCTCACCATAAATTTTGCCGTAATGATCAACCGTCCAGCCGAATCCTTTTGCTTGGACGGTTCGGCCGATATAGCCAAACAAGCCAATAAATCCGGCAGCGGTGCCGATCGCTTTTTTGGAAACCACATCAAGCGCGGCGATGACAATCAGATTGATCACCGGGTAGATAAAAAATCCGATCACGGCGAGCAAGCTCATATCAAGCCACAGAAATCCTTCCGGCGAGAACATGATTCCCACGAAAGCAGCAAGTATCGGTACCATACAAAGTGCAGCAATCATTCCACGCCTCCCTCCAGCACGATCAGAAACCCAACCTAACAAAATCGTGGAAGGAATTCCGCCAAATTCTATCGAAAACGTAAAAATGGCAAAACCACCATCGTCGAGCGACGCCCCTTAAAGTGAAGGTGCTTGCAATTTCCTCTGCGGTCACTGCGTCTCTGGCTCTGCGAGAGGCTTTTTTAGTTTTTTGGTTGCGGCTATTCCGCGCTAGGAATATCAGTGCTATCCGTGGTTCTTACCCCTTGCAGTTAGCGCAGTAGTACTAACTCTCCCCGGAAAACAGGGACGGAGATTGTTGTTTATTGAAATGGCCACTAAAATCACGGAAGAACCTAATTTCCTGATATTCGATTTGCAGAACAATCCGATCGTAGCTTTGCCAACCGGCATTGGCTAGTGCATCCCTTGGGCCAGAGAATACGAGAAGGCCCCACGCTCGCACTGCGTAGGGCCGGGCCTTTTTGTTTGGACATTACACAAGAAACTTGAGCGTTATGAAAAACCTTCCGTCATCAAAAGCCGATCATCAAAAACTCTCGTCCGGCGATCTTGATGTCCTGGTCGTAGGCGGTGGAATCGTCGGCGCCGGTGTTGCTCGCGATGCCGCGATGCGTGGGTTGCGAACTTGTCTGGTCGAACAAAGTGACTTTGCTTCGGGGACAAGCAGTCGTTCGACGAGGTTGCTTCATGGCGGAATCCGCTATCTGGCACAAGGACGAGTCGGACTGGTGCGCGAAGCCAGCAAAGAAAAGACCGTCCTCCACCGCATTGCTCCCCATTTGGCAGATCCTTTGGCGTTTATTTTTCCGACCTTCAAGCATGTCGGTTTGCCGAAGTGGAAGCTAAGTGTGGGAGTCAAGCTCTACGACTGGTTGTGTGGTCGCCGAAATTTGGGACCGAGCAGCCGGATGACTCCCGAGCAGACACTGGCGATGCTTCCCGAGTTGTCTGAGCATGGCTTGACCGGTGCGGTTCGCTACTTCGATGGCCTGACGAACGATTCACGGCTGGTTCTCGATACCTTGCGATCGGCTGCCCGACATGAGGCAGCGCTACATAATTACGTTCGTTTTACTGAGGCCAAGCCGAGTGATGGGCATTGGCAATGCGAACTCCATGATTTGCGGTCGGAGACGCAGCAGATTGTTCGCACCCGATGCCTAGTGAATGCGACGGGGCCTTGGTCCGATCGAATTCCTAATGCCAAAACTTCGCTTCGGCTCACCAAAGGCGTACATCTGGTGATTGATCGATCACGTTTAACGGTGCCCGATGCTGTGGTGATCACCGAAGACGATCGCCTTTTGTTCGCGATTCCTTGGGGCGAGCGAATCATCTTGGGCACAACCGACACCGACTACTCAGGTCCGCTTGACGATCCTCGCTGCGAAGAAGAAGACACCGAGTACGTGTTGGAATCGGCCAATCAGTCGTTCCCCAAAGCCCATTTGACCAAGTCCGACGTGATCAGCACTTGGGCAGGGCTACGTCCCTTAGTTGCCGATCCTCACGGCGACCCGTCAGATATTTCACGTCGTCACGAAATCACGATGAGCCATCCCGGCTGGTGGGATGTGACGGGCGGAAAACTCACCACCTATCGACTCATGGCAGAAGAAACCGTCAACGCAATGGTTCGCCACTTGCGTATTTCTGCTGCGGAATGTCGGACTGCTACAGAAAAGCTTCTGCCCGAGAACGAAACCGACAGGGTAAGCAGCATTTTGCCACCGGAGGTTTCGGAGTCAGCCGTCCAGCATTTCTGTCGCTCGGAATGGGCGAGGCACTTGGATGATGTGATGATTCGCCGCACGAGTTGGTGTTACTACCATCGAGAACATTTAGAAATTGCCCAGCGCGT
>JAADGD010000190.1:0-5092 GCA_013152515.1 Planctomycetota bacterium
ATGACGACGAGGACGACGACGAGGACGAGGATAGCGACGTCGAGTACGAATACGAGTACGAAGACGACGATGAAGACGACGACGACGAAGAAGAAGAAGAAGAAGAAGAAGACACCGACGACGAGGATGACGACGAGGATGACGACGAGGAATGACAGTGCGTCCTCGAGATTGTCCGCGCGGTTGTGTCGACTCCCGTTAGTCCTCTAGCCGAAACAATCTTCGCACCGCTTCAAGCAGACCGTGATGCGTGCCATTCTGAGATGCATCGCGAAGCGACTCCAGTGGCGGGTGCAGCATCTTATTCATCAACCGGTCGGCAAACTGTTGGATCTCTTGCCGCGATTGCTCGTCTAGGTCGGGCAGCTTGTTGAAGAGCCGTTCCAGCTCGGCTTTCTTGGGTCGTTCCAAACCGGCGCGCAGGCCAGAGATGACTGGGGCCGTAGCGCGGCGATTTACCTCGACGGCAAAATTTTCTGCCTCTTGGGCCACAATGATCTCCGCCGCAGGCAATTCCGCAGCGCGGGCGGAGCGGTTGCGCTGACAGGCCCGATCGAGATCGTCGAGTGAGTAGAGATACACACCCAGAGCCTTGCCCACCTCGGGCTCAAAATCGCGTGGCACGGACAAATCGAGAACGAACAAGGGACGCTGGTAGCGATGCGGGGCGACAAGCTCGGCAAACGATGCGGCAGTGACCAGTGGTTCGGTAGCTGCGGTCGTGCTAATGGCCAGGTCGGCTTGGGCGAGTTGCTCCCAAAGTTCGTCCCAGCGGTGATACTCGCCGTTCCATTTTTCCGCCAGTTGCTGACCGTGCTCTAGGCTTCGATTGACGACGTGGATATGCGGTTTGCCTGCGTCGCTGAGGTAACGGAGCGTTTCGTCAGCCATTTCGCCGGCGCCCAACACGAGGACATGTTTGTCGTCGAAGGTCTCAAAGACCCCACTGGCCAGTTCGGCGATTGCCACGCTAGGGATACTTACCCGATGTTTGTGTAGTCCCGTCTCACTGGAGACTCGTTTTGCCGTGTGCAGTGCAGACTGAAACAGCCCGTGCAGCAACGGCCCGGCTGAGCCCGCGTCTTGAGCGCTTTGATATGCCTGTTTCACTTGCGACAAGATTTGTGGCTCGCCGACAACCATGCTCTCCAGGCTGGCTGTGACGCGGTAGAGATGGCGGACGACTTCGCTATCGGCAAGCGTTAGCAGTTGTCCTTCGACTTTTTGTCGAGGAATTTGATGAAAATCGAGCATCGTGTCGATCAACTGTTCGCTGTCGGGCGAAGTCGGATGGCCGTTGCCGGCGGCGTAGAGTTCGACACGATTACAGGTCGAGAGCAGCACGAATTCAGCCTTGGAAAAGCGGCTTTGCCACGTTTCCAGTGCCGCTATCGTTTGGGCAGGGTCGAATGCCAATTGCTGTCGGACGTCGAGCCCCGTCGATTGATGCGTACAGCCGATCATCCGCAGGTTCATAGCGAGACCTCGGCGGAAGTCTTGGTCGCGGTTTCGGTTGCAGGGACCATGTGCAGCGAATCATCTCGCGTCATGGCTACCAAGGCGAATAGCAAAAAAACGAACGCGGCGACGGTCAGATACGCGATTTTCCGACCCTGGCGGGCAGCCGGGTAGACCAGCCGAAAAACTTCGGCGGCAACCAACCACGCCAGCATCCCCCCCAACGTGAGGACGACCGGGTCGGTCCACGGCACACCGTTTCGAGTACCTGGCTGACCGCCTGAGCTTGCCAACCGGCTCAAAATGCCGGTGAAAAAACCGCCGCCCACAAAAAAAGTGGCAGCCCCCAGCGAACGGCTATTCACACGTTCCAGCCATTCCAGACTGGGCAAGCGAAGACCCTCGCTGCGACCGATCATGTGCTTCAGCCGGTAACTCTGCACGAGATACATCAGACCAGCAAGAAATCCTAGCAGCACCGCTACGGTGCCGAACATGAGAAACAGGCCGTGAATGAGGCCCCAGACGCGCGGCGCTTGAAACGTGGCCAGCGGCACGGTCGAGGCAAATGTCGACGCTCCGATCAGCCCCAGCACCGCGGGTAGCAGAAACAGTCCCATCGACGACTTGCGGTAGTAGAATTTTGCGGCGAGATAAATGATCGCCAGCGCCCAAGCGGCGAGGATGTACCAATCTTGGTGCGTGGCGAGCGGGGCCGACGAAGTTTCTGCAACGCGGCGACCAAGGTACCATGTATGCGCGACTAGCCCAGCAAAGGACCAAGCAAGCAGTGCCATGCGCCGCAGCCGGGCTTGGCTCCACAGCCCATACACTTCTAGCCCCAGCGCAATTGCGTAGCTAGCCGAGAAGCAGAGCATGTTGATGCCGGTGAGCATGGGAAGTGGCCTGTTAATGTTCTTTCAAAAAGGAAAAACCGCTAATAAACACTAATGAACGCTGATTTGATCCGTGTTACTAACGGTAAAAGTTTGCGTAAGACACGAAGTTTTTTATTAAACGCAGAGTGCGCGGAGATGCAGAGAATCGCAGAGGAGATAAATAAAAACTGAATCTCTCGGACGATAGATTCTCTACGATGGTTCTCATAACAAACTCTCTGCGACTCCGCGCACTCTGCGTTTAAAGTTTTTTGGTTGCGGCCACAGGCCGCGCTGTGGGTTCATTAGTGTTTATTAGCGGTTAAGAATTTGGCGTTTCACATCCGCAAGCGATTCTCGCGGTTCGGCGGCTCTTTCCGCAGCTAGCGCGGTGTCGCAAAAGTCTTCCCAGAGCTCCCTGTTTTCCTGCAAGTCGATCAACACGGCCTTCTTTTCGCCATGATCGTCAACCACATATCGAATGCCTTTCATCATTACGTTTCTCCATCGAGTCCATATTGCTTTAGTTTTTTATGTAGCGTATTTCGGTTAATCCCCAACCGGGCGGCGGCTTTGATTTGTACGCGGTCGGTGCTGGCCATCACTTCGGCAATCACCCGTCGCTCGACCGGCTCGACGATGCGGCTGAGCAGGTCTTCGTCGCTGCCGTTGGCTTCGCTGAGGCCTTTGTGGACCAACTCGTCGGTGAGCGACTCAAAATCCATCGCTCTTGTCCCCAGCGCCCGTGGCGGGCGACCGGTGGTGATGGTTTTGGGCAGCAGGTCGAGCGTGAGTTCGTCGCCGCGTGCCAAGACGACGGCCCGTTCGACGTTGTTTTGCAGCTCGCGCACGTTGCCCGGCCAATGGTATTTTTGCATTGCTTCGATCGCTAGCGGGTCGATGTGGGCGACGTAGCGGTCGTTCTGTTCATTGTAGAGGTTTAGGAAGTGCGTCACCAGTTGCGGGATATCCTCAGCCCGCTCCCGCAGTGGGGGAAGAAAGATCGGCACGACGTTCAGCCGATAGTAAAGGTCTTCGCGGAAGGTTCCCTCATCGGCCAATTCGAGCAAATCGCGGTTGCTGGCGGCGATCACCCGCGTGTCGACCTGGACAGATTTGGTGTCGCCGACGCGTTCGAACTCCTGCTCCTGCAAAACGCGCAGCAATTTGACTTGGAGGTGCAAAGCGGTCGAATTGATTTCGTCGAGAAAAATGGTGCCTTTGTGGGCGGCCTCGAAGCGTCCTGTGCGATTGTCGATCGCCCCAGTGAATGCCCCGCGAACGTGGCCGAACAGCTCGCTTTCGAGCAGGCTTTCGCTTAGCGCCCCGCAGTTGACGCGCACAAAGGGGCGTTCGTGACGCGAACTAAGGTTGTGGATCGCATGGGCGATCAGCTCTTTACCCGTCCCCGTTTCGCCCAACAACAGCACCGACGCCTTCGAGCCAGCCACTTGTCGGGTGATCTGATAAACCTCCGACATGGCGGGACCGGTGCCGATGATGCCGGGGAGAGGCATGGCAGCGGAGTCGGTGGTGGCGGGAATGGAATTCATATAAATGGCCCCCGGCTCTGTCGGGGGATGATCGACCAAAAACGATGGCCAAAAATCAAAACATTGGCCAAACCAAAACGGTGGGGACGTCAAAACAATCGCGGTGTCAAACGTGGGGCGATCCCCCGGCAGAGCCGAGGGCTACTTTTCCAAAAGGTCTAGCACCTCGCTCAACACTTCCTGCGTGTCGCTATCGGCGGTTTCGCTGGCGTTGTAACGATCGTACTGGCGGAGGATTTCGCCGGAGGTGAGCAGTTTGCCGAATCGCTTGACGCTGGTGGCTAGGGCTTGGCTCGCCGTGCGGCGCGATTCGATCGGCAGGGTGTTGGTGCTGATGAAATTGAGCAGCAACTGCTGACTGTCGGCGGTGCCCAGCACGGCCAGCACTCGCAAGGTCGCCTCGGTCAATTCGGGTTGGTAAAGGGTGAGGCTGATTTGCTTGGCGTCGCGGAGCATTTCGTCGTAGGGGTGTCCTGTTTCAAGCAACTCGGCCAGCCAGCCGAGTGCGGCGGCTGCCTGCTCGGTGTGTTCGGGCTGCTTCTCTTTTTCGGCGGCCGACGTGGCGAAGTGCCAGAGGGCCGGACTAACGCCGCTTGCTCCGGCAAAGGTCTGTTGCGGCTTGATTTTCATAATCGCTTCGAGCGCGGCGTAGCGTAATTCGCGATTGGGGTGGGCTAGGGCCGTGGCGAGCGAGCTGCGTTGTCCGCCGACAGAGCTTAACGCTGCGACATCGGCTCGACGGCCTAACTGTGCCGCACAAGTGGTGGCGGCAGCCAAGTGGTCATCGTGTATCGCCTTCGCCAAAGTATCGGAAAGATTTTCAGTGGAAATTTCGTCCCAACGGCGAGCTACTGCTCCTGCCCTTATTGTTGCCGTTTCCAGCCAATAAATCAGCTCCGTCTGTTGATCTTCCACGGTAGGCACACCCAGAAATTGCAAAGTCGCTGCTAAGCGATGAATCGCGAGTTTGTTGACGATCGTTGAGGGGTGCTGATTGGTTACGAGTTTTCCTGGCCCTGGGTTAGCGAGCGGCCCAGTTTTGTGATGCCAAATCCACCAAGTCGCTTCGTCGGCATTGAGGTTGGAAAAGGTCTCCAATCGCCGGATTTCACTACGGATCAACGCACGAGCTGCTGCTGCATTGGGTGATGACAAGCCCATTTTGGCCAGTGCCGCGTGCGCTGCCGACACGACCGTCGGCTC
>JAADGD010000190.1:5112-11240 GCA_013152515.1 Planctomycetota bacterium
CAGCCACGGTACCGCGTCCTGCAAATGTAGATAGCCGGTTAGCTCAATCACGTCGCGACGGAATTGCCCACGTCCGTCGGCCAGTGCCGCGATCAGCATCGGTTCGACAGCAGGACGCATTCGCGCGAGCGTGAGCATCAACTCGGTGCGTAGCTGCGTGTCCGTTGCTTGGGCCAAAGCTTCGAGGCATGCGATCGCCCCCGCGTCGCCAACCACGGCGATGTCAGAACGAGCCGCCTGCCGAACTTCAGCAGCGGGGTCGCTCAGCTTGCCAATCAATTTTGTCAATCGTTGGGGATCGCGACGCTGTTTCGCTGCAGCTTGCAAGCAGCTCTCCGCAAAACGACGTGCCCCGTCCAACTCGCTGGCGGTTTCGCCAGAGCCTTCACGCCGCGCCAATTTCAAAAACCGCGCCACGCCGAATTTTTTAACCAATGCCGCTTGGACATCCCCTTCCAATTCGTCGCCAGAAAAATCTTTCCAAAGCGCTTCGGCAACATCCGCTTCGCCCAAGTCGAGCAGCGTAAAGATGGCGCCCAGTTGCTTTGTCGGAGTGTCGCGCGGCATTTCGAGTACCGATGCCACGGCAGGGCCACGCAAAGCGGCTTCGGCAAGCGAGAGAGTGGCCGCTTCTTCTTGCTGAGCCCATGCGGTCGCGCTGAGTGCTGAGGCTAACAGCGCAAGGCAGCAGAGTGGGAGCGTTTTCGGTGCGTTCATGATGGGTTTTACGATGCTGT
Organism: Planctomycetota bacterium; assembly: GCA_013152515.1. Classification (GTDB taxonomy): domain Bacteria; phylum Planctomycetota; class Planctomycetia; order Pirellulales; family Lacipirellulaceae; genus Bythopirellula. The sequence continues at coordinate 5,850 of JAADGD010000190.1, forward strand.
TCTCGTTATGTTGATAGCCGGCGAGCTACGTCTCGCCGACGTCGTCGCTATTCGTCGTCGCTATGACGTTGACGAATGTAGACATTCGGCGAGGCGCCAACATCAATAAGTTGGCGCCGGCTATTTATTGTGCTTCCTTACGCCAATCGTTCCTTCCACAGCGTAACTTGCTGTGCTACTTGCTGGGGGGCCGTCGAGCCGTAGCTCACAAACGCCTCAAGCGCCTGTCGGACGCCGAGGACTTCAAACACCTTTTCGTCGAGTGCGGAGTGTGCCGCTTGGAAATCGCTCAGCGGCAGTGCTGCGAGCGGCACACCCTGTTTCATTGCTTTACCGACGAGCTGGCCGATGATTTCGTGGGCCGAGCGTTGCGGTACGCCGAGGCCGATGAGGTATTCCATCAGCGTCGTCGCATCAAGGTAGCCACGGTCGAGCCGGGCGGCAATCGATTCGCGGTTTAGCTCGGCACCTGCCACTACGGCGGCGGCCAACTCGACGCATGCTTCGACCGTGTCGGTCGAGTCGAACACACGCTCTTTATCCTCTTGCAAATCACGGTTGTAGGCGAGCGGCAGACCTTTTATTAGGACCAACAAACTCGTCAAATTGCCAACGACGCGGGCCGTTTTGCCGCGGATAAGTTCGAGTACGTCGGGGTTGATCTTCTGCGGCATGATCGACGAGCCGGTGCAGTACGCTTGTGGCAGCGTCAAAAAGTCGAATTCGCTGGTCGACCACAATATCCACTCTTCGGCCCAAGTGCTGAGGTGCTCGGCCACCATCGTCAGCACAAAGCAAAATTCGATCGCAAAGTCGCGATCGCTCGACGAATCGAGGCTGTTGGCCACGAGGCCGTCGAAACCGAGTTCCTCGGCAACCTGCTGCCGGTCGATGTCGATGGTCGTTCCAGCGAGGGCGGCTGTCCCCAACGGCAGTTGGTTCACGCGTTCTCTGCAATCGCAAAGCCGCGAACGGTCGCGTTCGATTTTTTCGCAATACGCCAACCAATAGTGGTTCGCTAGCACCGGCTGAGCGCGCTGCATGTGCGTGTAACCAGGCAGGATAACGTCGGCGTCGCGGTCGGTGCGGCTGACAAAGGCGCGCTGCAGGTCGACTAATTTTTCGTCGAGCCGGTCAATCGCATCACGAATCCAAAGCCGAAAGTCGGTCGACACCTGATCGTTACGGCTGCGGCCCGTGTGTAGCTTGCGTCCCACGTCGCCGATCCGCTCGGTCAGCGCCCGCTCGATGTTCATGTGAACATCTTCCAGCTCGGTGCGAAACGAAAAAGTGCCCGCGGCGATTTCGTTGCCGATCGTTTCCAGCCCATCAACGATCTGTTGGACCTCGGCCTCGGTCAGAATTCCCCGCACCGCCAACATGCGGGCGTGCGCCAACGAACCCAAAATATCGTGCGCGTACAGGCGGTGATCAAAGCTCACGCTTTCGCTGAACTTTTCCACACGAGGATCGGTCGCCCCGTCAAACACACCACCCCAAGGTTTTTTCGCCACACAAGCTCCCAAAAAATCCCCACACCCGGCGAGCCCCGCTTCAGCGGCCGGGGCACAAAACAAAAAACCGCCAAAACCTTTACCCTAAACAGTTTACAGCCCCAAGTCAATCAGCCGCAGGCACGCACCGCCCAACATTTAGGCAGTGAAATCAAGGTTTTCTCGTACGAAACAGCAAGATCGGCCACCATGCTACGAACGACCATTTCAGTGGTTATAGTCAAGTAGCGAACGGTTCGGCTCGAATCGAAGCAGCAATGTATTACGAGGTGCCAGAATGAGCAGTTTTGTCGAGCTAATGCGTAGCGTCCCGCCGCCATTCAATATGGTGGTCTACATCATGCTGATCGTCTGTGGCAGCGGCGTGTTGACCTCCGTCTTCAAACAGATCCGCAAGTTCGCCTGTCACCGGCAGGAACTCGATTTCAAACGCGAACTGCTCGACCGAGGGATGTCGGCCGAAGAAGTGGCCCAAGTCATCCAGGCGACGCCCGAATCTGACAACGGTAAATGCTTCAACGCCTAAACGATCACTCATCCAAAAAACCGAACCGCGCCCGTAAGGAAGCGTTACCGTAGGATTCTAGCCCTGTCGGACGCTTCCTAACGGGCGCGGTTCGGAGATTGCTTCTTGGCGAGTCAAACCATTAGAATGGGGGGTACTGTGAACGGAAAGTTTTTCGGAACAAGTTTCAGGCTATTCACCAGCTATCCCTCATGACACTAGATGATATTACCGTTGTCGGTGGTCCGCTCGTGCTCTCCACAAACAGCGAAGTGGACGCATCAGAAGATAATCTTGGCGTCAACTTTCCTGCTGGTTACCGCGCTTATGTTACGACTTTGGGCGAAGGAATCCTCGGCGGCTGTTACATCCGGATTTATCCGCCTCGGCGGATTATCAATGGTTTACTTCAGGAATGGCGTGAACGCATCGCCGAATACTGGTTTTGGGATGAAGGTCAAGATGTTTTGACCAAGGAAAAGACGCTTGAGTGTATTATTATTGGCGATACGATGGACGGGGATGAGCTTATCTTTCATCCATCCAAACCCGACAACATCTACGTATTGCCCCGACATTATGACGACATTTTCTTAGCTGGGCGAGGTTTATTCGATGCAATGGAATGGCTTTGCAATTCCGGGAAATTGACAGAAGCGTTTGAGGAGCGTGAATTCCAGCCATTCGAGGCATAACAAGTAGGCTCATCGCCCAACGCTTACCGACTCATCTCAAACAACGTCTGCTGGCGCGGAGCCTTCTCAGGCACCAGCCAATCAAGCGGCGGTAGCGTCGGTTCTTCGGCGGCGAGTGCTTGGGCAATTCGCCCATAGATGATGACAGGGCCAACTGACTAAACGGCGATGCACGAGCGACGGTGGGACGGCGAATTGCTCGGCCAGCCGGTTGCGCAGCGTGCGGGTAGCGTCGTCGAGTTCGAAGCAGGCCACTGATCCAGTCACCAACACTACGATTTTCCTGATAATGCCCGCGATCATTACTGCCGCAGACGTGGCAACCATTCAACGATCCGAGGACTCACCTGAGTTGCTATCGCTGAGCGTGAACCTAACCCCCGCCGGTGCGACGAAGCTGGCTTCAGCGACAGCAAATCCCGCAGGTATACAACTTGCCGTTGTGGTCAATGGAACGGTTATTGCCACACCAATGGTGAGGTCACCAATGTCATCCGGATTTCGTATCTCAGGTGGAGAGATCACAAAGAACCGTGAGCAATTGTTTGAGTCGCTGACGAAGAACTGACGGGCTGGGATGCGTCTCGCTCGGCGAGCCGATCCGTAGTCTCCAATACAGCGTAGCAGCCCCGCGTACAGCGCGCCAAGCGGTCTGCGGTGTGGCCTTTTCTTTCAGAGCGAAGTAGAATGGAACGTAGGTCGTTTTGCGAAGTGAGCAACTTTGTCAGTTCGTTCGGCGATAGGTCCCTCGGGAGTCCAATTTATGAGCAAGCGTTTAACGGCAATCATCCAGGCCGAATCGCCGGGATTCGTAGCTTTGTGCCCCGAGCTGGATGTGGCTAGTCAGGGCGATACCATTGAGCAATCGCTGACCAACCTTCGTGAAGCTGTTGAGTTGTTCTACGAGTGTGCTTCCGAAACGGAGATTGCTGCGCGGGAGGGTGGCGACATCTTCGTCACGCAGCTAGAGGTATCCATTGGGTAAGCTACGCGTGATGTCTGGCAAGGAAGTCTGTGCCGTGCTTGAGCAGCATGGATTTGCGGAAGTTCGTCGTCGTGGTAGCCATGTTGTGATGCAACGTGCTGGTGACGACGGGGACACAACGACCGTGCCAGTTCCAGACCACAAGGAATTGAAGAAGGGTACACTGCGATCGATTATCCGCCAGTCAGGCGTGCCCCGCAACGAGTTTGAATCCTAAGTCGGTGTTGACAACGGGATGAACATTAGCCGCTTACCGACTCATCTCAAACAACGTCTGCTGGCGCGGAGCCTTCTCAGGCACCAGCCAATCAAGCGGCGGCAGCGTCGGTTCTTCGGCGGCGAGTGCTTGGGCAATTCGCCCATAGAGATGACAGGGCCAACTGACTAAACGGCGATGCACGAGCGATGGTGGGACGGCGAATTGCTCGGCGAGCCGGTTGCGCAGCGTGCGGGTAGCGTCGTCGAGTTCGATCCAGCCTTGCTGTTGCCGGTCTTGTTGCTGGATGAGTTCGACGTAGGCGGTTTCGGCGCCGGCTAGGACGGGGTTGGCGGGCAGCAGCATGGCGAGCGCGAAACGCTCGCAGTCGCGGAGGTGTCCGGGCCAATCGCCAGTTGCTTGCAGTTGGCGGAAGTGGGCGGCGTGCCAAGTCGTGTCTGCTTGCCAAAGGGCCGACGGCGCGAAACTAAGCGCCAACAGGTGACGATACGAAGCCATCGGTCGCGAATCGGCGACGATTCGATCGATGAACAACGTCAGCCCGCCCGAAGTTGCAACGACGCACGCCTGCACACTAAACCGTGGAATCAACCCTGGCACAATTTCGAGCTGCACGCACGCTTCGTTTTCGAGAGCTGCTTCGACATCAACCGGCGCGGTGGCCACCTGCACTTCGCGCCGTCCGAGCAATCGACGCACGCGCCACTCGATGGCGAGTTCGGTGAGCGGCGCGGGCGTTTGTTGCTGCTGTTCATCACGATCAAAGTCAATCGTCGCACCGACAAAAGTCGCCAACTCGGCCAGCGTCGGGGCGTCCAACTCTGGAGCTTCTTCAGTTCGCCACCACCAAGCAAGCGAGCCTTCTGTTTCTAGGGGCAATGGTGTTTTAGCCCCTTCGTGTGCCAACTCAAGAATCTTCTGCCAAAGATTCGAGCTTTCGACCAGCCCCAGCACTTCGACCACTCGGTGCAAGGTCGCACTACTTCGCCACGGCGCACGACGGCCCGATTCGATGGCACTGACGACCGACGCCCGCTCGTCGATGAGCGTCGCAAAAGTGCGCAAGCCCAGCCCAGCGCGTAAGCGATAGCTGCGAATCAGAGATCCGAAGGTTGTCATCTGCGAGAACCATCCCTTCGCGCAATCCTTTTGCGAGTGGTGGGGGGAGCTAGTCAAAGTCTGTAGGATACTAAATTGACGATCTTGACGGCAGTCCCTCTATTTTCACTCGATACGACCATTTTTTCGTATTTCCGTGACAACCGGCAGATTCTCCGGCCTAAGCAGTAGCCGGACAGGCCTTTGACACCGTCCGAAAACCACTGCCAGGAGAGATGAGTATGTTTCGAGCTTCCTCTTTCGTTGCGATGATGGCGTTGGCCATCGTTCCGTTGCAGGCACAAGAACTTGAAATCAGTTCGCAAGATGGCGAGGTTGTCGTACTCCCATTTCTTGCGCCGGGGACCGTCTGGAAG
>JAADGD010000222.1 GCA_013152515.1 Planctomycetota bacterium
CTGACGGTGCCAACAATTTAGCGCCAGATCAAATTCGACGCAATCGCAGGGGATTATTAGAGGTGCCCTTTAGGATTACCGCCAACAAAGAAGGCGATTTTAGGCCAGGACGAGGAAACGACGTGTCAGTGCGTTGTTTCACATTCGCCGACCTACTTTCACAGTGAAGTTAGCCTCTCTTGTATGCTGCCGTACAGAGTCTCTTGAGCCATGCCGCCTATTGTGTTGAGTAGGCGACCACAAGCGTTGCTACCCGTCGAAGTGAGAACGGCTCAAGTGCATGCTTGTGGCGATGATAGAAATGTTTGTTTTTTAGGAGTAGGTGATGAGAATTTTAGCAACTCTCTTATTGGTTTTGCTGGCGGCACCCAGCGTGCAGGCGCAGAGCGGTACTCGGGGTGGAATGCGTGGTAGTGGCACTCGTGGGCGTGCTCCCGCACGGTCGTATCAGGCAGCTCCGGTTCAGCAGAATTATCAGGGTCAACCAAGCTATCCGAGTCAGGGTACTGTTGCCGTGCCAGCGAATGGAGGAAAAGCCGGATGTGCGTCATGTAGTTCGGGCGGTGCCGTCACAGAGAGCTATGCACCTGTGATTGTAGAAGCTGCAGCACCTTGCCATGCCAAATCCTCTCGTTCGCATCGCAGGCAGCGGTCGTATGGTCGCTCGCGCCGTTACCGACGGTGTCGGCGGTAATTTTCGCAAGAGATAAATCTTGGGGCAAATGCCAACCAAGAGGTAGTTTTTACCTAACCGCAGGCTGCAACCAAAGTCCGAGGCAGCCTGCGGTTTTTTCAGGAGAACTGCAAAGTCGCGTTTAGGAAGAAAAATATTGCCACAGAGATTCCAGCGCGGTCGAAAGACCGCAATAAAAAAATGACCGGATTTACAGGATAAATTCCATCACCACTATCCTGTTGATCCTGTAAATCCTGTCAGAAAACTTGTGCACGCTGCGCAAATTTTTACCGTTAGTACCACCGATGAACTCAGGTTTCGTCTCTGCGTTTGTCTGCGTCCATTGGCGGCTCCTAATTTCCCCCGATATCGTTGCAAAGAGGTGCTTGCCCGTGAATGGTTTTTCGTTGCTTCGTCAAGCACGCGCCGCAGCGATGATTTCGGCGGCCCCTTGGGACAGCAGTTGTTCGGCAACTTGTTGGCCGATCTGCTCAGCAGTGGCAATCTCGCCGCTGGCGGTCGCTTTCAAGACTTGAGTGCCCTCTACATTGGCGACGAGGCCGTCGAGGACAAGCTTTCCGTTTTCGACGCGGCCCCAACCGCCGACCGGCACCGAACAGCCGCCGTGTAACATTGCTAGCATGGCACGCTCGGCGGTAGTAGATTGGTGCGTCTCGTGGTGGTCGAGGTGGCTGAGCAATTCCATCGCTACTTGATCGTCCTCGCGACATTCGAGGCCAAGTGCTCCTTGGCCGACGGCGGGCAACATTTGTGGTGGTTCAAGCAGTTCCGTAATGCGATTTCCCCAGCCGAGCCGTTGCAATCCGGCGGCAGCGAGTACAATCGCGTCGTAGTCGCCGTCGTCGAGTTTGCGCAGGCGCGTGTCGACGTTGCCGCGGATGCCGAGGACTTCGAGGTCGGGGCGTAGGTGCTTGAGTTGCGAATGGCGGCGGAGGCTGCCGGTGCCAACTCGTGCGCCGGGTTGCAAATTCACCAGCGAGGGGGCTTGGTTTGTGACTAGGGCGTCGGCCACGTTTTCGCGCTCGGGTATCGCACCGAGTACCAGCCCGGTCACTTGTTCGGTGGGAAGATCCTTCAGGCTATGCACGGCGACATCGGCTTCGCCCGCCAGCACAGCTGCTTGAACTTCTTTGGTGAAAACGCCTTGCAATCCGACAGCCGCGATCGGCCCCGTCTGCTGGGTATCGCCGCTGGTGGTGATTTCGACCAGCTCGACGATCGCGCCCAGTTGACGCAACTGGTCAGCGACCCAATTGGCTTGCCAGAGTGCCAATTGGCTGCCGCGGGTGCCAATACGAACGTGAGGCTTGGTCATAATTCTTAGTCATTCAGGAAAATTTTTTATAGCCGCAGTACGCGCTGATGAACGCAGATATTTTCCGTAACGAATAACCATCTGCGTTTATCAGTGTGTATCTGCGGCTAATCTTTCTTAACGTACTTATTGGTTACCCGGCAAAGCGGGTGGCGTGTCTGGCATTCCTGGTAACTCTTGCTGCGGCGGCACCACTACGCCGCAGCTTACAATGAACTGGAATGCTTGGTCGATCGTGATGTTCAGGTCGATCGTCTCGCTTTTTTTGATGGTGACGGTGAAGCCGGTGAACGGCATGGGCGACGTCGGAATCAGAACCGATAGCACCGGTTCGTTGGCTGCCGAGCGGATGTCGAGCAAGCTTTCGCCGGTGACCATCGCTAGTGTCCAGATGCCTTTGCGTGGGTACTCGACCGCGACGACGCGCGTGTATTCGATTTCTCGCTCGCTGAACATAAAATCGGTCACCTGTTTGACCGACGAGTAGACATTGCGAATGATCGGCAGCCGGTTGATCAGCCGCTCGAATTGCATCCAGAAAAACCGACCGACTCCGGCTGCCAGAAATTTGCCCAGCAGATAGAGCATCAGCAGAAAGATACTGAGGAAAAACGGGATGACGATATACCACTGCAAGAATTTACGTTCGACGAACACGCGGTAAAATTCGTCGGCTGTTTTCGTCGGCGGCTCGAAACCAAGTTCGGCCTGCAGGAAGTCGTAATCCTCGGCCAGCACAAATCGACCATCGTCGACTTGTCGGTAAACGAGATCATCAATGGTCACCTGCTTCTCGATCAGCTTTCGATCTTTGGGAAGTCGATCTGCGGGCAAAATGTTTTTCTGGTAGTGGGAAACCAAGATTTGACGAGCGCCCGTTTCCATCGGAGCGAGCAAGTAGTTTGTAACCGTGTTCCAGACCCACAGAAAGATCACAATCGTCAGCAGCGGCGGCAGCAGCACCGCCAACCCGCGCAGCACTGCCCGACGGAAAGGGTCGAGCGGCCCCGGTTTTTTGCTGGTGGTAATATCAGGGATGTCCATGTGCCACTATTGTTTGCATCGAAGGCGATCTGGCAAGGCTAAGCCGCAAGCGGCTAGCCGCTTGCGGCTTAGCCAAATCAATAAATCAACGTTCGCGCTGCTACCACGACGGTTACCTTTGCGGCTCCGGCTCGCTTTAACATGCGGGCCGCTTCGCTGCAGGTCGCACCGGTTGTGAGGGTATCGTCGACCAGCAGCACGTGAGGGGCTTCCATAGAGTAGCTTTTTCTGACTCGCATTTCGCCGCGGATATTCCGAAATCTGGCCGGGCGTGACAATCCGACTTGCGGCTGCGTGTTGCGGCTGCGGACCAACAACCTCGAAAACGTCGGTAAGCCGAGTTCTTTGCCCAAAGTCGTGGCTAGGGCAGCCGGCGGATTGGTGCCGCGGGCGAGCCGTCGCCAGGCGTGCATCGGCACCGGCACAATCGCGTCAGGCTGCAAAACCCGCAATTCGTCACCCATTCGAACGGCGATCAACTGACCCAACGCGCCGGCCAATCGTTCGCTGCGATCGGTCTTCATCGCCAGGACTTGAGAGCGGAGCAAGCCCTCGTATTCGCCCAGGGCTAAAGCCCGATCAAACCATAATTTTTCCTCGCAACAATGGGCACATTCAGGCACTGCTCCGGGAATCTTGGGAACGCGTGCTGCACAACGTTGACACACCGGCCAATCGCCGCGTCCCATCTCGTCGCGGCAATCGAGGCAGAAACCGATACGGTCGGGCGTTTCCTCCAGCTCGGCGTAACACGCGAGGCACTGGGCCGGATAGAGCAGATCAACGGCCCCTTCGGTCAGGCGATTCAACCAGCGAAAACGAACCAGTGGCATACACCTACCTCACGAAGACGGAATTTTTAACGAGTTGCCATTGTATTCGATGCTAGCAGTGCAACCAATGGTCATACGGATCATTCAACCCAATTTTGTCTCTTGACGCTAGCAATCTCACTTCGGTACTCTCCGCGTCCCCGGTATCCGCAGAGAACTTTGAACTCGCATGAAACTCCTCGACCGTTATCTTCTGCGGCAATTTGTGCAAATCTTTGTGATTTGCTTTCTGAGCCTGATGGGGCTTTATTTGGTGATCGATCTGTTTGGGCACCTCGACAGCTTTTCGGCAGAGGCCGAGCGCGAGGGCAGCTTGTTGAAAGTGATCGTTGAGTTTTATGGTTACCAGTCGATTGGTTTTTTCGATCGCACGAGTGGTATCTTGGCGATGATTTCTGCCATGTTTACTGTCACTTGGTTGCAACGGCATCAGGAAATGACCGCGATGTTGGCTGCGGGGATCTCCAAGTTTCGCATTATTCGTCCGCTGATCGTTGCGGCAGTCTTTGTTAGCTTGCTCGGCGTTGCGAGTCGCGAACTGGTGATTCCGCGGGTTCGCGACCAACTCACACGCAGCACCAAAGACCTGGGCGGCACCGAAGCACGCGATCTCGAAGCGCGCTTTGATGGCCAGACCGATATCTCGATTGGCGGCGAAAAGACCGTCGCGCACGAGCGACGCATTATCAAGCCGATGTTCTTTCTCCCGCCAACGCTAGACGACTACGGCAAAAAGCTTGTCGCGAAGGAGGCTTACTTCCTGGATGCCACCGAATTCCACCCCGCAGGGTATCTGCTGGTGGGAGTGACAACACCTACCCGCATTGATCAGCGTAAGACGTTGCGGCTCAACGGTCAGGCCGTCGTTTCGACTTCTCGCGAAGCGAAGTGGCTCGAGCCTGGCCAGGCGTTTGTCGTTTCGCAGATGTCGTTCCAGTTGTTAGCCAACGGTTCAGCGTGGCGAAACTATGCCTCGACGGGCGAGTTGATTGCCGAACTCAACAGCCCCAGTACCGAACTGGGGGCCGACGTACGTGTAGCGGTCCACACTCGCCTGGTGCAACCGGTCATCGACACGACGCTGCTGATGCTCGGTCTGCCGCTGATGTTTTCGCGCCGGCAACGCAACATTTTCCTCTCGATCGGCATTTGCCTCGCGGTCGCGATCGCTTTCACGCTAGCGACGGTCGCCTGCCAGTCGCTCGGCGGGCTTAACCTCTTGCGTCCGACCTTGGCGGCCTGGCTGCCGATCATGGTCTTCCTACCGATCGCCGTAGGGATGAGCCATACGTTACGGACGTAGCGCAATGAGCCTTTGCTAATAACCGCGATCTAACAGATCGCCGGAACCCAGGCTCCTCGCTCCGGCGATGCATTGCATCGCGGTTATTCGTATTGGCCATTGGCCATTTTTCTTGGGGCTTGCAAAAGCGGCGTTCGGCTGCGATCCTGACAGTTTCCAAACCTCGCAAAAATGAATGTAAGAAGGCTGCCATGAAAGTTGCCACGATGACCACCAACAAGGGTGTGATCCGCATTGAATTGTTCGACGACAAGACCCCCAAGACGGTTGCCAACTTCGAGAAACTGGCCGGCGACGGTTTTTACGATGGACTGTCGTTTCACCGTGTGATCGACGACTTTATGGTGCAAGGTGGCTGTCCCCAGGGCACCGGCACCGGCGGACCTGGCTATCAGTTCGAGGACGAATTTCACGCCGATCTCAAGCACGACACGCCCGGCATCTTGTCGATGGCCAACTCGGGCCCTGGCACCAACGGCTCGCAGTTTTTCATTACGCATGTGCCGACACCCCATCTCGACGGTGCCCACACGGTCTTCGGCAAAGTTCTCGACGATGGGCAAGAAGTCGTCAACGCGATCGTGCAAGGCGACAAAATCGAAACACTTGCCATCGCCGACGAATAACAGATCGGACGAATAACATGTCTACTGATCAACGTATCGACTACGTGGAATTCCCATCGAATGACTTCGACGCCTGCGAGGCGTTTTACACGAAGACTTTTAGTTGGTCTTTTACGGACTATGGACCCGAGTACCGCGCGTTCAACGACGGTCAATTCAACGGCGGATTTTTCAAGTCGGAATTATGTTCGACCACAGCTAGCGGCGCCGCGCTGGTGATCCTCTACGCGACCGATCTCGAAGCGACGCAAGAAAAAGTCGCAGCCAACGGCGGCACGATCTGCAAAGATATT
>JAADGD010000086.1 GCA_013152515.1 Planctomycetota bacterium
GGCCTTACGATCGCGTCCAAGCCACTACGAACGAACTCCCCTACCTCTGCGCATCGACACCTGCAGAAACCGATCTCGTGAATAATCCGGGATAAAGCTGCTGCACAGGACATTTGATACTCGCCCTCTTACGTTATTTGTGCTTAACAGTATAGCAAGTAGCTTCGACGCTTGTCCGCAGATTGTTCTGCCATCTTTTTCGGTGATTTTTTCTGACCAATGCCGTAGGATAGGCTTCTAGCCTGTCCGTGAAAAAATGTCCGAGGAATCTGATGGACAAGCTAGAAGCCTATCCTACGTGGGGGACTTGTAATGGAGGGGATCTTTCGGCGGCGACATTTACCGCATTGGGACGTGGCGGGGAAGCCGGTGTTTGTTACAGCCTGTTTGCACGGAAGTCTTTCAGCTGCGGGTTTGACTCGCTTTCGAGATTATTGCGATCAGCTCGAAACGCGACCTTGCCCGAATGATCTGAGCCAAGAGGAGTGGAAACACCAAAAGCACAAGCTCGCCTTCGCGTTGGTCGATCAGATGCTCGACCACGAGAGCCCCGTCGAACATCTTGCCGATGACCGACAGGCGGAGATCGTACAGGATGCCTTCTTGCATTTTGCCAAGGAGCGCTACGCTTTGCTCGCTTTCGTTGTGATGCCTAGTCACCATCATTGGTTGTTCCTGCCCAACGAAAACTGGTCGCAAGGGACGCTGCAAAATACGTCTGCGAAAGCGAGACAATTTCGAACGCCGCGACAGATGATTTCGCATAGCATTCAAAGCTACACAGCAACTCATTGCAATCGGATTCGAGGTCAAACGGGAAAATATTGGCAAAGCGAAACGTTCGACCACTGGGCACGCGATGAGGCTGAGATGTTGCGGATTGTTGCGTATATCGAAAACAACCCTGTCAAAGCTGGACTTGTCGAACACCCTAAAGAGTGGCGATGGTCTTCAGCCAGAATTCGAGCAGCAAACGGCGCTGCTCCAGGTGAGACGATTGGACGCCCGTAGGATAGGCTTCTAGCCTGTCCGTGAGAAAAAAACAACCACGGACAGGCTAGAAGCCTATTCCACGAATGCCAGCTGCGCCGCCGTCAGTAGCGCCGCCACCATACCGCTCGATTCGGCGGTGCCTTGCCAGGCGCGGTCGAACGCGGTGCCGTGTGCGACGCTGGTGCGGATGATGGGCAAGCCGAGGGTGATGTTCACGGCGCGGTGCATTCCTAAGAGTTTTAGGGCGATGTGACCTTGGTCGTGGTACATCGCCACAACCGCGTCGAATTCGCCGTCACGCGCGCGGCCCATGAGCGTGTCGGTAGGGTAGGGGCCTGTGGCGTTGATGCCTCGGCTTTGTGCCTGGGCAACCGCCGGAGCGATGAGTCGGATTTCTTCGTCGCCGAACAAGCCCTCTTCGCCGCCATGCGGATTGAGCGCACAAACGCCAATTCGCGGCGCCGCCAAGCCAAACCCCTCACGCATCACGCGATCCGCCAACCCACACTTGGCGCAGACCGCTTCAGCGGTCAAGTGACCAAACACTTCGCGCAGCGCCATGTGCAGCGTCACATGCACCACACCCAACCCTGCCGGGCAATCGGGCACCTCATCGGGCGGCAAGTAAAGCATCATCGCAAAATCGTCGACGCCGCAGCGATCGGCTAGCAGCTCGGTATGCCCCGGATATTGGCGATGCCCGGCGGCGTGCAGGGCCGACTTGCTGATCGGTGCGGTGACGATGCCTTGCACCGCGCCTGCCAATGCCTCGTCGGTCGCGCGAACAATGGCGTCGTAGGCGGCTTGGCCGGTGCGCGCGTTGGGTCCTGCGACAGGGCTACCGGCGGGCACTTCGAGCAAATCGTCGTTACCGACAGGCAGACAAAGGATCGTTTCAGGCCCAAACAGAGAATCGTCAATTTGGTCGAGATCCACCAGCTCGGCAATGTTTTGCGCCCCGCCAACCAGCGAGACCGCCTTAACCAGCATCGCCGGATGCCCAAAAACCACCGGTCGACAAGCCTCGTGGACGCGAGGTTCCTGCCAAGCCTTGACGATCACCTCCGGCCCAACGCCGGCGGGATCGCCCATCGTTATGGCTAGTAGCGGCTTGGTCATTTTCAGATTCCAGAGGCTCAGGTTTCCAAGGTGTGGGCTCCGAACCGTCCCGGCACGCCGGGACGGTTCGGGATTTTGATGCACAGGCAATTCTAGGCGTTTGCCGAACAAGAACAACGCCCCTAACGCGACAATCGCAGAGCGGTTAGAATAGATACCCTCAATTATTCCGCAATCCGCAATCCGAACTCTGCATTCCCCACCGTGTCCCGAATTTTTCCTTCTCTAGCCGCGATATCCCTCGGGTTGTTTCTCGTCACCATTATCATGGGGCTGACAATTGGCGATCTCTATGAAATCCCGCCCAGCGAGGCGACCTTTCGTTGGCGGAGTATTCACATGCTTACCGGCACTTCGGCGGCGATAGCGGTCCTGTTCGTCCATTCGGTTGCCATCACCTATTTCGTCGGGACGAGTCGCTGGTGCAAGGAGGTGACCGAGACTTATCGGCTCGACCCAAAACCTCTACAGCGAAGTGCTTGGCTGAAGCGCAAGACATTCCTCAAATGTGTAATGGGAATGCTGAGTGTGGTGGGTGTGGCGGCGTTGGGGGCGGCGTCCGACCCTGGCACAGGCGGCAAGGCAACCGCCGAGTGGGCTTCGATTCATCTCGGCGGGGCATTTCTCGGACTGGCGTTCATTGCTTGGACCTACTATCGTGCTTGGCTCAATATCGTGGCCAATCAAAGTGTCATTCAGGAGATTGTTGAGGCTGTCGCGGTGATTCGACGCGAACGAGGCCTCGACACCGAGCCTCAGACTGCCGTGACTTCGGTGCCAGCCTCCTCAGAACAGTAATCTGCAGCGTTAGGCGCGGACGAAAGGGAAATTGCCCAGCATTGGGGGATTTTTTGCCGAAATAACCGTCATTTTCCAACCTTTAGCCGCAACACGTCCTGACAGCCCAGCTTTCGCAACTATACTAGTGCATTGTCAGCATTTGGCTGAAATTTGGCAAAACTCTCAGACAGCTTGGTTCTTGAAAACGTGTTTTGGAAATCAAACGCTGGGACTGGGGGCTAGGGATTGGGATCTGGGGAGAGTGATAGTCCCGTTTCCCCAGTTCCTAGCCCCTAGCCCCAGTCCCTTTTTCAAACTTAGAACTTCGTTAGTCATTCACCCGTCACAGATTCCGTTGTTAAGATTAGAGGTTCAGGAACGCGTATGTCTAAAGCCATGACGATCGGTGGGATGGTCGTTGCGGCCTTGTTAGTGACGATGTTCGGCGTCGATTTTTTCACCGATATTCCCTTCGGAGCCGAAAGCAAAATGATGAATATCGGCGCAATCACCGCCGGTGCAATTCTCGGCTACATCAGCTTCAGCACTTTTCGCGAACAAAAGTGACGCAGTCACGCTTGACGCTGTCGGCCACGACAAACGCCCCTGGTTAAACGCTCCCCATCGGCCACGACAAACGCCCCTGGCTAAATGTCCCCATCCTCGACTCACCGGCATCAAGCCTAGGCCGCCCGCCGCAAGATCGAACGCTGTGGTTTCACCTCGCGCCTGCTCGCCAGCTCAGCGGCCAGCTTGCTGACGGTCTCCACCTGCAACTGCCGCCGACCTGCCGCCTCTGCAATTTCTTGTAGCAGGCGTTCGCACCCATGCAACTCACGGCTATTCATCCTGCCCAGATCGAAGGCCAACACTTTTTGGTTGCACGAGGTTTCGGCTGCCAACAGATTTTTCAACGTCGGTCGACGCGCTGTCAGCCAGGACCAACGATGGCGCGGCTGAGGAATGTTCATCGTCGGGTCGAATTGCCACAATCCGCACGGCAACAGACGTGGCGGCTTGGCAGGCCCCGAAGGCTGCACTCCAGAGACCACAGCGCCAATTCCCAGGTCAGCCAACAGAGCCGTCCGCGAGCGTAATTGCTGGGGATCGCCCACCACGACCGACAATTTTTGCCCAGACGCGTCCTGTACCGCAGACTGAAAATTCGCCAGTTCGCTCCGTAAACGCTGTGGCGAACGCGCCTCGACAGTCAGCGCGAGTTCATGCCCTGCCCGTGCTAGCATTCGATCTGCTAGCATTTTGGATTGTCGCGGCTCCTCGATCACCCAGGTGGTCGGCATTTCGAACTTGCCCAGCAATGGGATTCTCGCCGCAGTCTGCTTGGCATCAGAAGAGGCAAAGTTGATGACCAACGCAACACTTGGCACACATGAGCGGACTTTCGACTGGGGTTCCATGAAGCAATCTCCCTAGGGACTCTCGATCTCTAAGAAGCCTCGTTTTTCGCAAAACGCGGGCTTCTTCCCTACTTGTTTCGGATCTCCCACGGTCTAAACTCGACGTGGTGGTCAAAGCTCTGCGATCAGCCAAACTTGGCGAACTTTGCGGTTTGCACCGATTGGCGAAGCAGGAGAGATAGTGCGCCCTCCGAGCGAGATGCGAAGTCCCACCTGTTTTTCTAGCCTACGATCGAAAAATGAACCACAACGACACGACGGGCACAACGAATTTGCGTTGTGTCCATCGTGTCTTCGTGGTTAGAATCTTGTGGGACAGGGGAGAAAAGTGACTTTACTGTAGGGCTGAGTTCGCCCTCGTTTCGGCTGACCCGGCGGGAACGGTTCTGCTAAAATCAAAGGCTTGTACGTCGTTTAGAAATTGGTGCTGTGAATTTGATGACCATGACACATCCTGTTAAAAAATGGAACTTCCGACCGCATCCTTTGCTTGCCAATGGTCACCTGCAATCGCTGTTCGGAGTTCGCTGGCCGACGAATGTTCCGCCTTGCGTCGCCAAGCAGCATCCCGTTTCGCTCGATGACGGCGATCGAGTGATGCTGCACGAAGATTTCTTACCTGCCGCTGATAGTCCGATGGTCGCAGACAACGTGCCGACCGTCCTTTTGATCCACGGTTTAGCGGGCTCCTATCTCAGCACGTACATGCGGCGCACGGCCCATCGTTTAACTCAGCAAGGCTATCGCGTTTTTCGCATGGACATGCGAGGGTGCGGGGCAGGGGAGGGCATCGCAAAATTGCCACCTCACTGTGGGCAATGGGCCGATGTTGCTGCGGCACTTTTTCACATTGCCGAACTCTATCCCGAAGCAGAGACTTCTGTTGTCGCGTTTTCGATGGGTGGTTCGCTGACGCTGAATATGTTGGCAGAGGCTGGCGAAATGCGCGTCGGCAACCTGCAACGCTCGCTGGTCATTTGCCCGCCAATCGACCTTGCGCACGTCGAACAGCATTTCCGCACTTTTTGGGGACGACGTTACAATAATTTTTTCATTGGCTTGATTTGGCCCCAAATTCTGCGCCGGTGGAAGCTGTTTCCTGATCTCGCTCCCAACCCGATTCCAATACGACCTAAGCGGCTGTACGATATCGACGAACTGATTGTCGCACCTGCCGGCGGTTTTGCCTCGGCCCAAGATTACTACCAAAAAGCGTCTCCCGGGCCCAAGCTGCCCTCGATCAAACAGCCCGTGACCATTCTTTTTAGCGAAGACGACCCAGTCGTCCCCGTCGAGCCGCTGTTCGACTCGCTGCACAGCTCGTCGATCGAAACGGTCACCACTCACCACGGCGGACACCTCGGTTTTCTCGCCGGTCGCAACGACGACCCCGACTTCCGCTGGCTCGATTGGCGGATTATTGAATGGTTGGCCGAAGGGCAGCAAACAAAGCCGCAGGCGGAAAGCGGAAAGCAGAAAGATCAATCGCACACCAGCGAGCTGGGGCGTTCCCGCCCTCATACACACGCCACACCGCAACCTCAACCACGCTAAGGCGTGGGGGAATTTGACAATTGTTATTGGTTCTTCAGTGATTTTAATGGGTAGAGATGATAAAGGCAGTAATCCCCCTCCCCATTTTTATGGGGAGGGGGTAGGGGAGGGGTTAGTCTGGCAACAAGGCTTAGGCCTGTTTTTGACGCAAAACCCTCCCCTAGCCCCTCCCTGCAAGGGAGGGGGATTCTTTGAACGAGTAGCCATTCGTTGCCACTAAAATCT
>JAADGD010000206.1 GCA_013152515.1 Planctomycetota bacterium
CGATTTTTTGTGTTTGCGCTTGTGCTCGGCTTGCGGACGCTTTGAGAAAACTTTACGCTTGGCCATCCTTGGCTCTCCTGCGTGGGGTGATTGTGTGAGAACACTCACAACATCGCGGAGAGTCGAGGTTTTGCTAATACCAATTGAGAATCAAATTGGGGAATCCCCTAAAGTGTAAAACAAAATGAGCCTGTGGAAAATCTCGGAGGTTTTGCCACGAAAAAAGCGATTTTGTTGCCTTGGCAAAAGTCCCTTCAAATAAAATGTGAAAATTTGGAAATTGTATGCCCAACCAGCCGATCATCACGCTTACTACCGACTTCGGGCCAAGCAGCCCGTACGTCGCCGCGATGAAAGGCGTGATTCTCTCGATCAATCCCGACGTGCGTTTGGTCGACATCACCCATGCGATCACACCGCAGCAGGTACAAGAAGGAGCACTGATTTTGGCCGAGACGACGCCACTGTTTCCGACCGACGCGATTCATGTGGCTGTCGTCGATCCGGGAGTCGGCACCGATCGCGCGATCGTCTACGTCGAATTCGCCTGGGGCCGTTACCTCTGCCCCGATAACGGTTTATTGAGCCGGTTGGCGGAGCGGGCGAAGCCCCTTATGATGGTCACGGTGACGAGGGAGCGTTTTTTTCGCGAGCAGGTTGCTCCCACGTTTCATGGCCGCGATGTCATGGCCCCGGTGGCGGCGCACCTCAGTTTGGGGCTCGATCCCGCGGAATTGGGACCCCTTCACAAAACATTAAAACAACTCGATTGGCGCGGAGCAGATAAAGTGGCGAATCGGATTTCCGGCGAAATTGTGGCGGTCGACTCGTTTGGCAACCTCGTCACGAACATCACGCGCGCGATGCTCGCTGATGTCCCCACCGACGAGACGGTCGCGATTCGTTGTGACGACCATGAAACCCGCAACATTTTTACGACCTACGCCGAACAACCGCCGCTGACACTCGTCGCGGTGATCGGCTCCAACGACCAACTAGAGCTGGCGATCGTCAACGACAACGCGAAGATCATGTTGGGCGTCGAGGTCGGCACGCCGGTGGAGGTCGTTTGGTAAAATATGCTAAATACCGAACCGCGCCCGTAAGGAAGCGTCCACACTAGCTGCACCTCGAAAAACGCTTCCTTACGGGCGCGGTTCGGAGAAAATTCACACGATGCCAACCAACTCTGAAATCACCCACTGGGACCACCACCACCACTGGCACGCTTTTACGCAGATGGCCGAGTACGGGCCGTTGGTGATCGAGCGTGCCGAGGGGGTTTGGCTCTACGATATCGAAGGCAATCGTTATCTCGATGGCGTGAGCAGCTTGTGGTGTAACTTGCTGGGACACGGACACCCACGGATCAACGAGGCGATTCGCCAGCAGCTCGACTCGGTCGCGCATAGCACTTCGCTGGGGATGGGCAATCGCACGACGGCTTTGCTTGCTAAGCGGCTCGCCGATATCGCGCCGGGCGACTTGCAGCATGTGTTTTTCTGTAGCGACGGTTCTTCGGTGAATGAGGTTGCGCTGAAAATGGCGTTTCAGTATTGGCGTCAATGCGAGGAGCCTCGTCCGCAGAAAACTAAGTATCTCGCGCTGGGGCAAGCGTATCATGGCGACACGTTGGGCAGCGCTAGCGTGGGTGGGATCGCGAGGTTTCATGAAATTTTTGAGCCGTTGTTGTTTGACGTTGTGCGGCTGCCGGCGCCGGATCCGAGGACGCTGCCGGTGGGGGTAGATAAGCCGCAAGCGGCGGAGTATTTTCTTGCGCAGCTGGAGGCGGTTTTGGTGGAACGGCATGAGGAGATCGCGGCGTTTATTCTTGAGCCGTTGATCCAAGGGGCGGCGGGGATGCTTTTTCATCCGGCGGGCTACCTGCACGGGGTGCGGGAACTGACAACAAAGTACCACGTGCTGCTGATCGCCGATGAGATTGTCACCGGCTTTGGACGCACCGGAAAAATGTTCGCCTGCGACCACGAGGACGTGGTGCCTGATATTCTTTGCCTCGGCAAAAGCATTACGGGCGGCTATCTGCCACTGTCCGCCGCGATCACACATCCAGAAATTTACAACGCTTTTCTCGGCGACGCGGCCAGCGGGCGGGCGTTCCATCATGGCCACACCTACGGCGGCAACCCGTTGGCCGCCGCCGCCGCTCTGGCGACGATCGACTTGCTCGAAGAGGGCCAAGTGGTCGAAAAAATTGGCGAAAGGGCTGGGCAACTGGGCTCGTGGCTCGACAGACTGGCAGCGCATCCGCACGTCGGCGCTACGCGTCAGCATGGCATGATCGCGGCGGTGGAACTCACCACGACGCAAGGCGAAGAGGAGCCCTTTCCGCCAGAAGTACGAATCGCCTATCGTGTTTGCCGCGAAGCATTGCGACGAGGTGTTTGGCTCAGACCGCTGGGCGATGTGCTGGTGATTATGCCGCCGCTTTCGATAACTGTCGATGAACTTGACCTCTTGGGCGACACGCTGCTGCAAAGCATCGACACGGTCACCGCCGAAATGAGCGCTGATGCTTAGTCTGCCTAATCTGCCTGAACTGCGTTACCTGTTGCTGCAAATCCGCGACGCCGACGACCCGATCGGTCCGCAAGAGGTTGTTTGCTTTGCAAAAGCGCTCGATTGCCAGACGAAAAATATCGCCACACTCGATTTGCTCGGCGAACGCCTGTCCACCGCCAAGCTCGACGAGGTCGACGCGGTGTTGATCGGCGGTAGCGGCAATTATTCGGCGGCGGGAGAAAGCGAATGGCTGGAAAATGTCTTTGCCGACCTGCGGCTTCTCAGCGAGTCGCGCAAGCCAACGTTCGCTTCGTGTTGGGGTTTTCAAGCCATTGCCAGAGCACTGGGAGGTCGCTGCATCCACGACCCCGACCATGCCGAATTAGGAACGATTGAACTGAAGCTGACCGCCGCAGGCCGCGCCGACTCGTTGTTTGGCGAACTCGGCGAATGTTTCCTCGGCTTGGCAGGGCACGAAGATCGTGTGGTCGAGTTACCGCCAGGCGCCGTGCTGTTGGCGTCCTCCGCGTTGGTTGCCCAGCAGGCTTTTAAGCTCGCCGAGGCGCCGATTTATTGCACACAGTTTCATCCCGAGTTAGAGCTGAAAACCTATCTCGAACGCGTGGCGGCCTATCCGCAGTACGTCGAAAAGATCGCTGGCACCACGCTCGACGAATTTGCCGAACATTGCCAAGACACGCCCCAGTCGCGGCTGTTGCTCAAAAGATTTGCCCAGCTCGTAGCCAGGCACGTTCATGAGTAGACCGTCGATCAATAGCTCGGCAGTGGCTTACGTCGACGGAAGATATCTTTACTGCCCTTGGAGGTCCGCGGTTTGGAGTCCTTGAGCGAGCGAGGAGGGAAATCACTACTCCGCGCCCCTTTGCCCATTTTAATCGCACGATGTTCCGAAACCCAACCCATGAGATTCAAGAAATCGTCGAGGGTGATTACCTCAATGTTGAGCGTATCGGCTTCGGCACTCATTCTCTGAAAGGATTTACGAGTATTACCAGCGGCGTCTGCGCGATTGCCTTCGGGTTTACCCAGAATCAAGTAACGCGTATCGACAGACATTTGTCCTTCGATATCGCCCTTGCCGTCGGGCACCGCATCGACCTTGCCATTGTTGAGCCGAATGATTCGCTTGAGTTGATCGAGATCGTCCGAGCCATCGTTGTTGAGATCGATAATGCCCGTGATCGCAAAGCCGATTTGACGGCCTCGATTCCAGACTTGGCTGTAGACTTTGTCGCCTTCCATCAAGGGACGAATCGCTTTGTCGTCGGTAATCCGGGCCTCGGCCATGTGGGCACTGAGGATCCGCACGACTTCGATGCTGCCTTTGCTCGTCGCCGAGTTGACGTCGCTGGCGTCGCTGCTGTAGACGCTAAAGGTGACCTGGGGCCGAAGATGGTCTGCTTCGCCTAAGTTGAGCCAGACTTTGCCTTCGCGTTGATTGACCCAGGCAATCCGGCTGGGCGTAGGGATCGGTCGGAGCTTGATTGCTTTTGAGAATTTCGATGACGCGATTTAACTTGTTAATTTTGTCTTGCAGCGTCTGTTGGGTCTCGCTGTGCTTGGCAGTTAGGGTATCGATTTTTGTGCGTTGCTCGGCAAGCTGGGCGGCAAGATTGTCTTTCGCTTGATTGACCTCTGCGCGGCTCTTTGCAAACTCGTTGCGAAGACTTTCTTTGTCAGCGAGAGCTTTTTTCGTGTCGTCCTCAAATTTGGCAATCTGTTCATTCTTCTGGGACTCGGTAGCAAGGAGTTGCTGCATCTTGGTTTTCAGCAAGGCTTTCGCATCCGACTCGCTTTGAGCGAGCTTGCGGTTCTCTTCAAAGATGTTTTCAAGGATCGTGCGGAACGAACGGTTGTTTTCCTCGAAGGTGCTGCCCCAGCGCGCCATGTCTTCGTCAAAGTTTTTTTGGAGGGTCTGATAGGTGTCGGCTTCGGCGTAGCCGATCCATTGTTTGTAGCTGTTTGCGTCCTTTTGAAGTCCGCGAAGGCTATCTCGAGAATTATCCGCTTCCGTTGTCGCGGCTTGCGCACGAGCAACGGCTGTCTTACGCCAGTTGTTGACCATAAACAGGCCGACTCCCAACAATAAGGAGAACAAGGCGAGCACGATGACAAAGATTTGCATCGTCTGATTGTCACGAGAAGCCATAATGTGTTACCGCTGTTCCTAGTTCCGTAGCCTGGGCGTTCCGTAGCCTGGGCCGAAATTGCTCTAAGTCGAGCATAGTTGGGGGTTTGGGGCGTGTCAAGAATTGCCGATCGGGCTGGAAAGGCTGCTTGACAGGGTTGGCAAAACCGCCGTAGGATTTCGCGCGAGGCGCACGGTTGCCAAGGATCCTCGTAACGTGCTGTTGTAGCACGATTTGCTGCTTTTTGGTTTTGGGGGGTGGGCAGGGAGAACGTGCAGGTCGTCGTTGCCGCCGACGCTAACACGCTGACGCTTTTTTTATTCCACAATCCGAATTCCACAATCCGCACTTCTCTACATGCCCAAACATTCGCGCCAAACGTCATTACCCGGCATGGAACCGCTCGACGAAATCGAGGTCGAATCGCTGCCAAGCGTCGAAAAAGGCCCTGATGAGACGCCCGATATCCATGATTGGACCCTCTGCGCGGTCGATGCCCATTCGCTGATTTATCAGGTCTTTCACGCGCTGCCGGAGATGACCAGCCCGAGCGGCGAGCCGGTCGGTGCTGTTTACGGGTTCGTTCGCGACATGTTGCAACTGCTCGAGACGCGCCGCCCCGACGCCTTGCTCTGTGCGTTCGACTTGCCAGGGCCCACGTTTCGACACGATTTGTACGATAGCTACAAAGCCGATCGTGGGCCGATGCCCGAAGATCTGGTCTCTCAGATTCCGAAGATTCGTGAAGTGCTGGAGACGCTCGGCATCCCAGTGTTGGCGTGCCAGGGATTCGAGGCGGACGATGTGCTGGCCACCGTCGCGCGGCTTTGCGACGAGCAAGCAGCCCATTGCTTGGTTGTGACGGGTGACAAGGATTGTCGGCAACTGATTACCGAACACGTATCGATCTTCAACATTCGCAAGAACGCGGTCTACGACGCGGCAGCACTCCACGAAGATTGGGGAATCCGACCCGATCAAGTCGTCGATTTCCAATCGTTGGTCGGCGACAAAGTCGACAATGTTCCCGGCGTACCGCTGATCGGCCCAAAAATTGCCCAAGAGCTACTCGCGAAATACAACACTCTCGAAGCTGTGCTCGACCACGCCAGCGAGGTCTCGGGCAAAAAACGCAAAGAAAACCTCCTCGAGTTCCGCGACCAAGCCTTCTTGTCCCGCGAATTGGTCAAACTCGACACGCAAGTGCCAATCTCGCCCGATTGGAATGCTGCTCGTGTTGGCGGAATCGATCACCAGCGCCTCGCAGAATTGTTCCAGAATTTCGGCTTCCGCTCCCTCGGACAGCGTGCCGCCGAATTGGATGGCCACAGTAGCAGCACACAGGCCAAGCAAAATCGCGCCGCTGATTATCATCTGGTCGACACGGTCGAAGCACTCGACAAGCTCGTCGCCAAACTTGCCGAGCAGACGCTTCTCTCGGTCGATACCGAAACGACCAGCATCACGCCACGTTTCGCCGAAATCGTTGGCTACGCCTTGGCTTACAATCCGGGCGAAGGCTACTACATACCGGTTCGTGGTCCGGAGGGCGATACGGTACTCGACCCTTCGATGGTCGCCGACAAACTGCGGCCACTGCTCGAAAACCCCAAAATAGCCAAGATTGGGCAAAACTTAAAATACGATCAGGTCGTCTTGCTGGGGGCCGGTATTCGACTGGCAGGGATAAAATTCGACACGATGCTGGCCAGCTATTTGCTCGATGCGGGCGAGCGGAGCCACAATCTTGATCATCTGGCGAGCCGCTACCTCGATCACACAACGACCAAGATCGATACGCTCATTGGAAAAGGCAAAAACCAAAAACGGATGGACGAGGTGCCAGTCGCCGACGTTGCCCCTTACGCCGGCGAAGATGCCGACCTGCCGCTGCAACTTCAACCGCTACTACAAGCCCGCCTCGAAAAGGATGGTTTAGCGACACTCAACGACGATGTCGAAGTGCCGCTGCTCGAAGTGCTAGGCGACATGGAGTTTTTAGGTATCCACGTCGACACCGACCGGCTAGCCAAATTGAGCAAACTGTACACCGCCCGCCTGCACGAGTTGTCAGCCGAGATCGAAGAGATGGCGGGCCACCCGCTCAATATCGCCTCGCCCAAGCAGTTGGCTCAGTTGCTGTTCACCGAACTCGGCCTGCCGGTTATCAAAAAAACCAAGACCGGCGCCAGCACGGATGCCAGCGTGCTGGAAGAATTGGCGCCGATGCACCCCTTACCGGCGAAAATTGTCGAGCATCGACAATACTCCAAGCTGTTAGGCACCTACGTGAATGCTTTACCCGAGTTGGTGCATCCCGAAACTGGCCGGGTGCATACCTCGTTCAATCAAGTCGTTGCCGCCACGGGGCGACTCAGCTCGAACAATCCCAACCTGCAAAATATCCCGATCCGCACGGCAGAAGGCCGCGAAATCCGCTCCGCCTTTCGCGCCGGCCCCGAAGGCTGGAAGCTGTTGGCGGCTGACTACTCGCAGATCGAGCTACGCGTTTTGGCCCATTTTACTGGCGACCCGACTCTCTGCGCAGCCTTCGCCAACGACGAAGACATCCACGCCCTTGTGGCCAGCCAAGTCGAAGGCGTCGAACTAGCAGAGGTCGACTCGACAATGCGCCGCCGCGCCAAGGCAGTCAATTTTGGCATCATCTACGGCCAAAGCCCCTTTGGTTTGGCCAAGAGCCTAGGCATTTCGCAGGAAGAGGCGGCCGAGTTTATCGAGACCTATTTTGCGAAGTACCCTGGAGTGCTGGATTTTTTCACGAAGACGCTGACCGAATGCAGAGAGCTGGGATATGTCACGACGTTGTTAGGGCGTCGGCGGGCAGTGCAGGGAGTAAGGCCGGTGCCGGAAGGGTTCCGAGAAGCGAAGACCGGAACGCTGCGTCAATTAAATCTTCCGGAGCGAACCGCTGTGAACACTGTCATCCAAGGTTCGGCCGCCGACCTTATCAAGCTGGCGATGCTCGGCGTACACCGCCGTTTGAAAAGCGAAACTCTCACAGCAAAGATGCTTTTGCAGATTCATGATGAGTTGGTGTTCGAGGTCGCGCCCGACGAGATCGACCCGCTCGCCAAGCTCGTCGTCGAAGAAATGTGCCAAGTGATGCCGCTGGCCGTGCCGCTAAAAGTCGACGTCAAACACGGTGACAACTGGGCGGAGTGCGAACCTTGGGACGTACCCGGCGAACCGCGAGCGTAAGCGACCGGAGCTTGTAAGTGTACCTGTATTACTAACCCCAAACATCGTTAAGTTTTTGACAAAGTTTGCGAAGCGTGTGTAAGTTTTTTGACAGGATTGACAAGATCAACAGGATCGAGGCGTCTTGAAATAATCGTAACCGTTCACGCGAGGGAAAAAATTAGCCACGGATGAACACGGATAAACGCCGATTTTATTGGAAGGCTTCAGAGTTTCCCGCTATTCCTGCCCTATTTCTTTTTGGCAATCGAATTCGGCTAAAAAATCCTTCCTCATCTGCATCCGTGTTTATCTGTGGCTTTTCCTTTTCTTCTCTTCTTTCAGCTCCGTGAACGTCTACAAATAATCTTGTCGATCCTGTAAATCCTGTCAAAAAATAAGTCTTTTGGTTGCGGCCATACGGTCGCGCTAGGTTACTAACGATAAAATTTTTCGTAACGTAGGCATGTTTTTTGAAATGGTTGTCAGATTTGCCTCTCGCAGAGTCGCAGAGACCGCAAAGTGAAGGTACTTGCAATTTTCTCTGCGGTCTCAGCGACTCTGCGAGAGGCTTTTTAGTTGGTTGCGGCCACGGGCCGCGCTGTGATCTCAGTGGCTAAGTTTTTCCTGATTTACACGACTTTGCAGTCCTCCTGGTGACGGCACCATGACGTTGGCCGAGCCCGCCCAGCGCAACACGCTCCAGCTTGATGGCTGCTCGTACGGTCCTCGAGTGTTGGAAAAGGCGATCACGGCCAGTGCGCACGTCCCTTCCTACCAACTCGGTTCAAAATTATTGGAGACCGTCGGTGAGATCCAGATTGCAGGCCGGCAACTGAACAAGCTGACGATGAAGATTGGTTCGGAGCTGACGGCCGCGCGCGATGCACGCACCGACGAGTATTAAGGCCAATCTTTTCCGCGGCCACTCAATCCATCAAGCACGCCGATCGCATTGGCCAGTGTAAGTTGCGATGGCGGTCGGATGCAAACACGCACCGAAGGGAGCGGCTGCGGTGTGCAGTGCTCTCATTGGCGAGAGACCAAAAACGCCTTGTTTTTGAGGATGAGCAGCGTTTCCTTGGAGGAGGATCCGCATCCGCGATTGCCGGCCCAGTTTGCTGATCGCCGGCAGATGAAAGATTTGCTGGCGGGGGTCGCTGACAAAAAGGTTGCTTCGGTAAAGAAGCAAGACGCGACCAAAAATATTTCTGATTGGCGTCCTTGGCGGTTCTCTTTATTCATAGCGACTTTGCAGTTTTCCTGCCCCCCTTCACGCCGATTTTGGATTTCGTCCACGCAGTCGAACATCTCTATTCGGCGGCCCGCGCGGTGAACAATAACGAGGACAGCTACTTGGAAACTTCATGTGCGCTGGACAGAAGCTTGTTGGCAAGGACGCATGGCCGAAGTGCGCGCCGAGCTACGCGGGCACCGAAATCGCTTGGGCTCACCGCCGACCGATTACGATGGAGGCGATCCTCGCCCAATCACCGCCGAAACAATCGGCTATTTTGAGAACAACGCCTGTCGAATAAAATATCCGCAGTACCGCTGCGAGGGGTTACCGATCACGTCGGCCCACATGGAATCGTTCGTGAAGGAGTTGAACTATCGCGTAAAAGCAACAGAAAAATTTTGGGACGACGGTATCAGCGGCGAGGCGATCCTCCAGGTCCGCGCGGCCAGTCAGAGCGACGACGACCGTCTCGCCACTCATCTCCGCAGCCGCCCAGGCAACCCCTTTCACTCCCAATACCCGAGCTAAACCACCCTCACTTATAAGTTCCCGTTGATAAAAGCCTGTTTTCGGCGAGTCTGGCGAGAGGTAGTTGAGGCCACGGGAGCGTCCTGGCAGCTCGTTGTCTTTTCTGGGTGATTTTTGATTCCTTGTCGCGGGATTTTGTCGATGCGCGCATACGTTGCCTTCATGTTGCGTTGGAGGTTCGCTTGTTGAGCCCGTTTTCGTCAGCCTCCGCTGATTTTTGCTAAGATCGTCAAGTTATGACAGAAGACGGCGCTACCGACCGCCGAGGTGAAATTCTTAAAACCGCGAAAACAGCAGCGAGCCAAACGAAAGGCGCGTTTTAAGCA
>JAADGD010000289.1 GCA_013152515.1 Planctomycetota bacterium
CTCGCCGGCTATATGTGTTGTGCTTAATAGCCGGCGAGCTACGTCTCGCCGCCGTGATTTACCATGGGCAATATCACCCCCCCCAAACCGGCTCTTCTCCTCATCGCCGTTAGCAGCCGCTACGACGAAGCCCTCGCTTGGGCCGAGCAGCACACCGTCAGCAAATACGGCCCTGTGCGCCAAAAAAGTGTCGCCTTCGATTTCACCGAGACCGACTACTACCAGCCGACGATGGGCACCGATCTCAAAAAGCAGTTTTTGGTGTTCGACTCGCTTGTCGATCCAGGCACGTTGCCGCAAATCAAGCACACCACTAACGCGATGGAAACAGAGTATGCCCGGCAGCACGATCACTCCGAACCGCGACCGCTGAACCTTGACCCAGGCTATTTGACACTTGCCAAGCTGGTACTCGCCTCGACCAAAGATCACTCGCATCGTATCTATCTGGCGGAGGGGATCTATGCTGAGGTGACGTTGAATTACCGCAAACGAGGCTGGCGATCGAGCGATTGGACCTACCCTGATTACCAGCGAGACGATTTCCAGGAGTTTTTTACCTGCTGCCGGCAAACGCTACGTGATTGATCGGAGGTGGCAAGCGTTACGCCGAGGTACTAGAATGGAAGGCACAGCGATTTTTCCTTCAGATATATTGGATGCTCGATGAAATCACTCTTCTCAATTTCCCTTTTCGCGGCACTTCTTGGATTAGGCCTGGGAGCAGGATTGGCGTATGTCGAGGTTCCTCCGGTAGCGAACCAGCGCTCGGCACTGCCGGAGCAATCTAATCCGGGAGAGCAACCGGAGAGGACTCCTGAAGTCAGTTCGCTCCCCAAGGCTGAACTTTCCGAGACGGTATTTAAGTTCGGCAATATCGAACGTGGTACGTCAATGTCGCACGTATTCAAAATCCGCAACGTCGGCCAAATGCCGTTGCATGTCGAGGTCGAAAGCACCACTTGTAAATGTACGGTCGGTGATCTCTCCAAAAACGACATCGGCCCGAATGAAGAATCCGAAGTGCTGCTCGAGTGGGTTGCTAAGACGGGCCCTGGCCCGTTTCGTCATGGGGCAGTGTTGAGTACGAACGATCCGACGCAGAGCAGTATCAACCTGACCGTTGAAGGGCAAGTCGTCGAGTCGACCGCGATGAGCCCCTCGGAGTTGATTTTCGGAACGGTACGCAAAGGCGAGTCGCCCTCGGCAACGCTCTACCTCATGAGTTTTTTGGACCAGGAAGTCAAAATATTGGACTATGAATTGAGCGACACAGAATTGGCCAAGCTAATGGAGATCAGTATCACTTCTGCCGACCTTGACGAATTGCCAAGCCCCGACGCGAAAAGCGGTGTGAAAATAACAGCAACCTATCGAACCGGAAAAACGATCGGTCCCTTTCGTAGCTGGCTAACGCTCAACACCAATCTCAAAAATGCTGAGAAGCTCACCGTGCTGATCGCTGGAAATGTCGTGGGAGATATTTCAATTTTTGGCCCAGGCTGGAATGCTCCCGTAGGTTTGCTACGCATGGGCTCGTTTTCAGGTGACCAAGGCAAGGTAGTCAAGCTGAAAGTGGCGATCCGTGGCGAGTTCGCTCAGGAGGCGCGGCTAGAAGTCGCCGAGGTCGATCCGCCGCAACTGAAAGCGACAGTCGGCGAGCCGCAGCAGATGGGCGAAAAACTTTTGCACGTGCCTCTGATCGTCGAAGTACCGGCTGGCACTTCGCCAATCGTTCGGCTTGGCGAGCCGGTGAGTAGCGATGCTCACATTGTGTTGCGGTCGAATCACGAGGAAATCCCCGACATACGGTTACGAGTCCGTTTTGCGGTCGAATGAGCCATGTCGGAAACTTCACGTGGAATAGGCTTCCAGCCTGTAGGAGATTCCTGCAAAATTTACAGGCTGGAAGCCTATTCCACGTGAAGTGTGCTGGCCACTTTTCCTGAAAAACGCTACGATTGCTGACTGAGAGATTGGGGGGAATAGGTTCGATGGCTATGCCAGCTGGAGAGACAACGTGAGAATTCTGGGACGGAGATGGTGGGTAATCGGCGCTGTGACGCTGATTTGCGGGGCTTTGAGCCTGTTGCAGGCTGCCGAGCAGAAGTTTGAAAGCCGAGAGGCGGAAATCGCTGACGCGCTGAAAAAGAACGGCCCAATTTTTGTCGACTGGCCGAAGCCGGATCTTGTGTTGGTCTTCTCTGGAGAAATGGATGGCTATTTGGAGCCGTGCGGCTGCGCTGGTCTGGAGAATCAAAAGGGTGGCCTCAAACGCCGGCATACGTTCCTGAAAAAGCTGAAAGCAGATGGATGGCCTGTGGTTGCGCTCGATATGGGCGGACAAATTCGTCGGTTTGGGTCGCAAGCGGATATCAAGTATCGCTTTGCAATGAAAGCATTGACAATGCTCGACTATCAGGCGGTCGGCTTGGGCATCAAAGAGTTGCAGCTAGATGCCGGCAACCTCGCGTATGTGATTGCTAATTTTGAGGAGGGAACCAACCCAATCGTCTCGGCCAATGTGGATATTTTTAACCCTGACGCCGGTCTGAGCAGCCGTTTTCGTATTGTCAAAGTAGGGGAAATTAAAATTGGCGTGACAGCGGTACTCGGAAAAGTACATCGGGCAGCTCTGCAAAATGCTTCCGACATCGTTTGGACAGATCCTGCTGAGGCCTTACAGAAAGTTTTGCCAGAGCTGCAAGCTGCCAATTGCGATCTGCTGATACTGCTCGTTCATGCAAACCCCGAGGAAGCGAAGGCTTTGGCCAAACAGTTTCCGCAGTTTCAATTCGTGGCAACGACAGGGGGTGCGGAGGAGCCGCCACACCGCTTGACGCCGATCGAAGGTTCGTCGACCAATGGGTCCCCAACGCAATTCATCGAAGCTGGGCACAAAGGCATGTATCTGACGGTGGTCGGTCTCTACGACGATCCGCAGCAGCCCATGCGCTTGCAACGCGTGCCGCTCGACCACCGTTTTGAGAATTCGGAGGCGATGCAGGAACTACTCATCGAGTATCAAGAGGAATTGAAAACGATGGGTTTGAGTGGTCTAGGTCTTACCGGCAACAAGCACTCTGTTGATAGCTTCGTGGGCTCCGAGGCGTGTGCCGATTGCCATACCGAGGCGACCGAAATTTTTGAGGAAACCCCTCATTCCCATGCGACGCAAACGTTGATCGATTTAGAGCCGTCGCGACATTATGACCCCGAGTGCCTCAGTTGCCATGTGACAGGTTGGAATCCTCAAGAGTTTTTCCCGTATGCTTCGGGGTACATGGGCTTGGAAAAAACGCCGCATCTGACGGACAACGGTTGCGAAAATTGCCACGGTCCGGGGGCCTCGCACGTCGCTGCTGAGAACGGCGATGTCGATGCCGACGATGCCGAACTAGAACGCTTGCGAGCAGCGCTGCGACTGAAGATTGTCGAAAACGAGGGTAACAGGGACGGCCAGGAGATCAAGACCGCCGTCGTCGTTAAAATGTGTCTCGATTGTCACGACCTCGACAACAGCCCCGAGTTCGACTTCCAAGAATACTGGAAAGATGTCGAACACCACGGGAAAGACTAAGCCGTCGGCGCTAGCCGCGGGTGGAATCACGAACCAACTGTGGCTAGCGCAAGGATCGCAACAACCCCGCGGCTAGCGCCGACGGCTCACATCTCTAACTCTGCCAACGCTTCTTCGGGAATGTTGAAATTTGCAGCGACCTTTTGGACGTCGTCGTGATCGTCGAGTTGGTCGATTAGCTTGAGGATTTTTCTTGCGGTATCGACATCAAGGTCGACCGTTTCGCTAGGGATACGGTTCAGCTCGGCCATTTCGGTTTCGATGTTGGCGGCTTGGAGGGCGTCCTGCAGGGCGGCGAAGTTTTCGGGATCGCTGATAACCTCAAATTTGTCTCCCACTGCTTTGACATCTTCGGCTCCTGCCTCCATCGCCAGTTCCAGCAGGCTTTCTTCGTCGGTCTTCCCAGCGTCGATAACAACGACTCCTTTACGCTCGAACATCCAGGCGACGCAACCGGTTGCGCCAAGCTTGCCGCCGGCGACTTCAAAGATTTTTTTTACTTCCGGGGCAGTGCGATTACGATTATCGGTGAGGATTTCACACAAGACCGCCACACCATTGGGTCCGTAGCCTTCGTAAAGAATTTCGTCAAAGTTGCCACCTTCGAGTTCGCCGGTGCCCTTTTTTACGGCCCGTTCGATATTGTCCTTGGGCATACTGACTGCTTTGGCGTCGTTGATTGCGTAGCGCAATCGCAGATTCGTGTCGGGATCGCCACCTCCCGCTTTGGCAGCCACAATGATGGCGCGCGAGAGCTTGCTCCAGACCTTGCCACGTTTGTTGTCAATCAGGGCTTTTTTGTGTTTGATGCCCGCCCAATGAGAATGTCCAGCCATTATTTTGGAGTCGCGAGTTTCGAGTTATGGGTTAGGAGTTACGAATATCGAGTCGCGAGTTAAGACTACTGCGCTAACTTCGGAGACTTTGAACCACGGATGGCACTGATTTACACGAATGAAGTCTTGGTACCAGCGAATTTCGTTGCGGTCTATCAAATGGCTCTGAGATAAACTGCTAAGTCTCCATATCCGTGGTATCCGTGCAATCCGTGGTTGCTGACTTAGCGATGTAGTATTAAGAGTCGCGATTGTTTGTTTAACTCGCGACTCATAACTCGCAACTCACTTCGGTTTACGTTTTGATAATTTTTTGGACACCGAGGCTTTCTTTTTGCCTTTGGTCTGTGCTTTGCTAACTTTTTTCTTGGCAACCGTTTTTTTCTTTGTGGCGGCCCCTTTTTTTTTCGAGGTGGCCTTTTTGACAGGGGCGGCTTTTTTTGTGACTTTTTTCGCCGGCTTCTTTTTGGCCGGGGCAGCGGCTTTAAGGGCGGCTTTTTTTGCGGCTTTTTTTGCGTCAGCTTTTTCCTTAGCTTTCTTGGCTTTTTCTTCGGAAGCCGCTTTTTCCTTGGCCAATTTTTCGTTCGCGATTTTTTCCCGAGCTGCTTTTTCTTTGGCTAGTTTTTCCTGAGCCGCTTTTTCTTTGGCGAGCTTTTCAGCCTTCTTGCTAGGACGCTTCGGCAAGTGGTCTTTGCAACTCGGCTCGATCTCAAGCAACAGTTTGCGAATGGTCGGACCGTAGGGGCTGCGATGGAGTTCGACACCCAATTGATGCAGAACCGTGCCAATTTCTATCCCTTTGCTTTTGGGCACAATACGTTCTAAACCAGGGACCGAACCCTTAGCCGCCTCTTTGTCGGAGATGACGCCAACCACGCGCATCGATTCTAGCAAGCCTTGGTTGATGGGGATCGCGTGCCCAGCAAGCGCATTTTGCGTGACAAAGGCAACGATGTAGCTGGATGTGCCATTGTATTTTTCCAGTTGCTTGACGGTTTGGCCGATGTTCTGCTTTTTCATCAGTTCCAAGTCAAACGAATAATGCGTCTCAAATACACTTTGCAGCACTCGCTTGAGGCGTGTTGCGGCTGCCTTGGCATCATTGAGCTTTTTCATCACTTCGGTCAATTCGCGAATCGACGTGACGCGGACTTCGTTCCAGTCGTAGTAATCGGAAGCAAGTGTCTCGAAGACTTCGTTCGCCACCTCGTGCAGAGAATTTTCTGCACAGCAGGCGAAGATCAAGTGTTCAAGCAAAGTCCGCTCCGAGGGAATCTCGGCGGGCTTGAAGTGCTTCTTGGCGATTTTCAGGACTTTGCTGATCTGAGTAGCACGGTTATTGCTAGCCATCGGTGCATTTCTTTTCTAGTGTTCTTTTCGGATGTTACTCTATTTCGGTGGTGCCTGAATCTTTTGGCGGTAGGCTCTCGCAATCCACTTCTGCTGAATCTTCTGGAAGGACATCGTTCAGCATTCTGGCGATGGCGATCGAATTTTTTACGCCCATGTCGATTTCAAATTTGATTCGAGGCGTATAGCGTGTGTCGATCCGCCGCGAAATCTTTTTCTGTAAAAAACCGGCAGAACTCTGCAAGCCTTTCAAGCAGAGCCGCTGGGCCGTGTCGTCGCCCATGATCGAGACGTG
>JAADGD010000130.1 GCA_013152515.1 Planctomycetota bacterium
GACGATCGAATAACAGACTGCACGTGATTTTCTCCTCTCGCCAATTCCCGTTGCGACAACACCCTTGACCTTGAACTACATAACAGGACACAGAGTAACCCAGAGAAGACTTGAAAAACAGGATTTTCCTCTGTGCTACTCGGTGTCCTCGGTACTACTAACCTCAAACATCGTTAAGTTTTTGACAAAGTTTGCGAAGCGTGTGCGTATTTTTTCGATCAATCCCCCTCCCCGCAGTTTCCAAGGTAATGGGCCTCCCTAAAAGAGGGAGGGGGACTTTGGTTGCGGCCATACGGCCGCGCTAGGTCCTCTGGGGTGATATTTGTCCTCTGTGGTGTTTGCATGGGGATTGTTGTGGAAGACGACTTTGCAGTTCGCCTGTGTTCTTCCGAGGAGAGTCGCTCTTGGTATTTTCTGGCTTGCCACTAAAATTACGGTCATCAAGGCGTTTTATTCAATCGTGGTTCAACTTGGTTTCGCGTCATGCCCACAGAGTCTAGCTATCCCACTGCCGACGATCATTACCCTCGGATCGATGCCAAAGAGACCGACCGGCAGTTGTCACGATATTTTTCCAACAACTCGGATCGTTACACCGATTTCGCGCCACTCGGTCAAGGGGGCTCGGCGGTGTTGCAGACGTGTCGGGACAAAAACTTGGGTCGCACTGTGGTGATGAAAGTGTTGCATCCCCAGTTGGCAAAACACGAACACATGCGGGCACGATTTTTGCGAGAGGCGCGCGTGACGGCTCAACTTCAACACCCCAATACGGTGCCGGTCTACGAAGTGGGCTACGATCGCGAGAAGCGACTTTTCTTTACGATGAAAAAAGTCGAAGGTGAGACGCTGCGCGATATTCTCGAGCAACAGGTGCTAGGCGATGCACGAGCGGTCGAAACCTACAACCTTGATCGAATGCTGGGCTTGTTGATCCAAGTTTGCAACGCCTTGGCCTATGCCCATGCCCACGGAGTCGTCCATCGGGATGTGAAACCAGAGAACATTCTCATTGGCACTTTTGGCGAGGTGATGCTGCTTGATTGGGGCGTGGCGAAAGTGTGGGCGATGGACGACGAGATCGAGCAGGCCGAGATCGCCTATCAAGAGCTGACCGACGTTGGGCAGCGTCCCGGCACGCCGCTGTATATGTCTCCCGAGCAAGTGCGCGGCGGCGGAGGGGAGATCGACGCGCGCACCGATATCTACAGCATCGGCGTGGTGCTGTACGAAATTTTGACGCTCAAAGAGCCCCTACGAGGCGAGCGGGTCACCGAGACTTTCGAGATGATTGTCAAAGAAGATCCAATCCCGCCCGCCGAACGCACGCCACAACGACAAATCCCACGATTGTTGGCCGACATTGCGATGAAAGCGTTGAAGAAAGACCCCAAAGATCGCTTTCAAACGATGCCAGAAATGATCGAGGCGCTGCGAGACTTCCGTAGTCGGGCGCTTCAGTCGTTGACGGGGCAATAGGCTAGGTATTATCTGGGCTATGTATTATCATAGCATCATGTGATTTGCACGATAGCGAGTGAAACCAAATGACCAGATTCCAAGTAACAGGCGACGCCCTTTGGGCGAGGATGGAGCGTGCTGTGCAGCGCATTGACGAGCGACTTCGGAAAACGGTTCGCATCCTGGAATCCGCAAAAATTCCCTATGCCGTCGTCGGAGGACATGCGGTTCGGGCGTGGGTGGCACAGGTCGACGAAGCGGCGGTTCGCACGACCAAGGATGTCGATATTCAGGTTCGCCCTGACGACCTTCCCGCAGTGATTGAAGCGATGACGAGTCACGAATTTCACTACCGACAGACTGCCGGCGGGGACATGTTTGTCGAAGAATCAAACGCCTCGGCCCGAGACGCGGTGCATCTGATCCTCTGCGGCCAAATGGTTCGTGCAGACGACCACGATCCCAATCCAGACATTGAACCAAACGTAACAACCCACGATTTCCGTACGGTCAGCCTGGAAACGCTAGTCAGGATGAAATTGAATTTTTTTCGTCGCAAAGACCAAGTTCACCTGCTAGACATGATTTCCATTGGGCTCATTGACGAATCTTGGCCCCAGCGTTTCCCGCAGAGTTTGCAAAAGCGACTCCAAGAGTTACTCGATGATCCTGAAGGTTAGTGAAAAACATGAATCCAACCGAACTACAAAAAACACTCGAAACACTTCAAGCCGAATTGGACAATGCGGAAAGTGTCGATGAGGCGACGCGGGCGAAGCTCGTCGCGCTCGCTGAGGACATTCAGCGGCTGGCGAAGAAAGGCGCCAAGGAATCGACACCAGAGCTCGAGCCGCCAGCCGCACAGGTGCAAGACATGGCGGAGCAAGTACAAGATCTGGTCCTGAAATTCGAGACCGATCACCCCCAGCTAACGACGGCTCTGAACCAAGTGTCTGCGGCACTAGCAAATCTGGGGATTTAACCGGTTTTTTTGGGGTGGCGTTGCGTCACAACTTCCGTCGTGAGATATTGAATGAGCCGCGAGTCGCGAGTTGCGAGTTGCGAGAAGACACCCTCCCAACAACTCGCGCCCCGCGCCTCACAACTCGCGCCTCACCAATGGCTGAGCTGAAAACTTTTTTGTTCACCGACATCTGTCGGAGCGTCGATCTCAAAAATGAGATGGTTGGTCGTAGCGTGACCGAGCGCGATATGGCGTTCATTGAAAGCATTCTCACGCCGCATCGCGGGCGGATTGAGGCCCATCTTGAAGAGCAAGGTGGACGAGTTGTATCGACGGCGGGGGACGGGCATTTCTTGGTTTTTGGCAGCACAATTCAGGCTGCGCAGTGGGCGGTCGACGTGCAGCGCGACCATCGCGAGAACCCAATCGTCACGCCCGATGGTGGGCAGGTCGAAGTTCGGATCAGTGTCCATGTCGGTGTACCGCAGGCTGATCCGGCAGACGAAAGCAATTTTGTTGGCAAGAGTGTCGACTACGCTTCGCGATTGAACGATTACGCCACCGGTGAACAGATTCTTGTCTCGCGTAGCGTGATGGCGATTCTTGACGACATCGGACTCGAAGACATTTCCTTCCACCTACATGGTCGGCGTCACCTGAAAGGTATTGGACGCGTCGAAGTTCATGAACTGATTTATGACGATCACGGCCCGCGCGCACTCCGCCAACTGCCTGCGAGTCATTCCGATCGTGAGTGGACGGTCATTCCTACGGTCGGATTTGAGGGCGGCGGTAGCGACACGCATCCCCGTGGCGCCCCAGCTTCCGAAACCTTGCTCACTGCCTCGCATGGACTCAAGCATATCGGCAACTACGAGCTAGAAGAAATGCTTGGTAGTGGCGGCATGGGCGACGTCTACAAAGGGCGGCATAGTCAGTTCGATCGCGTTCGCGCAATCAAAGTCATCAAGCCACAGTTTGTCGCCGCCGGAAACCAAGACGTTATCCGCCGATTCTATCAAGAGATCAAAGCAATCGGTGCCCTCGAACACAAAAACATCGCCGCAGCGATCGACTCGTCCGCACCGACCGATCGGATGCACTATCTTGTGATGGAGTACATCGATGGCGTGGCGCTCAACGACTTGGTCGAGCAACACGGCCCTTTGCCCGTGGCCGACGCGTGCGAAATCATCCGGCAAGCGGCTCGCGGTTTGCAATTCATTCATCGCCACGGCATGGTTCATCGTGATATCAAGCCCTCGAACTTGATGCTGACTTTGGTGGACCATGAGGATATAG
The DNA here is from genome assembly GCA_013152515.1 of Planctomycetota bacterium. Lineage (GTDB taxonomy): Bacteria > Planctomycetota > Planctomycetia > Pirellulales > Lacipirellulaceae > Bythopirellula. The sequence goes on from JAADGD010000130.1 coordinate 3,728, forward strand.
CTACTGATGCTTCTCTACTGGGTGAGACTGAGGGGCATGAACAAGGCAAATTACATGGCGTCGTAAAAATTCTCGATCTTGGCTTGGCGTTACTGTCCGAAGAAAAACACGATCGGCTCACTCTCTACGACAACAAAGCGATGGGCACCGGCATGTACATGTCGCCTGAACAATGGAAGACGACCAGCGTAGACATTCGGGCCGATATTTACAGCTTGGGGTGTACGCTCTATCACTTGTTGGCTGGCCATCCTCCGTTTGCGGAATCTGACCTGCGGCCAGAAAAGGCGCACGAGAAGTCGCGCATCCCGCCGATCCGTACGAAGCAGCCGATTCCTCGCAAGCTGTGGGACATTTTGCGCATGATGTTGGCCAAGCGTCCCGAAGATCGTTACGCCACTCCCGCCGAAGTGGCCGCAGAACTGACGCCGTACGTCGAAGGCAATGGCTTGGTCGGCTTGGTGCAAGGTTATCTTGATCCCGAGAAAAATGGCAGCACTGTGCGGCACACAAAAACCGACTCGGGAGCGCGCGTCGATACGTGGCTTTCTCGCGGCAGCAGTTTGTACCCCGACCGACGTTGGCTGTTGGGTACGGGTTTGCCTCTGTTGGTGGCCGCATTGGGCGTTGTTTTTTTGCTGTGGTCTTCAAAACGCAGCCATCAGGCGATCATCAACGAATCGCTTCAGCAGGCGAAGAATACACTGCCTACATTTGCAGAGCACGTTGCTCAGGAGGATATTGGCGGGCAATTAACCGAGCGTTTTCGCATTTTGCAAGCCGCCGCCGCCGAGCCGGAGCTGCTGGCGATGATCGAGCGGTTTGATCCCGAACTGGCACGCCAGCAATTGGCCAAACATGAGTTACAGTCCTGGATTCGGGAACATCGGCGTGACAACATCGACGACGCCGAGTCGGGCAGTTGGTTTCTCGATGACCGAACCGGCAAGCAAATTGCTCGTCACCCGCTTATCGATGCCAAGACGAACGCCATCGTCGACAGCTTTTTGCAATCGTACGCCTATCGCAATTACTTTCACGGCGAAAAACGCGATCGCCCTCGTGACCAAGTGACCGATTTGCTGCCCATCACCGAGCCAAACCTTTCAGCTGTGTACATCAGCAGCACTACGAATAAGTTGAAAGTCGCTTTGTCGGTACCTGTTTGGAACCAACCTGAAGAGAGTCAAGAGCCAACCGTGGTGGCTGTGTTGGCGATGTCGGTAGGGTTGGAAGCGTTCGAAGTGCTCAGCCCGAAGAAAAAACAGGGCAAAGACATAATCATCGCTGACCTACGCGATGATTATTTGGAACAAGATCCCACGAACCCCGAGAAAAAAATCGAACGTAAGGGCATGGTCTTGCAGCATCCGTTACGAGGGCACTGGAAAGAGGAAAATCTGAAGCCGAGACTTGCCGTTGAAGTCCTTCAAGCGATGGAGCAAAATCCAAGTGGTTTTGTGAGTGACTATCACGATCCGCTCTCACACGACCCGCAGGCGAAATTTTGGGGAGCCTACGAGCCGGTCGAATACGAAATCGTCGATCCACAGACAGGCAAGCGTACGATCGTCTCTTCGGGCTGGGTGGTGCTGACGCAAGTGCGGGCGATTGATTATTGACGACACTTTCGGGGCTTTTCCATTGCCTCGATTTGGTGCTTCTCTGTGGCCTAGATTTTTGGTTATTCGCCAATTTCAGTGGCTGATTTAAGTGGACAATTGTACGGTACGGCCTTCAACTCAGGTTCGACAGAGGGACCGCCCCACCACCATCACCCTCACATAAGCCCTCAACGGCGGGGCGAAGGGCTGATGTGAGGGCGACGGCGAAGGGGCTCATCGGATCTTTATGGGAAATCTCAATTAGTCCTGAAGATGGGAAATCTCAATTAGTTCCCGTTGATAAAAGCCTGTTTTCGTCGAGTCTGTCGAGAGGTAGTTGAGGCCACGGGAGCGTCCTGGCAGCTCGTTGTCTTTTCTGGGTGATTTTTGATTCCTTGTCGTGGGATTTTGTCGATGCGCGCATACGTTGCCTTCATGTTGCGTTGGAGGTTCGCTTGTTGAGCCCGTTTTTTGGAGATATTGCAAGAACCTGTGGATAAGAAATTCAGGAAAATCAGGCGGCGTCCTTGGTTGCTTTCACTCCGTCGATGAACTTGATGCCTTGCAGGACTTGGGGCAATAGGGAAGAACCATTGAGGACGCGCCACTTTTTCTGGGCGGACATCATGAGCTTGTAGACCATCGTCAGGCACGCCATCCGGCTGCCGCAGCCTTTGGTCTTCTTGGTCCGCAGACGCACGGTGGCAAAGGTACTTTCGATC
>JAADGD010000246.1 GCA_013152515.1 Planctomycetota bacterium
AATGCCGCCACTACTTGCACCGACACCATTGGCAGTCGAGCTATCGTGTCCATTGTCTGTACCGAAGGGTGCACCTAGGCCAGGGATGGCGGCAACTGTCCACACGTCAGCACCGGCATAGCTGTCCACTGCAGCAGCGGGCTCGGCTGACGAAACGTAAACCCCTGTAGCCAACGTGGCATGGGCAACTGAACTTAGACAGCAGGCAATCACTAAGCCAAGTGAACTAGCAAGCAGGGCTGGTGTTCTTTGGAGCTTTAACATTGGAAGCAATCCCTATTATTTAACTGTGTCGAAACCGTAGACCTTTCAAACCAGAAAGTAATCCCTCTAATCTGAACAAACTCACGGCGTTGCCCTCGCAGGCGGTGTTATCGTCAGCATCCTTTCTACACGCGAAATAGGGGCCAGTCAACTATTATCTTGAAAACTCATGTGATTAACCGCACCCGTTCTCAAAAAGCCAGGGAATAGGTCTGCTTTTCACGAAACGACCGCTTTTTCGGCTGGGATAGGTGCCTTTCCAGGCTCCAATGCAACCTGTTTGGGGGGGTCGTCATGATAGCCCAGCACTCCGTAGCCGTGACCATAAGCACTCAATTTGTTGAGCGGTACGCGGTTGATCACCACTCCCAGTTGTCGCGCACCGACCTGCCAGAGTTGGTCTCTAGCTGCCAGACTGTCCTGCGGCGTCGATTGCTCTGCCTGTATTACGAGGAGAATCGAATCGCTGAGTGCCGCAATGATGCGGGCATCGGCAACGGGCAAGACCGCCGGCGAATCAATCACAACTCTGTCGTATTCGGCACCTAGATCGTCGAGTAGATCGTCAAAATACCCGTTATTGAGTAAGTCAACAGGGCTGGAGGTACTTGGCCCGCTGGGGAGCAAATCGAGCTGAGCGACCGAGGTGGGAATGATGACTTCCGCTACCGATTGCCTTTCAGCCAACACCGAAGTCAGCCCTCGTTTGGCCTCGACACCAAAAATTTCGTGTTGGCACGACCTGCGAAAATCGGCATCGATCAACAAGACCTTACGGCCAAGTTGGGCCAAAGCGATGGCCAAATTGCTCGCCACCACCGATTTGCCTTCTCCAGACAACGCCGAAGTGACGGCGATAACTTTCGACGCGTCGCCGTTGCCCCCGCCACTCGCTCCATTGGTCGTCCCAAAATGAATCGAAGTACGTAGCGAGCGCAAAGCCTCCGCAAGCATCGCCTGCGGCTGATGGACCATGATCGTCCCCACTTGCGCACGACTCAGCCGTCCGCTGGCCAATGGCAACGCCTCGAGTACCGGCAATTGCAGTGTCGACGCGATTTCGTCTGTCGATTTGAGACGATGATCGAGCAAATCTCGGAGCCAGGCCATTCCAAAGCCAACCAGCCCGCCCAGTAGCGCCCCCAGCGCCAAGATGCGCGAACGGTTGGGGTAGCTGGGAACTTGCGACGGCACGGCTACTTCCATAATGCTAACATTCATAGCGCCAACATTTTCGGACAGATTGAGTTTTTTAATTTGGTCGTCAAGGATGTCGACTTGATTCGTCGCGCGTGTCGCCGATTCCTCGAGCGTCGCCAGCAGCCCATTTTGAATGTTGATTTGCATGGCGAGTTTGTATTGGGTGTCGTATTTGCTTTGCAGCTCTGCTCGTTTATGCTCGAGCAACTGATGCTCCTGAGCCACGGTCTCGACATAAGCCGTGATAATCGCTGTCTTGCGATCCTCAATCGCCACCAGCTGATCAGCCAGCCGCTGTTGTAATTTCTCTTTGGCATCCAGCAACAATTTGACTCGCGTGTGTCCATCGCCCCAAGTCGCGCGCAGCGTATTGATCGACAGATCGATATCTTGAAGTTGCTTTTCCAGATTCAACTGCAATCGGTTCTCGATGCGGATGTCTTCCGCAGCGGTCTGTCGATTGCTAGCCAGCTCGTAGAGATAGGGACGCAGATCGGGCGACTCGTACATCTGCTGCGTACGGTTGTGCGTCGTCTTGGCGTTAATCAGTTCTAGTTCGGTACGGTCCAACGCATCGGCTAGCGTAGCAAACCGTTTGGTGATGACGTTCTCCCGACCCACTTGCACTGCCAGCGAAGGATTCTGTCTGCGGAACTCTTCCAGCACGGTCTGTCTTTGTTCCAGCTCCGCTTCCCGGCGCTGTTTTTCTTTGCGAAGGATGTCGAGCACTTCGGCGGTGCCGCTGCGACGATCGGCGGCGTATTTGCTGACGTAGGCGTCCACGACCGAGTTGACAATCTGGGCCGCATCTGCGGCGACTGGCAGCTCGATCGACACGTTGATGATGTCGTCGTTTTGCCCGACTTGGACAGCAAGTTGTTTTTTCAGCAGGCCGACACTGCTCTCAGCTGTGCGGAAAGTTTCTAGCTCTGCATTCTCCGCCGCGTTGGCGACAGCCAACAGTACCGGTGTCGATCGAATTAGCTCTGCTTGCGTGAACAGAAAGCTCGAAGACTCGCCAAGCTGGACGTCACTACTGAGAATCCGCGGCAAGTTTCGCTTGATATAAATACGAGATTCGCTCGCATAGCGCGGCACCACCCGCTGCAAATACAACCAAGCTCCCCCGGTCCCCAGCAACACCGTCAATACCATCAGCCAACGGGCTTGCCACGCCAACGCCAGCAGGTTGGTCTGCGACCTTCCCTCCATGCTTTCGGCCGCCAAAGAGTCCGTTTCAGGCGAAAACTCGGCGTCGTATTCGATAAGAGACGACATGGATAAGTCATATTCCCAGGAGTAATAATTGTAAAGGACCGCTAAACGACGCGAATGCAAGCCAGTAGTGAGGCGTATTCAAACTTCAAATGTTCAAACTTCAAATGCGCCACGTAGCAAAACTCCGAACCGTCCCGGCGCGCCGGGACGGTTCGGTGGAGAAGTTGTTTTTTCCTCGCCGTCCTAGTGTGCGACAAAGGCAAGTGTTGCAATTAGAGTATGAATTCCGCGTGAAAATTCGAGTGTGAACCTCTGTTTGAAATCAGCGTTTATCAGCGGTTCCTTCTTAACTTTCCCGCCAAGCCATCGTAATCCCCAATCGATTCGAGAGTAACAGTTCCCGATCTGCGTAACCTCAGCACGCAAGCCAAAAACCTTGCTACTGCACTAACAATGGCTCACACGACACGTCGTTCGCTGCCACTGGCAGCCTAAGCGTTTTATTCTATCCACCACTGGCCGAGAAGTCTCGGGTTTGGCAAACTTTCACACGAGTTCCCCGTTTTTGCTTGCTGACGCAGGTCCGATTATGCGGCTCGGGAGGATTGAAGGGAATCGACTCTCCCGTTTCTCAGCCTATATTACTACAGCGCTATGTCTACTACAGCGCGTATGTCAGAAGCCACGGATTGCACAGATACCACTGATTTTTGGAGACAGTTGACGGGTATGTTGCTGAGGCAGTGCATGGTCAACAATAGACAACGATTTCATCACGACTTCATCCGTGAAAATCAGTGCTATCCGTGGCCCTTTTTCTTGTAGCTAGCGGAGGTAATGCCGTCTCTGTTCGCTTGCAAGAAACCGGCCCTCGACTAGACTGAAGGTTCAGTGATCGGTGGGGATAAAAGCCATTTCAATCGAACGGCCAGCCAAACCAAAAAGATAAGTAGGGGATCGAGGGTGACTTCACAAGAGGTGCGCCCACCTGGACGGAGTCCATAAAAAAGTCGCGAGTTGCAAAGCCTTAGTGTTACAGCGCTAAGTCAGTAACCACGGATTGCACGGATACCACGGATATGGAGACTTTGTGCCGTTTATCTCTGAGCCAGTTGGATAGACCGCAACGAAATTCACTTGTACCAAGACTTCAAACGTTTCTCACACACCACCAACCACTCACCTATGCTCAGCCTCCAAGACAACCCGCCGATGAAGTTGCCCTCGCTGGAAACGCTAGACATGGCGCCCGGCAAGTGGACGGTCGCCTACTGCAAGCCGCGCCAAGAAAAAGCACTCGCCCGCGATCTCTGTCTCCGCGAAGTGCCCTACTTCTTGCCCATGATCCTCCGCGAAACGTCCTCGGGCGGTCGCCGGCGGCGCAGTTGGTTTCCGATGTTCAAGTCGTATCTCTTTTTCGCCGGCGAAGAGCGTGAACGGCTCGCCGTCCTCAAGACCAACCGCCTCGTGCAGATCCTCGAAATCGACCCCGCAGCCCAGTCTTCGTTCCACCGCGAAATCAACTCTCTAGAGCTGGCCCTCCGCACCGCCCCCGAAGAACTCCAGCTCTATCCCCAACTCGTCACCGGCAAACGCGTCCAAATCATCGGCGGACCGATGAAAGGTGCCGAAGGCATTATCCTCAACGCCAACAACCTCACCAAGCTCTGGATCGGCGTCACCATGATGGGCGCCGGCGCCACGATCGAAATCCACGCCGACCTCGTCGAACCGCTGGCCGATGAAGGGCCGAATACGAAAGCGGCCGCTGGAAAAGTGGAATACCACGTTGAAGGTAAGCTGGTGCATAGCCGGCAATTAGGGGCCAACGGCTGAATTCGTGAACACCAAACATTCCGCAATCCGCAATCCGAATTCCGCAATCCTGACTTGTCCCTCCGCTCGCTAGCCACCACCTACTGCCCGCCAGTTCTACGGCCAACGCTCCAGCGGATCGAGAGATCGCCAATCGCCCTACGCCTAGCGAGAGGCACCTTTTGGTCGATGGCCGGGGCGGTGATTTCGCGCGGGTTGATGCTGGTAGCGTCGATTCTGGTTGCCCGCATGCTCGGCAAAACAGTCTACGGCGAACTGGGAATGATCCGCTCGACCGTCGGCATGTTTGGCGTCTTCGCCGGTTTTGGGCTGGGGCTAACCGCCACCAAACATGTCGCCGAGTTTCGCGAAAGCGATCCAGAGCGTGCCGGCCGTATAGTTGGATTTACAGAACTTTAATGTTAGTAACTGCATGAAAACCTATTTAGTTACAGGCGCAGCCGGGTTTATCGGTTTTCATTTAGCCAAATACTTATTGGACCGCAACATCCAAGTCGTCGGCCTGGACAATGTCAACGACTATTACAGCGTCCAGTTGAAACGGGATCGACTGGCCCAACTTCAAGGCCGTGCCGGCTTCGATTTCGTAGAGATCGATCTGATCGATAGTAAATCAATCGAACGTCTCTTTACGAAACATAAGTTTGACCGAGTTGTCCACTTGGCCGCCCAAGTAGGCGTGCGTTATTCAGTCACGAATCCGCGTGCTTACACCGACTCGAACATCGTGGGTTTCATCAATCTCCTAGAAGGTTGCCGGCACGCCGAAGTTCCTCATTTGACCTATGCCAGTAGTAGTAGCGTATACGGTGCAAACACACAAATGCCTTTTTCGGTGCATCAAAACGTAGATCATCCGGTGAGCTTGTACGCAGCAACGAAAAAAGCCAATGAGTTGATGGCCCACACTTACAGCCACCTCTACAAATTGCCTACCACGGGTCTTCGTTTTTTTACTGTTTACGGCCCGTGGGGACGGCCTGACATGGCCCTGTTTCTCTTCACCAAGGCGATCCTCTCAGGCGAGCCGATCAACGTTTTCAATCATGGCAAGATGCGACGCGACTTTACATACGTTGACGACATTGTGGAAGGAGTTTATCGGGCGTCCGAACAGATTGCTGAACCTAACCCCGAGTGGTCGAGTGACAGACCCGAGCCGGGCTCAAGCTATGCACCATTTCGTCTCTACAACATTGGCAATAATCAGCCTGTGGAATTAAACCACTTTATCGGAGAGATTGAGCAGGCACTGGGAATGAAAGCGAGTCGAAACATGCTGCCTATGCAGCCAGGGGATGTGCCAGTCACTTTCGCCGATATCAGCGAACTAGAGGATGCCGTCGGTTTTCGACCGTCGACGACGATTGAAGAAGGGGTGGCTCGATTTGTTCAGTGGTATCGAGGCTACTATCAGATGCAATGTTAATCTCGACATAGGTCAATACGAGGTGGTTTTCGAATTGTGATGAAGAGCAAAAGAACACATGATGGCTTCTTCG
>JAADGD010000205.1 GCA_013152515.1 Planctomycetota bacterium
CTGCGGACCCGAGCAACGAGACCTCGCAAGCGCGCGCGGCAGCGATCGAATACGCCGCGACGAACCTCATCAGCAAGGCTCCGGCGAATGTTGCTACCGAAGACATCGAAGTTGGCTATGTGGATAACCCTTATCAGCTTGGCGCTACGATATGGCTGGATCAACCAGAATTAAACAACGCCGTTCGGGTCACCGTCCGCAAGACGGCCCAGCTCAATGGCGAGATCCCGTTCTTTTTCGCCCGCGTACTTGGCTTCGACAGCATGGCCAGCGAAGCGACCGCGACCGCTGTATTTATCGGCGATGGCGTGCGAGGTTTCCGAACGCCGCTCGCTGGTGGAAACATTCCCATCATTCCTTTTGCGATCGACCAAGACCAGTGGGACGACGTGCTCGAGGGGGATACGAGCGACACGCTCACGCACGATCCTAGCACGGGCAGCGTCACCGCAGGCAGCGATGGCGTTCCTGAGTTCAATCTGTATCCCCAAGTGACCGGTTACCCTGAACACAATGGTTCCCTCAACATTGGCCACGAGCAAAATAGCACTCAAGATCTCAGGAACCAGATCCTCGACGGTGTGACGCCAGACGATTTTGCGTACCACGGCGACTCGTTAGAATTTGATAATTCGTTGACCTTATTGTTAGATGCCGACCCTGGCATCAGCGCCGGTGTCGAGTCGGCCTTCAGTCAAATCATCGGCGAGACGCGTATTGTGCCTGTCTTTGCCGACGTTCAGGGCAATGGCAACAACGGGCAGTACCAAATTGTGAAGTGGGTTGGCGTACGAATCATGGAAGTCAATCTTTCCGGTAGCGATGGTCAAGGAAAACGTGTCATTGTTCAGCCTGGTCCCGTTTTGACCGAAGGGGTAATCCCTTCGGGCGACCCAAGCACCAGCGATTTCATTTACTCCAATGTGTGGCTCTCCAACTAACATCCACTAACTAACATCCCTTCTCGACCATCACAACTTCGCATCAAGCTGGAACGAAAACATGATCCTACGAAACAGGTGGAAGAGGAGCCGTTTGGCCCGCCGGATAGGACGGCGTGGCGCAGCGACGGTCGAATTTGCCATCGTGGCGCCCGTGTTCATTCTGTTCGTCCTAGGGATCGTTGAGTACGGTCGGGCGATGATGGTGCAGCAATTGCTGACCAATGCCACACGAGAAGGCGCTCGTCGGGCTGTTGTACAAGGAGTAACTGCCACAGAAGCATCCGACATTGTCGAATCGATGCTATCCAATGCCGGCGTCACAGGAGCAGAAGTCACCGTGACTCCAACCTCACTGGCAACCATCGGCCACGGTTCGCCGCTCACCGTATCTGCCTCGGTACTCTACGACGACGTCAACTGGTTGCCTGTCCCTAGATTTTTAGGCAGCACCATGATGACAGCCCAGGCGGTCATGCGCCGGGAAACACCGAACTAGGACTACAGCGCTAAGTCAAAAACCACGGATTGCACGGATACCACTGCTCTTAGATATTTTTGGCAGGTTTGTTGCTGGGGCATTGAACTGTCAGCAACATCCATTCATTTCATTAAGGCTTCATCCGTGAATATCAGTGCTATCCGTGGTTTTAGCTTTTTACTTAGCGCAGTAGTACTAGGAAGCCTTATTTTTCGTAACTCTGATGCAGCACAGCCGTGGAGTCCGTTCCCCAGTCGTCGGTTTCACGGCTATTCGAGTCGGCTATTCGAGATAGTCTTCGCCCGGCCACGGCACTTGCTTGCCTGTCGCCTTGATCGACGGCATCTGAGCTTGCACGTCGCGGAGATAGTCGCCCAACACGTTGGCCAATTCGTTGGTCAGAGTGGGACGCTCTTGGGCTTGGTTGTTTTTCTCGCTGAGGTCTTCCGCCAGATTGTACAATTCGTAGTGCTGGTCGAGGTGGAAATAGATCAGTTTCCAGTCACCCTTCCGAATGGTACTCGAAGGACCGATGCCCGGTCCGTTCGGCCCCCACCAATTGGGATAATGCCAAAAGAGTGGACGATCCTCGGAAGACCCCTCTTCTTTATCGGCAACTTTATTGTTCCCAGTGAGTAGCGGAACGAAGCTTTTTCCATCGACATCGCGGCTGGCGAGGCCTGCCGCTCCTGCAATTTCAAGGATCGTGGCGAAAAAGTCTTCGATGATCACCGGTGTGTCACAGGTCGACGCGGGCGCGGTCACGCCGGGCCATTTGACGAGCATCGGCACGCGAATCCCTCCCTCGTAGGCCGACCCTTTGCCGCTGGCGAGTGGGCGGTTGTGCGTATGGGGTTCACCTCCGCGTGCGACCGCGCTTAGTCCACCATTGTCGGACATAAACAATATGACTGTGTTGCTCGTCAGTCCATGACGTTCGACATTTTTCATGATGTCCCCGAGCGATTGGTCCACCCCCTCGATCATCGCAGCATACATCGCCTCGCGCCGGTCTAAGCCAGCGTCGAGGTACGGCTGAATGAATCGCGCATCCGTATTTAGAGGTGTGTGAACCGCATAGTGCGCCATGTAGAGAAAGAAAGGCTGGCGAGCTTCGACCGCTTGATCAACCGCCAGATTTGCTTCACGGGTGAGCGCCTCGGTGAGGAAGATCTCCTGCCCGTGGTATTTTTCTAGGCCAGGTACGGCCCAGGGTTTCTTTTTTGACTTGTGTAAATTACCAAATGCCTCCGTTCCCAAATAACTTGCCGGAGCCCCCGCCGCATGGCCAGCAATGTTGATGTCGAATCCGAGATTGAGGGGATCTGCACCAGAAGTATCGAGCGCGCCGAAATGTGCTTTGCCAACATGAATCGTCCGATATCCGGCCTGATGGAGCAACTCGGGCAACGCCGTCGCATAGACGGTGTACTTCTCGCCAGGGGTCTGCGTCAGGCCATTGAAATTCCACTGGGGAAACTCCAGCATCGGGTGCTTGCCTTCGTCGTTGACGCTATGTGTGCCGTTTCGAAGCGTCCAATTGGTAACACGATGGCGAGCGGCATTCAAGCCTGTCATCAAGCTCACCCGCGTGGGCGTGCAAACACAGCAGGCGTACGCCTGCGTAAAACGCATCCCATCGGCTGCCATCCGCTTCATATTCGGCGTACGGTAACGGCGATTCAGCGGTGTCTCTTCGCTAGAAAACGGCACCGATGTGTCTTGCCAACCAAGATCGTCGACCAGGAACATCACGATATTAGGCTGCGCAGTCGGCGCAGCAGTTGCTCGTGATGGCAACACCGTAAACAAAACAACGATGAGAGCAAATAGAATGCCTATTTCGGTTTTCTCGCCTGACGTGTCTGTAGTTTTTTGAGTGCGCCTTCGATCTCGGCCGCCTGGATGTTGTCGCTGATCACTTTACCATCGGGGCCGAGCAACATCATCAACGGTACCGTGACGATGCCCATCTCCTTGGCGTACCGGCTCTCGAAACCGCCCGCTTCGTACAACTGTGGCCAAGGCAAACGGTTTTCTTTCAGATAAGCCAAGACTTCATCGCGAGAGTAATCGAGGTTCACTCCGATGATCTGCAAGCCGCGACCGCCACCGTATTTTTTGTAGAGATTACCCAGCACAGCGTGGTCGGCCTTGCAGACGTCGCTGGAACTGGTCCAGTATTGCACCACCACCGCCTTGCCGCGAATCTTCGCCAAGTCGACCTTGCCACCGTTGACGGCGTTGCCCTGCAAACGAATCGGGCGTCCCACACTAGAAAGCCGATTTACCGCTCCCTTGGCCATCGGGGCATGGAAACTCTTCGGGTGATCCGAAAGAATCTGGCGATACCATTTTACCGCCTGCTTATTGTCGCCCGAGATCTCGCTACCCATCGCGAGTTGCCGCAGGGCTTCGGCGCAATTGTCGTTCTTAGGATGTGCTTCGACAAACGCTTCGAGATCTTTCAGCCATTGGGCATGCGCTTCGGTATAATCGACGTCGGCATCCGCAAGAGTCACTCCGTAATACTCCGCCAACATCCGTTGGAATTCAAAGTAAGCCAACAAATTCTCCGACTGCCCCTCTTTGGCCAACTTTGTCTCCAGCGATTTCAAATAGTCAATCCCGCCTGGGAAACTACCCTCTTGCGCGGCGGCGCTTACCATGTCGGCTAGCTGTCTGAGCCATTGCTCACGTTCCGTCACGTTGGCCGAAACATTAGCCAGTTGGAGCAGCAAATTGGCTCGTGTCTTGTTTAAAGCCGCTTTTTTCTTGATGTCTGCTCGCATCAGCTGTTGGTCAAGCTTTTCTAGCTTGGCCAAAATCGCTTGCATCTTTTCGGTAGGCTCCGTACCCATCGCGACCCCAGCCGCGCCGTTAGACGCCACACCTGGATTCGTGCCGAAGAATATACCGCTTGCCGCCACTTCGGTCGCGCTGCCCAATGACGGGCTATCGACCAGCTTCCAGGCTCCGCCAGTTTTGATCATCGTGCCGAGTTGAAGTTGCTCGAATTTCTCGCCCTTGCGAACCATCGCCCAAACATTTTCGTAGACAACCAAGTCTTTCGACGAACTTGCCGATCCCGCCGGAACCATGCCAGGCTTGAGTCCGCCAAAATCGCGGAACTCGATCTCTTTGCCCCCCACTTTGCCAGCAATCAGTTTGCTAGCAGCCAGCTTGCCAAAATTTTTGGGAGCCGCTTGAATTCGATCAGTCAACTGCTTAAAGAGCGTTTTACTCAGGCCCAGCTTTTTCAGTTCGGCACTCGTGAGCAGTAACCGCTGAAAACGGGCAAGATCCTTTGTTCGGATCGCTTCGACAACCTCCTCGGCAGCCTCTTCGGCGGAAATCAGCTTCCAGCTATCGATTTTACCATCTTCGTTGCGATCGATGCCCCACCGCATCCCCGCCGTATGAAACCAGCGATACTGATCTGCCTTACCATTGAAATCGGCGTCGATATCACGGTAAATTTCCAGCCCATCACGAAAGTAGCTCCAGGTATCGACAACATTATCTTTGTCCGAATCGGAAAATTGCCGCACGATATTGCCATTGGGGCTGCGTACGACCCAAGCAGTAGCTCCGTTGACCTTCTCCGCCTTGATCGTGCAATCTTTGATTTCGGACTTTTTGGGCGTATCGTACTGTACGCTGGGCTGAACCGGTTCGAGCTTCAAGGCGTCTGCTACAGAAGGAGCCGCCCAAGAAAAATGCGGCAGGGCCAACCAACAAATGGCAACAAATGCCCCACGGCCTAGCATGGTAGAGTCGAATAATATGCGTGATATGCGAAACATACTGAAATTCCTTATTTTGAGGTGCCCAGGATTCCTAGCTAGGCTTCTCGTGGAGGTCGTAACAGGGGGCTAAAATAAGCTGTAGTAATCGCCCGATCAAGCCGAATTTTACGACTTCTGGCCCTAAAATGCGATAGCGAACTCCGGTACCCTATCGAGAGACTGGAGTTTCGAGACAGGAGATTACCAGGGCTTTTCATTTTTTTCGCAATACCCAGCATGGCGAGCATTCGCTGATTTTTCCAGGTGCATGCACGCAGTGCGGCGGCGATGTTGGCGTGGCCTTCCAGCCGTAGTATCGAGACAATGGCGTTGCGGAAGGCAGCCATAATTTGCGGCGCATCGCCTTTGCGGATTTGGCAGGCATCCTCGTCGAGCGTGACATCCCGCACATAGTGAGAACGGTTTTCGATGTCCCAGTGGCCCCGCCACCAAGCAAGCAGCTGGCCCGCGTCTGCTCGGTCACGCGGTACACTGGTAATAGCATAGTCGAGTTCGACCGCCTCGACGCCATTTCGTTTCGTTGTACGAACCTGGGCAATTCCTGGCCAATCGCAAAAAGCGGCCAGTGCTTTGGTCCCGCTTAATCTTAGAATTAGCCGTTTAGGCGCTAGCCACGGTTTTTGCAGGAGTAACCGAGGCTAGCGTCCAAGCGGCTCATCCCTAAATTAAGCTGTGACAAAGGACTCGTGGTCTGTGGCGGATTTTTTCTTCTTGGCCATTGAGGAGTTCTCCTAGATGTAAAATGGTGGTCAACAATTAGCCGTTATGGTATCGAGAGTCGA
>JAADGD010000284.1:0-5988 GCA_013152515.1 Planctomycetota bacterium
CAAGCTCGGGGCCGTTGTCGAGATTGATCACCAACTCGCGAATGTGCCCATAATGCTCACGCCGATCCTGCCACCATTGTTCCAAACAATCGGCAATAAAGTCACTCGTCTTCGCAACTCTTCGAGCCCCTTGCTGACAGTCTTTCGAGACCAGCCGAACACGGTTTCCGCCAACCGCGAATCGCCACCCAAATAGTCCAGGGTGGCTTGCGCCTCGAACTCACGTCGGTTGGCTCCCGTCATCTTCATCGCCGCTGCTTTGATCGTTACCACCATCGCCTCGGTTAACTCATTCATCGTCGCCTCCACGCAACTGAACAAAAGGAGGCGAAGAATAGCGGGACTAGGAGGATTCAGGTATGCCAGTCTCAATGACCTGCCTAAGTGTGCCTTACGCACAATCTGCTGAAGCTCTTCAGGCAGATTCGACTCGCATCGGGCTAAAGGGTCCGAAGCGAGGACGATCTTCGCCCAAAACCGACACGTCACAACAACCGAACCGACGCAAACCACCCAGACCCCACGTGCGCGATCGCCAAAAGCGCGCCACTCCAACGCGACGCAGCCATTAAAAATGATCCCTCGGACGTGAAGTGAGTTCTCGGACAGATTCCTAGCGTACAACCGGGTTGATGAAATCGCAGTTAGAGTCTACTATTTACGCACGAAGAAGTTCAGTTTTCAACAAGAAAGCCTCCCCCCAAAAAATAGAAAACAATAGAAGACCATGCTGAAAAACCTTTTGAAGCGGATGAATTGGCCGAATACGACGTTTTTAGTGTCCACCTTGGTACTCGCGATTACGATCGTGCCTTGGTATTTGTGGACGTATGGGATCGATCTTTTTCAGATTCTATTGTTTACTTTTTTCTACTTCGCCACGGGGATGAGCATCACGCTCGGCTATCACCGTCTGTACTCCCATCGCGCGTTCAAGGCGTCGCCGTTCGTTGAGTGGTGGACGGTCTTTTTCGGTGCGGGAGCATTTGAAGGTTCGGTACTCGATTGGTCGGCCGATCATCGCCGCCATCACAAATATGTCGATCAGGACGAGGATCCGTACGACATCAGCAAAGGCTTTTTCCATGCTCATTGTGGCTGGTTGCTGTTTTCAGATGGCGAACCGACCGTCCTGGATAACGTAGGCGACATGAAAAAATCTCCTCTACTGATGTTCCAGCACAATCATTATTTGCCGATTGCTTTCGGGATGGGTTTTGGCCTGCCTGCATTGATCGGCTGGTGTTGGGGCGGTGGCAGTGCGGCTTTGGCAAGTCTTTTGGTCTCTGGCTTACTGCGTGCGGTCTTGGTGCAGCATTTTACGTTCTTCATCAATTCGTTTTGCCACATGATTGGCACGCGGCCTTACGATACCGAAACCACCGCTCGCGACAGCGCGATCATGGCTTTGTTCACTTATGGCGAAGGTTACCACAACTACCACCACAAATTTCAGACCGACTATCGCAACGCGATTAAGCCGTGGGGTTACGACCCAACCAAATGGGCAATCTGGGCTTTGCAAAAAGTCGGCCTCACCTCGAACTTGCGCCGGATTCCAGCCGAAAAAATCCTGGCAGCCGAAATTCTCGAGCAACAACGTAGGCTCGACAAGCATCTACTCGCTGCCAAGGGAAGCAGCATGCCAGAGTCAATCCTCGAATCCCTCCACGCCAGCCAAGAACGCCTCAGCCAGGCGATGAAAGATTGGACGGCCAAAAAAGAGCAGTACCAGCTCGCCATGAGCAAGCAAGTCGAGGCTTCGCGGCATCAGATCGCCCAGATGAAGAAAGAGGCCAAAGAGGCCGCTCATCACGTGCAAGAGATGTTCGAAGAGTGGAAAATGCTGATTTCGACGCGTCTGCTGAGCTGGCTAGAGCAGTCGGGGCAGCTGACAGCAGGGTAAAGAGGTAGGCCGGAACAAGCTTTTTGCGAAGTTCCGGCATTTTGAACGCCACATTGCCGGAACTGCACTAAAAGCTTGTTCCGGCCTACTTGCTTACGGCACCTACCGCCTGAAATTTGCGGTTGCGGCTGACCGTGGGATTGGTACATTATTAGGCAGTAGTTTATTTGGTATCACTAGGTTTTTAGTAGGAAGAGTCTTAGCAACGGGTCACACATTAGGATTCCAGTTTTGGGGTCGTAGCAGGTCGCAGGGAATTGCAGCAGGCCAAGTTGGCCAATCGCAACCACCGCCCAACGAAGTGACACGCACGCAGACATATCGTACAGAAGCAGGAAAAGATGTCGGTCACGAAAGAACGTAAAGAAGAATTGGTGAAAGAGTTCGGACGCAGCGCCACTGACAGTGGTTCGCCAGAGGTCCAAATTTCGATTTTGACCAACCGCATTGCGGAAATGACCGGTCATCTTCAGGTCCACAAAAAAGACTTTTCCAGCCGCCGCGGTTTGCTGCGGATGGTCAGTCGCCGCCGGCGTCTCTTGGACTACGTCAAGCGGACCGACCCGCAGCTGTATCTCGACTTGTTGCGTCGTTTGTCAATTCGTAAGTAAATGGGTCGTAAGTAGAGCCGTAAGGACGTGGGCGATCTGCCCGAATTGGCCTACCCGAATCAATCTGCCCGAATGTTGTGATCGCAAGTGGCGAATAGGATGGCGCCCGGGTCTCGATGCGCGTTTCGCGCAGTTTCGTTTGGCTTGCTTGCCACCTAATCGCTGAGAACTCGCTGTCAAATTTGGATTGATAGGGAAATCGTGTTGATTGTTGGTTTACCGTGCTCGGACGACTCCCTCACGGTCGCGGTTCAGTTTTGGAGAATGCATAGCATTTTATTTTATTGCTGAACCGCGACCGTCAGGGAGTCGACTAAGGGCAGTTGATCCACAAGCGATTTTTCAAACACGTTCTACAGCGACCGTTATTTTTTAGCCGCCAGGGTCGCGGCGACGGTCGAACAAAATCAGTTGCTGCTCTCCACGTAATGTAGGAAAATGAAAAAGTGAAAAAAATCAAAGTTGAAAAGAAGATTGGCAAAGGAACCTTCTCGTACGAAACCGGCATGTTTGCCAAGCAGGCCGCCGGTTGTGTGACGGTTCAGTACGGCGACACGGTCGTGCTGAGCGCCGCAGCCACAGGAAAACCTCGTCCCGGGATCGACTTCTTCCCGCTAATGTGCGACTACCGCGAGCGCACTGCTGCGGCCGGAAAATTCCCCGGTGGTTTTTTGAAGCGTGAAGGCCGTCCGACGATGAAAGAGACGCTCACCGCCCGACTGATCGATCGCCCGATCCGTCCGATGTTTACTGAAGGCTTTAACGACGAAGTACAGATTCAAAACTTCGTCATGTCAAGCGATCGCCAGACCGATGGCGACATCCTCGCAATGAATGGTGCGTGTGCCGCCCTCGGCATTTCACCGCTGCCGTTTTTGGGTCCTCTCGCTTCGGTTCGTATGGGTTGTGTCAACGGCGAGTTTATCCCGTTCCCAACGCAAGACGACCTCGAAACGAGCACGCTCGACCTGATTGTTTCGGGCACCAAAGATGCCGTGCTGATGATCGAGGGTTTTGCTCGTGAAATGCCTGAAGACCAGATGATCGAGGCCATTTTGGCCGCTCACGCCGTCATCAAAGATCTGTGTGACTTGCAGCAAGAGCTGATTGACAAGGTCGCCCCAGAAAAGATCGACTTCCAAACACCCGAGTCGGACGGTTTGTACGACATCGTCGTCGAAAAGTACGAGGCTGGCTTCAAAGCGGCCAACAAGACCGACGGCAAGCACGCCCGTCACGACGCGGTCGTCGCGCTGAAGGACGAAGCCAAAGCGGCTCTCATCCCGGACGAAGATGCCGAAGGCGCTTACAAAGTTGGCTCGTTTTACAAAGCTTGGCACGACCTCGAAGCCAAGGTCATCCGCGAAGACACGATCGCCGGCAACCGCATGGATGGACGTGGCCCGAAAGAGTTGCGTGACATCTATTGCGAAGTCGACCTGCTGCCTCGCGTTCATGGCTCGGCATTGTTCCAACGGGGCGAGACGCAAGGTCTCATCACCGTTTGTCTTGGCACCGGTCGCGACGAGCAACGGGTCGATGGCCTGTTCGAGGAATACTCGAAGCGGTTCATGCTCGACTACAATTTCCCGTCGTTCTCGGTGGGCGAGTGCCGCCCGATTCGTGGTCCTGGCCGTCGTGAAATTGGTCACGGTGCGTTGGCCGAACGTAGCGTCAATCCTGTGCTGCCCAGCCACGACGAGTTCCCTTACACCATCCGTATCATCTCCGACATCTTGGAGTCGAACGGTTCCAGCTCGATGGCTTCGGTCTGTGGTGCGACGCTTGGCCTGATGGCCGCTGGCGTGCCGATCACCAACCCGGTGGCTGGTATCTCGGTCGGCTTGGTCAAAGAAGGCGAGAAGTGGGTCCTGCTGACTGATATCATTGGCAACGAAGATCACTTCGGCGACATGGACTTCAAGATTGCTGGTACGCAAAACGGTATCACCGGCATTCAGCTCGATCTCAAGATCAACGGCATCAGCGAAGAGATCATTCGTGCGACGCTGGCCCAATCGAAAGAAGCACGCATCGAGATCTTGCGAAGCATGTTGTCGGCGATTCCTCGTCCGCGCGAAAGCACGGCCGACAGCGCCCCACGTCTACTCCGCACGCACATCAATCCCTCCAAGATTGGTTTGCTCATCGGCCCTGGCGGCAAGACGATCCGCGGCATCCAAGAAGATGTCGGCTGCACGATCGATGTCGATGAGGATGGCACCGTCACCGTGGCAGGTGCCAACCAAGAAATCGCCGAGGCCGGTTTGGCTCGCGTCGATGCCCTCACCGCCAGCGTGCAAGTCGGCAAAATCTATGACGGCACCGTCACGAGCGTCAAAGACTTCGGCGCGTTTGTCGAGATCCTCCCCGGTCGCGATGGACTCTGCCACGTCAGCGAGCTGTCGAACGAGTACGTCAGCAGCGTAGCCGACATTTGCTCGGTCGGTGACGCGATGAAAGTCAAAGTGATCGCCGTCGACGAGCAAGACCGCGTCAAGCTCAGCCGCAAAGTCGCGATGCAAGAGCTAGGCCTAACCGACGAGAAGCCAGCCGGCGCCGCGACGTAAGCTGGCAGTTTTTTGTAAAACGATTCACGCCCGTAGTCTGGCATTTGGCCGACTGCGGGCGTTTTTCATGCAGTGCATTCAGGCTTATAAAAAGATTATCCGAACCGCGCCCGTAAGGAAGCGTCCAACGAGCTAGATGCCTGTAGAGACGCTTCCTCACGGGCGCGGTTCGGACAAAAGCGGCTGACTCACCAACATAATTGCAAAGGAGTTTCCGAACGAGGCGTTTGTACCCTATCATGGGGGGCAACCCTCCTTTCGAGTTTAATGAAATGCCCAACACGCCCCCACCCACCAGCACCGAACAAACCTCGCAGGCGGTCCAAAAGCTGATGGACCAGTACACCGAGATTGCGCGGCTGGCCGGGGCGCTGGCACACGAGATACGCAACCCACTCTCCACGATTCGGCTCAACATGGAGCTGCTGGCCGAAGACCTCGAGGCCGAGTCGCCCCAAGAGCACGCTTCGCCAGCCCAACGCCGCGCCGGTAAGCGAATCGGCTTGGTCCACAGCGAGTGTCAGCGGCTGCAAGATTTGCTCGACGACTTTTTGAACTACGCCAAGGTGCGACATCTCGACTTGCAACCGACCGACCTGAACGCAGAGATCGACGCGGCGCTCGACTTTTTCGCGCCCGAGGCGGCCGAGGCGAGCGTCGAGATCGTGCGTTATCTCGACCCCGACCTGCCGAGTGTGATGCTCGACCCCGAGGCGTTTCGCGGCGCGCTGCTCAATCTCATTCTCAACGCCAAACAGGCAATGCCCAGCGGCGGACAGTTGGTCGTCCGCACCAGCGCCTCCGGCGACAAAGTCGCCCTCTACCTGATCGACACGGGCATCGGCATGGACGAAAGCACAGCGGCCCAAATGTTCGACGCCTTTTTCTCGACCAAGCCCGG
>JAADGD010000284.1:6061-7231 GCA_013152515.1 Planctomycetota bacterium
GGACGCGGGACGCAGTTTACGGTCGAGCTACCGGTGCCGGCGCGGTTGGAAGTTGAGTGTGGATAGTGGGCAGTGGAGGGTACTTGTTCTTTTGCCAATCTGATGCAGAATAAGTACAATCTGCTCCGCGACGTTCCGCTTACAGACTGAACGCTCGAATACCAACAGACGTGGCTAGCAATCTTTTTACGACGAGAAGGATCACGATGGCTTACAGCCCACTCTACGAAGCCACCGATTATTTTGAGCCTTTTCCCGCTCCAGAATCCGTCTTTGCAAAGGATGTAGACAGGCATATGGAGTTTTTACTTCCGCTTGCGACGGTCTCGCTCAGTCACATAAACACCAAATGGAGTGGCAAGGTGCATTTTGTCGTTCCAATCGAACCTTGGGATGGGCTCGTAGGCGAACAAACGACAAAATATCACACTTATCTGTGTCGTACAAACTGGATCGGTTTTAAGGTCAATCGCCAGTGGAAGTATAGTTTGGATGCTGATTTCCGTTACTTTTTGAAATCCGATGTCGAAAATCGCAAAGATGTGAAAATCACAAAAAATGAAATGCAAGAGTTGAACTCGCATTACGAATTAACACGCATTTCATTCGATCAAAAACGATCGCATTTCAAGGCTAATGGGGCATTACATGCATCATACGCTCGCCGAAGGAACGGGCAGTATCCGGATGACTCTCGCTCGGACCTTACGGGAGAGTTGGGGGGATTTGCTGGATGGGGTAACTGGCCTGAAATCGGAGACTTTCCTCTTTCACGTCATGTCGTGTTTAACGAGGAATTCGACGAAGAGGAAACAACACCATTGCCACAAGCGAAAGACGAGTCTGACTTTGTGTTTATCGGCTGGATTCCTGCCGGCATTTACTGTAAAGGACCTAGCTATAATCTGTATCTTTTCTATCACCGCAAAAAGAGGTTGGCCCTAACGACATTCGATTGGTCTTAGTTATCAGGAATGATTCACCGTTTGACAGCCGAAGATTCAGTGCAAAGGTCGCAATGCCGCAGAGGAACGCGAAGCGTGGCCGGCAGAGTTTCAAGATAAGCAGGGCCGATTCGCGATGATTTTGGTTGCCCGGTGCTGGTGGAGGGCTTTTCTCCGGTCGCTAACGCTCGCGGCTCGCCGGGCGCGAGTAGAAAAAAAGGCGAGC
>JAADGD010000228.1:0-626 GCA_013152515.1 Planctomycetota bacterium
TGCTTGGCAAGCTGTTCCATCGCGTCGGTATGATGCATCGACGAGAGAGTGCGTCGCAACATCGTCGCGGCGTGGAGCGTCTCGGGCGGCAACAGCTTTTCTTCGCGCCGCGTGCCCGATTGCTCGATATCGATCGAAGGCCAGATTCGGCGATCGGCCAACTTGCGATCGAGCACCAATTCCATGTTGCCAGTCCCTTTGAACTCCTGGAAAATTAGCTCGTCCATCCGGCTGCCCGTGTCGATCAGGGCGGTTCCGACAATTGTCAGCGAGCCCCCTTCCTCGAACGCCCTCGCGGTGGCGAACAGTTTTTTCGGAATGTCCATCGCTTTGATGTCGACACCGCCAGTCATTGTGCGACCGGTATTGCCGACCCATTTGTTAAAGGCACGGGCCAATCGAGTGATCGAGTCCATCAGCATGAATACGTCTTTGCCCATCTCCGCTAGTCTCTGACAGCGGGCCACGGTGAGCTGGGCTAGTCGGACGTGGCTTTCGACGTCGTTGTCCAGGCTGCTGGCAAAGACTTCGCCGCGCACGCTTCGCTGCATGTCGGTTACTTCTTCGGGACGTTCGTCGATCAACAGCATAATCATCGACACATCGGGATAGTTCGTCGAAACGGC
>JAADGD010000228.1:672-37310 GCA_013152515.1 Planctomycetota bacterium
GCGACAATCAACGCACGCTGCCCCTTGCCTAGCGGCGTCAGCAAATCCATCACCCGCGTACTGATTGGCTCAGGGCCGGTTTCGAGCTGAAACCATTGCTCCGGCGTGATCGGCGTCAGTTGGTCGAAAGACTTCACTTCGACGTAGGCTTCGGGGGGCATGCCATCGACATCAAGCAACTCGCGAAGCCGCGGCCCTTGCTGTTTGCGATGCCGCTGGACCATGCCGTGTAGCAAGAGCCCTTCGCGAAGGCCAAACTTTTCGATCATCGTGCCAGGCACGAAAGGGTCGGTCCGCTCACGCGTGAAATTCGTTGCCGGATTGCGAAGAAAACCGTAACCGTTGGGGTGCATTTCCAGCACGCCAGACCCAGGGATGAGCGGTAACGGATCGCTGTCGGCGGCGTAATCGGGCTCTCTGTTCCGGTTGTCGTTGTACGAACCGCGCCGCCGATTTCCGCCGCGGCCACCCCGGCCGCCGCCGCCACCACGACCATTATTGCTATTGTTGTTATTGTTATTGCGGCCCCGATATCTGCCGCCCGACCGTTGCTTTTTTGCCATCAGAAAGAAAATCCTAAATTTGCCCTAGAAACTTAATTTTGCCCTAGAAACCTAATTATTCCTTAGAAGTAGATCGCCCAAAAAGAACGCCTAACTAGCGGTTGCCTCTCGCTCGGCCCCCCGGCCTCGCTAGCTTCCAGGAATCATGCAGGTCCACAATGGGACAGGTAGTATCGCTCCATCGATCTTCACACGTATCGTGTGCAAAAAAATCTCATCGTTGAGATTAAAAGACCCCAGCAGCCCAAGTTACGCCGGCCAAGTTACGCCGGCTAAAATTACGCCAGCTAAAATTACGCGGGCCAAGTTATGCTCGACTGGCAACTCGTATCTGGCGGTCAAATGTCTTGCAGGACCTTTAAGTTGGCCACACTACCGAAGACATATCGCCGGTGACAAAGCAGCCGGTAACGAAAAAGCCGAAACATGGCCTGTAGAGCCTGCCGCCAATAAAAACACCAACTGGCCGACAAGGTGATGAACACTTCGGTAGTATTAGCCACCGCTGGCTCTGTGTCAAGCTAGCTTCGTAAAACTGCATGAATTCTTTGGACAATTCACGAAAGGCACCACACTGGACTCAACGAAATCGGGACGCGAGTGTACTCGATAAGCGATCGCCGACCTGATGGAGCCTCTAATGCAAGCAGGCAGAGCTGGCAGCGGGCAAAAAAATCGCCACCGCCGCTGTCAGGTCAGACAACTTGGGGGATTGACGTAAATACAATAGCAGAAAAGGGTTATGGTGAATTACTGGGGCCGTCATATCACTAATTGCGAGCCGATAGAGGCCAGGAAATCGGCAATGTTGGTCTAATCGTTCAATTTCAACAAAGTCCCAGCCCTCGCTAAACCGATCTATCCGAAAGCGGGCCCATTGCTTGCGGATAGGCACTTTATTATTTAGCTAAGTTATTTTAGCTAAGCCGCTGTACCAAGTTGCCTAATTAAACACTCACTTGCGAACGGAATCGCCATGTTTACTCGACGTCTTCTCACGACGAACCTGATACTTGCCGTACTCAGTACAGCACTTTTTAGTGAAAGTGTCGAGGCAGGGCCGATTAACTGGCGGAACAATCTTGATGCTGCCAAGGTCGAAGCTGGCCGTACCGGCAAGCTCATCCTGCTGCACTTTTACACAACAAGCTGCGGCCCGTGCAAAAAGCTGGAACGCGACGTCTTTTCGCAACCACAAATTGCTGTCGCAATGCAGCGTGACTTTATCCCCGTGAAAATCAACGCCGACCAAGCACCCGCGCTTGCGAACGCTTATCAAATTTCGCGTATCCCGACCGAAGTGATCCTTTCCTCGCAAGGCAGCGTTCTCCAAAAACTGTCGTGTCCGTTGGAGCCCGCTGCCTATGGTGCCCAGTTGGCCAATGTAGCGCAGCATTATCGCGGACGCCCGGGCAATATCACCACATCTGTCCAAGCTCCCGTTAACTCTGCCTACTCTGGCCTGAGAATTGGTCAATCATACAACGCACAAACTGCGTCAGCAGTACCAACAGCGTACAAAGCACCTCAAGTGCCTACCGTCACCCAAAATCCGTATGTCACTGCTGCTCCACCGACTGCACAGCAAACGGCCGCCGCTCCAGTTGCTCAGCAACAACCTGTTGCTCCGGTTACTCCAGCGAACGCCATGCCCAACAGTTATCGCAACCGCTACGCGGCCGTAGCGTCTGCACCGGTCGCCGCTAAGCACCCCCCAGTGACGCCAACAGCAACCGCTCCCCAGGTCGCCGCAGTTGCGCCTACCGCAGCCGCTCCGTCGACTACAGCAAGTACGACCGCACCGCCAGCCGCAACCACAGCACCGACAGTGAAACAAGTCGCTGCCGCTGCTTGGCCCCCCCAATTGCCAGCCGGCACGCCACCGCTGGCGTTTGATGGCTTTTGTCCGGTCAGTTTGCAACAAGCACAAAAGTGGGTTCGCGGCAACAAGACCTACGGTGCCATCCATCGTGGCCGCACCTATTTGTTCGTTGGCGAGGCTGAGCGTCAAAAATTCCTGGCTGCTCCCGACGCCTACAGCCCCGTCTTCTCAGGCAACGACCCGGTCATGATGCTCGATGAAAATGTACAAGTCGCAGGCAGCCGTAAATTTGGCTGCTCCTACCAAGGCGCGTTTTACTTGTTTTCCAGTAAAGAAACGATGGACCGCTTCGCCAAACAGCCCGTGCAGTACTCCGCCGGTGTGCGCCAAGCGATGAACCACATGGACGCCTCTGCAAGCGGAACTATTCGGCGGTAAGGCATCCAGTCTGACCGCTTCGCCTCGCCTGAGTGCAAAGAATCAGCGCAGCCAACAGTGCCATCGTGCCGGGTTCTGGCACAGGGTTCAACAGGCTTGTCGCTGCCGATGCAGCGAAGGCTTCTCGTTGCCACTGCAAAAAATCAGCACCATCCACATCGCGATCGCCATTTGCATCGCCTTCCGCGTGTGTTGCATCGGCTGATCTCCCAAAGCCTGCCTGCCAAAGAACGAGGTCATCGTTATCCACCTGCCCATCAACCGAGAAGTCAGCTGTATTGCAAATCCCTGGTTGGCTACATTTCGCTAGGATGACCTGCGAAAACGGAGTCATCGCTACTTGGCTCCCGGCAAGTGGCGTAAAAGACCATTCCCCTTGGAGCGGCGAGGCTGCATTTGGCAGGAATTTACCCGTGGGGCCCGGAGTGGCAATCGAGAGACTGTTGGGTATGCCGATAGTGATCGTGTTGGCTTGGTCGGTGGCGTTGACGAGCCAAGATCCCCAGTCGAACTCCCAGGCGATCGCGTCATTCGCGTCAATCGCGGGTTCGACACCGTAGACGCCTTCCACCTCGGGGGTCGGCAAGTTGGGCGTGGAGCTGGTGGGTGTGACTTCGTTGTACCATTGGTTTCGAGCAAACTGAAAAGTGCTGGGTTCGGTTTCTGGTCCGATGTTCACCGCGCGGTTGTACTCGCTGGGTGAATCGCGAAAGCGAATGATGTTGTCGTTGAATAGACCGTTTTTCGTGTCGACGATCGGCAACCCGGAATTCTCGTTAAGAATCCGCATGGTCCACGTACCGGGCCGCTCGATATAGTTGTGGCGAAACT
This sequence comes from Planctomycetota bacterium, assembly GCA_013152515.1. GTDB lineage: Bacteria > Planctomycetota > Planctomycetia > Pirellulales > Lacipirellulaceae > Bythopirellula. Next base: position 4,327 of record JAADGD010000228.1, read on the forward strand.
CGCCCCCATCGATATTGACCCACGAAAAGGCCGAACTGCCACCGAGTACCACATTGCCTTCCGCCGTGATGTTTTTTGCCTCGTACCCCGAATCACCGTCGATAAATCGAAAAAATTGTGATCCGGTAGAACCGCCAGCTTGAATGGCCCGACCGTCACCAATGGGCAGGTCGATCCGATTGGCTCGAATCGTGATGTTTTTGCTGCCGCCTTTGGGGCGAATCCCCGAGCCACTCACGCCGAACGAACTGGTGTGAAGCCAAGAGTTCTGGATTAATCCGTTATGCGAACCGACCATGTCGATCGCACTACCGCCGTCGCCCCAGTCGTCGACTTCGACGCGATCGATTAAAAAACCAACGACGCCAGAGAGCTTGATCCCGTCTTGATTGCCGGTGCTGCCGGCACGACGCACGACGATGTTGCGAAGTGTGAGGTTCGTCGTGGGAGTGGCGAACGACCCGCCATCATCGAAGTTCAGGCCGTTGAAGATGCCATCCTCAAAGATCAAATCTTCGATCGTGACATCTTGCGAATCGACCAATTGGATGTTTGTGTTGCCGCCCGAGATGACGGCGCGATTGGCAGGGTCAACGCTACGGACGGTGACGCCGGTAAGATTCTCCCGAAAAATCCCACCGGCGTAGGTGCCCGGTTGGAGTAAAATGTTGTCACCAACACCTGCCGTCTGGAACGCACTGTGCAATTCGGCCGTCGTCGACACGACGAGATCGACCGCCAAGCAAACGGTGCTTGTCGAGACCAACAGCGAGGCAAGAAAAAATCTCGCCCAGGATTGATAGTTTGCCATGTTCTCCATTGCCTCCAAGACGGTCGGTCTCGTACTTTACCTCACCGCCCGACATACCACGAGCGATCGTGTCCTTGTGATCCAGGATAGGGACCGAAGAATCCGTCCAAGATGGCGCTACGCGAATGCGTCTCATGTAGTTTCTGCGAACTGTTATTTTTCCAAGAGGGCGAATTCGTATGATAGCTGGTCGTGCGAGTCCTCCGCGCGCGGAGGAAGAAGCCTCGACGCCGGGCTGCATCAGCTTCGGCAAGATCGACAACCAGGGTGGAAATCAATAGGAGTGCAGTGACAACGATTCGGCGGATCATGGGAGTTCTCCAAAAAAGACAGGCAGAGCAGGCAAGTGTCATTGTAAGCAAATTATTGTGATTCGGTCAATTTCCTGGTGAGGCTTCTCGAGTATTTTCATGGTAAACTATACTTTACTTTTCCCTTCTAACTTGGATCTGCTAAACGGTCCCTCCTATCCATACAGGCGACATGACTTTCGACGCTTCTCACAAAACTAGCCAGCGGTTCGTGTCGCTCGACGCCTTTCGTGGGTTGACGATCATGCTGATGATCTTGGTCAACAATCCAGGCGATTGGGGAGCTATCTATTGGCCGCTGCAACATGCCCAGTGGCATGGTTGGACGCCGACCGATTTGGTGTTTCCGTTTTTTCTGTTCATCGTCGGTGTCGCGATTCCACTTGCGCTGGGCAAGCGCAAGGAGTCGACCGAGCGAAGGTCGTTAGTGGCGCATATTGTCTGGCGGAGCGCGGTTCTCTTTGGCCTCGGATTGATGCTGTCCGGTTTTGGGATGTTATTCAAATTGGGTCCAGACTTCGGTGTCGGCGAGCTATTGTCCTCGCTTCGCATTCCGGGTGTGTTGCAGCGGATTGCCCTTTGTTATTTGACGGTTTCACTGTTGTTCCTCTTCACGAAGCGTAGCGCACTCTATGTTGTTGCAGCAATTTTGCTGCTAGGCTATTGGGCGTTGATGATGCTGGTTCCCGTGCCAGAGTACGGGGCGGGAAAGATCGACGGCCACGACACGCATCTCGCCGCGTACGTCGACCGCGCAGTACTCGGGACGAACCATTTGTGGGCGTATGCCGAAACTTGGGACCCCGAAGGCCTGCTCAGCACACTGCCAGCAATGGCAACGACGTTGTTTGGCGTCTTCACCGGCCTTTGGCTGAAGCGAGATCAATCGCAGGCAGTGCGACTCCGCGGGTTGTTGCTCGCAGGAATCGTGTTGGTGGCCATCGGCTGGGGTTGGGGGCTGGTTTTTCCAATCAACAAAGCGATTTGGACGAGCAGCTACGCCGTTTTTACCGCAGGACTGGCGATGCTGGTGCTTAGTTTGTGCGCGTTAGTGTTCGACGTCTTTTCGTGGAAACGCTTAGCCCTCCCGTTGCAAATCTATGGCGTCAACGCGCTGACTGTGTTCGTCATGAGTGGCCTCGTGGGGCGATTGTTGGGCATTCTCCAAGTTGGCAACGACTCGTCGATCTCGCTCAAAGAGTGGCTCTACGAAAATCTCTTCCACTCGTGGCTCACCGACAAAAACGCCTCGTTGGCCTACGCGGTCACATGGGTTCTCGGCTGGTTCGTCGTACTGGCGATCATGTACCGTAAGAATTGGATTATCAAAGTTTGACGGGTGGCTGTGGTATTACTCGATTTTCTTTGCCGATGTGTTAAACTCGAAGGAGTTTTACGCTGGAGAATTCACTCTCTAATTGCAACGCTTGAAATACACTTTTCCACCAAACCGCGCCCGTAAGGAAGCGTCCGATTGAGTTAGACGCCCGTTTGGACACTCCCTAACGGTCGCGGTTCGGTGATTTGGCGTTGAAGTTTGAACTCGCCTCCCCTATCAATTCCTGAGAACAGCCATGTACTCCCTCGCAAGAAAAGCCTCCTGTTGTTGTGTTTCGATAATCTTCCTGTTTGCCTTCTTCGTCGCAACTAACCCAATCCTTGCTGCCAAAGTGGGCGAGCAGATTGAGCGCAGCGGCGACGAAATCATGGTCTGCGGCCAGTTGTTTCACACGACGGCGCCGGTCGTGCTTTGGACCGATCCCCAAGGCTACGACGCCTATCGTGTTGAGCGTCGATTTGGTGATCTCGAAAACTCTGCCTGGGAAGAGTCGGTGAAGGGAGCCTCCTCGCTCGACTCGCCCAACCGATACGGAATTCGCAAAGATCAGCTCACCGCCAAGCAGCTTGAGCAAGTTCGCGGCGGCGGGTGGACTTTGCCGTTGCTGAAAGACGTGGTTGATCAGTTTGTCATGCACTACGACGTTTGCGGCGTCAGTCAGCAGTGTTTCAAGGTGTTGCACGACCGTCGTGGCTTGAGCGTGCATTTCATGCTCGACATCGATGGTACGATCTATCAAACGCTTGATCTCAAAGAACGCGCCTGGCACGCGACGATCTCGAATTCGCGGTCGGTGGGTGTCGAAATCGCCAGCATCGGCGCGTACCCCACCGGTAAGCAAGAAGTACTGAAAAAGTGGTATTTTCCCGCGGACGATGGCGGCACGCTGCTTCGTCCGCCCCGAACGTTGGGGCATCTTGGCCTGCGGACCGTGCCTTTTTACGGACGTCCAGCCCGCCCCCAGCCGATTGTCGGCACCGTCCAAGGCGTCGAGCTAACGCAGTACGATTTTACGCCCGAGCAGTACGACTCGCTCATCAAGCTAACGGCAACGCTGTGCCATGTTTTTCCGAAGATCAAGTGCGATTACCCCCGTGATAAACAGGGCATGCTGATCACCCGCGTGTTGCCCAAGAAACAATGGAAAGCTTTCCAGGGTGTCTTGGGGCACTATCACGTGCAGAAGAACAAAACCGACCCAGGCCCAGCCTTCGACTGGGAGAAAGTAGTCGGTGGGGCCGAACAGTTGTTGGACAAGACAAAATAAAGGTTGCATCACCTGTGCGATCGGACGCTCATGTGCGCAAATGCGGGAGAGAATTGCGCTAAAGCCTAGCCGTTGCCTACGGCGAGTTGATAGAATGCTCATACAGTTGTGAAATCACCCCTTACAAATTCCGGGTACGGAGAACTACCAATCGTGTCAACAAAACATGCTTTCCTTCGCTTGAAGTTTATTTCGACCATCATGGCGCCTTTAGTTTTGTTTGCAGCGATTAGCGGTTGTGGCAATGGAGCAGTACGGATAAAGCCGCCGTCAATTAACGCCAATTCCGCCGCAGCCAAGGCAATTGAGCTTTACGACACGAACGGAGATGGAACTCTGGACAGCGCCGAACTGGAACAATCGCCCGGATTGAAAGCAGCGATGAAAACTGTCGATACGGACGGCGATGGTCAGGCGAGTGAGAGCGAAATCGCCGACCGGATTAAGTCTTGGCAAGCGACGAAGGCTGGAATCTGTGTGGTGAACTGCTTTATTACGCTCGACAAAAGGCCACTCGAGGCGGCGTCGATTACTTTTGAACCCGAGTCCTTCCTCGGTGATCAAATCCGGACGGCAATCGCCTACACAGACAGTAGCGGAGCCTTTAGCCCCAGCATCCCGAAAAAGGACCGACCTTCGCCAGAGATGCCTTTTGGGATTCAGCTAGGCTTTTTCAAAATCCGTGTTTCCAAGGAAGTCAATGGAAAAGAAACCATTCCAGCGATCTACAACTCAGAGACCACCCTGGGCCAGCAGATCGCCACAGACGACCCAGCCATCATTCGCCAGAAGATAGTCCTAAATCTCAAGAGTCGCTAAGTTCGACTTTCGCATTTTCCCTAGGAAAGATTGCTCGCGAATGACGCGAATCAACGCGAATGAGTATGTGGAGTCTTAATTTCTATAGGGACCGATCGCTCGCTGTCGGGATCAAAGAACTTGATTCGCGTCATTCGCGGGCAAAAAACTGCGAAAGCTGAACTAAGACGAGCAGTGGATTGAAATTACCCGCAGTCAGCAGTACAACGGGACGATGGGCAGCGGGACTGAGGGAAACGTCGTAGAGGATTTTCGTTCGGTCCTAGACTCTGACTGGGAACGCACTGCTTCAGGGTCGATGCCGTCTTCCAAAGCGGGCAGAACAGGAAAATCTCTTTTGAGGATCAATGGTCACTCGCTTGCCCGGCACTTCCTCAATAGTTCTTTCAATGGCCATGACTGTTGACAAAAAACTATTGAAAGCGACTTTTCTCCGAACCGCGCCCGTAAGCAAGCGTCTGGTTGAGCTAATACTTCTGTGGGAACGCTTCCTAACGGGCGCGGTTCGGCATTCCCCTCGTGAGCGAAGGACTTCAGTCCGTAACTCACGAAACTCTTCAACCCACCGGCTTCCGGTCGGTAGTCGTTGAGTTTACGTATCGAGCGATCCTTACTGTAAGTCGCCAACTCCTACAGCACCGCCGTCTAAACGGTTTCCCAAGGAGAAATGAACCCTGAAATCAACGTCGTAGCTGACGCTCTGAACGGATCCATCGCAAAAAGTCATGTGAAATGCAGAAGGGTGAGCGCTGCCAAAGAGGCCTTCAGGTAGTCGCGGGCCGAAGCCTGCTCCGTCCTGTCGTGGTTGCCAGCGTTCGGCATCGATTTCTTGCTGTGCTGCTGGTTTCGGACTGATTCGATCGGGGCCCCACACTCTGCGTTGATTGTCCCACTCATAGCCAGCATACATCGATTGATTATCGCCATAGCTGAACCCAGGGTCGTTTCGGCTGTTCTTGCCATCATATCCATCCAGTTCTACCCACTTTTCACCAAGGAGGTAGGTGTTGGAAGTTCCATCTTCGATCCGCTGCATTTTGAGTTCACTTCGAAAGTACATGATACCAGTTTGACAGTTGGAAAGGCCACCTCGAAAGTCGGCGCGACGATCACCACTTGCAGAGCAATAATCCGTGTTCGGCCATTCAGCGGTTTCAGCTTGTGCATAGGTAGAAATTGAGGGAAATAAACTATCACCTGAGAATTGAGTCGCATCTCCTGAACTTGCAGCATAGTCGCTCTTGGCAACGCCTTCGCTAGCTGCTCTTGATGAAAGGAGAGACAATTGACCACCAAAGCCGTTGCGTATCGAGTTCCACTGACCAGCGAGAGACAATTGTTGGCCACGACGAGAGGGGCAAGAAAACATGGACAGCGGAGTTTGATTCACCTTCGTGATTGCCTGGTCATACGCTCTCGAGCTGTGATCCATGCCAGATCCCAGCGAGCGCAAATTACCCGCTTCGACATAATCTAAAACGTTGTAGATCCAAGAACCAGGTTGATTTTTTCCATAGCCACGATCGGGGTCACCGACATACCAAAGTCCCCAGCCACCGGAGGGAAACTTGTTGTGAGTGCTTTCAAAGTTCAAACAGGCCAAACCGATTTGTTTGAGATTGTTTCGACATTGAATCCTTCGCGCCGCTTCACGAGCTGCCTGAACTGCTGGCAGCAAGAGCGCCACGAGTACGCCGATAATGGCGATGACTACCAAAAGCTCGACGAGCGTGAATGCACTCTTGCGGCGCAATTGATCTTTCAAGGCGAGAGTTCTCTTTTTGACCATGACAGTAATACTCCTGAGATCTCAATGAAATGACTAGGCTTTGAAATCAGTCTAACGCGAAAGTTCGGCAGGACGTGACGAGGTACGAACATCAGGCTCGACAAAAAAAAGATCGACCAAAAACTTAGCTAGCCTGCAGATAACTCTATTCTTGAAAGAATCGCCCAATTAGGCAACGCGTATCAGCGCAATGTTGCCTCGTTTTTGCGCATTGGCGATGCGGTAACCGGCATGAATATGGAATCACCCCTGTAATTGCAAGCGATTCTACTTGTCTGCATCGCAATGAAGTATTCCCAGCAAAAGCAAAAAAACGACCCAGACCAGGGCGACAGTGCCCGGCCTGCGCGTTCGTAAGTTTCCTCAGCTTGTTGTTACTAGTCAAGCCAATTAGCGACGTCACTTAGCGACGTCACTTAGCGACGTCGACGAGCCAACATGCCGATAAGGCCCATGCCCATCAACATAATCGAGGCGGGCTCTGGAATCACTTCAACGACTCTAAAATTGTCGAAGACTCCGAACTGCGAGTCGCCAGGGCTTGCTACGGACGAGAAGACGTCGGCATAGCTAAAGCTGGCCAATCCACCAGGGGCAGCGCCCCCTGCATTCGAGTCGTCTGCATCACCAATCGAAGGGCCTTGAATCACGATATCGCCATTGATGGAAATCTGAGTCGTTCCATTGAAAGTGACGATCGACAAAGTGACCCATTGGTTACCAGCAACACCGTCACCACCGAGCCCTGCGACACCGTCGTACAAAGGTGCGTTTGTGCCGCCTAACAGGTACGTCGAAGAGGAATTGTTCACAGGAACAGAAGCCGAAGGATCAGTGCCACCAGGACGCGACCAACGCCAGTCAGAAGACGAGCCACCATCGCCAGTGTGCGAGAGGTAGGTACCGTCACCAGCAATCGGCGCGAAAATCGTAAACGGAGTTGCACCTGTGCTACCGAGACCGACACTACCAAATTCGGTGGTGCCACGTACCGGTAACGCCCATGTACATGTCCACGGTGACGCGAGCATTGGCAGGGATAGGAGTGTTATTGAAAAGTGTAGCAGCGCTTGCTGCACCAGCGGTTCTATTAGCGGTAATACGCACACCTAAGGTTGAGGCATCGGTGGTATTAGGAGCGGGCGCAATGCCGTCAGCGGAGTAGTCATACGCCCAAATGACCTCATGGTCAGCACCAAGAGCTACTTCTGTAAAGCTCCCGGCCGAGGCAGCAGTATTCAAGTCGTCATCAACTAACTGGGCTGACGCGCCAGCCACAAAACTCAATCCAATCGCTAACACTCCCAAAGAGCAGATAGCACGCAATGTGTTCGTTCTCATGAGACATCCCCTAAAAAAAGAAAAAGAGCAGCCCGATCTAGCAAGAAATTACGATTATCCCAGTTGCTACTGAGGAAGCTGCCAATGACAAACCCTCAAGAAATTTTGACTTAGAAAAATCCACCTATTCAAAAACCTATTATCGAGACCTGAAGCGTACGCCAGTAAGGCCCACCAATCCCATCGCGACGAGCAGCAGGCTCGTCGGTTCAGGCACGGCGTTGGTCGAAAGAGCTTGCAATGCGCCAGCTCCGTATTGTCCTTGCCAAGCGGTCAAGTCGGACGCATCGACATTGCCATCACCATTAGCGTCGCCATCAGCAAGCAGTGCGGTTCCGTCATCAATGCCGTTTCCTCGCTGCCAAGCCAGGAAATCGGCTCCGTCCACGTCAGAGTCACCGTTGAAGTCGGCGTTTTCGGCGACGAATACTTCAACCTTGACGTTGTCGACCAACGTAAACAGTAGATCAATCGCTTCAAAATTAGCAGAGACACCACTATTGATATCCGAGTGCCCAAAAAGGATGTTCGATCCGCCGACAGGAATGGCAAAATTCGACGTGTCAAGTTGAATGAGATCAATGCCATCGACCGCCCAGGTAACGATGTCGCCAACCTTTGTTATCGTATGCTCGCGCCAAGCGTATCCCAAGACACCAGTGTCTGTGACGTTTTCGGGAGCAGCGGTTAGCTGAGTTGGAAACAACAACGATTGAGCAGCTGTGGGGGCCTCTGGGCCGAAATTATCAGCATAGAGTGAGGCCGAATTGTTTCGAGATCCTGCAAAATAAGTTGCATCAGCATCTGCGGGAATATCGATGGGTAACTGGTAGCTGACCGATCGATCTGAGGAATAAACTCGATAGTCGGAACCGGAGTCGCCATCGGTGGTAGATCCAAAGAAAACACTATCAACATCTCCAGGATAATTTACCGTAGTACCAGAGGACATGATCCCGCCGTAGCCCAGGTTGGTGCCACCGCTAGATTGGCCACGGATGATTCCGCCACCAGCCGGGAAAGGATCATCCGCCGGAACGAAAGTTACGCCCTGGTAACTCTGCCACATGTCGTAACTAAGGACATAGTCGCCGGTAAAGCTTTGGCCGTTTGGCGAGACACTGAATCCGCCAAAAATACCGTCAAACAAATTCGCTTGTAGAAACATGCCACGCCCCGTAGTCTCACCAGGATCGGAGTTGGGAGCAAGAGGAATGCCGACGTGGCCAGCTGCGGCCGACGTAGCCGAGGTGTAATCAAAGAAAAAATTGGCGAATTCGTCGGTGGGACCATCGAAGACAGACCAATTTGCGGTATCGTCGACTTGGAAATCCTGTGAATAGAGTACCTGCCCAAGCGATGGCTGGGCAACTAAAGCTAATAGGCACGAAGAGACGGCACCTACCAGGAAATGTTTGATTCTCATGAGTCTGATCCTAACTTGATTCTAAAGACGTTGAATGGAGTTCCGTTACTCAGTTCTGCATACACAAACGACGGACACTGACTGGGCCACACAACCGCCGAAGTCTGCGGAGCCAGCTTCTTCACTACATCCATCATAAAGCAGAACTCCAAAAGTACGAAACAAAAAGTGCGCAAAAGTTTCCCTACTTTGCGCAGTTCAATGTGGTCCGCCACAGAAATACGCAGGCGATTATGGCCCTCGCCCTAAGTTGTGTGTGGCAAAGGATCTACGGCCCCGTCTTTCAGCCAATTTCGCTCTGCCGCTCGCCTAAAAGCCAGCGATTCGCAAACTGATCCTCTCGTCGAGGCCGAGTTCAGCAAAGGCATCTTGCTTGGCGCTTTCGCTTTGTTGGTGCTCTTGGATCGGGGAGGGAGCATTGGACTGCCTGACGGTTGAGCGGAGTACGTGACTCGTCGGAATGGCTCTCTGAACTGCTTCTTGGACTGTTTCGCGAGCGACGAAGTTATGATTACTGCGCTGGGAAGCGGTCGATTTCGGAATTAGGCTAACGCGCTGCGCTAGGGCAGACAGTAATTGGGTGTCGAGTCTTTGTGTGTCCGTTGACTCTGAAGTGATCGCCGATGCTGCGCTGGTCGCGAGAGCAAGTACCGTCGCGGTAGCATATTGCGTCTGCCAGATGACCAGATCGTCGGCATCGACGTTGGTGTCGCCGTTGGCGTCGCCTTGCTCTAACGTGGCAGTTCCCATCGTTCCAAAACCACGTTGCCAAGCGAGAAAATCGCTACCATCGATGTCGCCATCGGCGTCGAAGTCGCCATTTCCGGTGACAGGAGCAGGCACTACGATTCGTACCGCATCAGCGATCGCGACCGAGCCGCCTGAACTCGCCCCAGCATCGAGTAAAATGCTGCGCGCGCCGGCAGAAAAATCAAAATTGCCCAGCGAGACCCAGACAAGGTCGTCCGTTTTTTGACTGATGCTGACCGTTTCGATGCCGCCCCCAGTATCGATTTGGTAGACCGTGTCAGAGGTCCGATTGGAGCCGGAACGGAATTGCACAAAAACTTCGCCTTGCCCGGCAAAAGGCAACCCAAAATTCCATTGGGCTGTCGCAGCAGCACCAGCCGGGGCAAAGCGATACGAAGTACCATTAAAGCCGGTGTTGCCCGCAGTTGACCAACTGCCCGTTTCGGCATAAATCGGAGAGCCGTCATCGTTATCAAGGATCAGTTCAACATCAGACAGCGTTACCTCGAAGTCGAAAAAATCGAGCACCCTGGAAAAAACGGCCGTGCGATCCGCGTCGCTGGTGATCGTCTCGAAGGGGAAAGCGAAATTAACCAGCTTCGTCGACGCTCCGCTGTCATATTGAATAGCCGCTCCACCACCTGCGCCACCAACGTAATTTAGCGCACGTGTGGCACCTCCCAACTCTGTAATCACGTCGGGGAAATCGGCGTCGTAAAACAACGTGCCGTCGTCGAATGAAAAAGAAAGCCCTTCGAATATCGACCCGACTGCGCCGGCCACGTTATAAGTGTTGGCATCGTCGCTGACATAGTCGGCTCGCAGGCTATCGTTATAGAATGTCGTGCCGCCCGCTTGGGCATCTAAGTCCCAGCCGATTTCAGTGCCCGAGACAAACAACTGCCCTCCGTTGTTCAGGTAATTCCCGACCAACGATTGCTCGGCACCATCGAACGTCGAATCGACTGTCGATTCTTCGCCAGAAATCCAAACGACCGCCTGATAGTTCGACAGCAACACATCGCCTGCGATCACTGCTTCGTTCGAAGCGGTGTCGACCACGAGATCGGGTGAGCTCGCTTCGATCGCCTCGGCCACTTGCACGGAGTAGTCGAACGAATTGCTCTGACGAGGGCGTACTCGCTCGGCACCTGCTTGTACCGGGTTTTGTTGGCGGCTGAGGCGGTCGAAACCGTTGACGATCAAGATGCCTTTGGGACCCGCATTTGGCAGCGCTGCAACGACTTCCGAACCAGCGCTCTCGCCGCCCGCGTTGACCGCCACTACCTTGAAATAATAGGCTCCAGCGCTGGGATCGAGGCCGGTCAACGTGTAACTCGCGGTGGCTCCGCCCGCAACGAAAGTTCCTCCGTCGAAGCCGTAGCCATTGGTCGAGCCGTAGATGCGATAGCCTGTGGCAGTGCCGCCGTTATAGGTGTTTGCCACCGGCGGCGTCCAGGAAACGGTCACGCTATCCGCACCGGCGGTTTCGGCGCGGACATCGGTCACCTTGCCCGGCAACATGGTGATCGGTGTAACGCCACCATCGACGTTGTTGAAATACCTAACGACGCCTTGATAGGTGGCGCGGGCGATAGCGTCGCGAACGTCGGCATCGCGCATCAATGAGGCATCGAGTTGACTGTCGTGGAAGCCGGTCTCGACGATGGTCGCGTCGAATTCGTTGTTGATGACCGAGTTGTTGATCTCCCCATAGTTAAAGGTGGCCTGAAATGTGACGTTCGAGCCTCGGTTAGACCAGTTGTACTCGAATTGGCCATTTTGATCGACGAGGTCGTCGTTGACCTCTTGACCTAAGAGTTGAGCTAGTAGTAATTGATTGGGTGTATCGCCCCCATTCGCCGTATTATGAAGCGCCACGACGCCTCGCCCGCCTCCGGCGTTGGAATGGAAGCTGATAAACAAACGATCCGAAAGCGCCCCATCCGCCTCACGGTTCATGTATTCGGCATAGCGCGGTGTTGCAGAGACGGTTGCCGAGCGGTCGTTACTGCTGGTGCGATATTCGCTCGTCGAGATTCCCTGCGAGTTGGATACTTGCCATTCTATCCAGTAGAGTCCCGCCTCGTCTTCGCGACTGCGTCCCGAGGTCGTGCCACTTTGGACGACGTCCCCCATGCCGTTGCCGAAACGAATCATGTCGGCGATCACCACGCTGCCATTGGGGTCGGCAGAGCGGTTGCTGATGTCAACATACCCGTCGGTGCCCGCCTCGAAATAGTAGCTGCCCAGATAGACCATGCCATTGCCAACGCGGCGATGATTCACCGTGACCTCGGTGATTCCGCCAGAGTGCCTGATCCGATATAGCTGATCGGCGACGCGGTCGGAGCCGTATCTTGCCCAAGAATATACGGGATAGAAGCCGCTTTCCGGGATATTGGGCCGATAGCGGGCAAACGCGGTCTCGGTCACCGACTTGCTGGCAAAGCGATACGGCACATCGCCCGCATCGCCAAAATAAATCGACGACGAGCTATCGGTCCAAGCTCCGGAGAAGGTGACTTCGGTGTCGTCGTTGTCGAGTACGACTTCGTTGGATTGATTGCCAATGGGTCGCATCGGTACCACGGTCGCCCCGGCACGGAAAATGTAGTCCGCAAAAAAAGTCGCCTGATCTTGGTTGCCGAGGTCCTCGATCATGTTTAGCAGCAGCGGACGTTGGAAGGACCAGTCGCCGGCGTTAGGGAAATCACCCGTGATGCCGTGTCCAGCGTTGACGTAGATGATTTTCCCGGAAAGCGCCCCGTCGGGCTGCGTGCCGACATCGACCAAGCCAGCAGCGGCGAGTAGATCGCGTCGCTCCAGGGTTTCAAACGTCAGCGATCTCTCGGGGGACAGCGGAGCGCCCGGAGAGTTTGATGTGGACAGGGATTTCGCGCATCGCCAGAGGCGAGCCAAGGAGTGTTGCATCTTGATGTTCCGGTACAGAATTCCGCGTTTCGTTGAGTGCGTAGGAAACGCTCCCACTGAACATGGTCGTTGTCAATGGAATCCATTGTAACTTGAATTGTCCAATAGCCGAAGTGTTTCGCGTAGCCAAATTGAGGTGAAATCTATCGCCCATGCGCACTCGACCTGACACTGCTGCGCAATGCTCACCTATTTTGGTGATTCCCCGTTGGTTCGTACTTTGATCTTAGTGATAATATCCTGGATGAAAACTCACCATTGGATTACTTCGATTTGGCTAAGCGGCGTCCTCTTGGGGGTTGCGATTCCCCTAGGAGACTCGATTGCTGCCGACCAGTGTGTCGTGGCAGCGGTCCAGCCATTGGCCGTTGATGCCGGCATCGCCGCTTTCCGCGCAGGCGGCAACGCGGTCGATGCCGCCGTGGCGACGGCACTGACTTTGGGAGTGGTCGACAATCACAACTCAGGCTTGGGAGGCGGTTGTTTTGTGTTGATCCGCACTCCTGACGGATCTTTAATCGCCATTGATGGTCGCGAAAAAGCGCCCTCTGCCGCTTCGCGAGATATGTTTCTTCGTGATGGCAAGGCGCAGCCTGAGTTAAGCACCGTGGGGCCGTTGGCGGTGGGAGTGCCCGGCGCACTGGCGGCGTACGCGAAGGCGTTGGAAAAGTGCGGCGAGCGTCAACTCGGTGATCTATTGTTGCCAGCGGCTGAGTTGGCTGAACACGGATTTCCGATCGACCGCATCTATGCTGCCAAGCTCAAAGACAAGGCGGAGACGCTTCAGCGATTTCCTGGCAGCCGCACAACATTACTAAAACCAAACGGCACCGCCTATCGCGAGGGCGAAATCCTCCGTCAGCCCGATCTCGCCCGATCCTACAATCAAATTGCCAAGCATGGCATCGACTGGTTTTATCGAGGAGAATTTGCCGAGCGGGTCGGTCAGTGGATGAAGGCCAATGGCGGGATTCTCACTGCAGAAGACTTTGCCAACTACCAAGCGGTCGAACGCGAGCCGATTGTGACAATCTACCGCGATTTCAAAATCGTCGGATTCCCACCCCCAAGCTCGGGCGGTGTGCATGTTGCTCAGATTCTCAACATGCTTGAACAATTTCCGCTGGCTGACGAATATCGGAAAAATCCCGTCACCGCGTCCCACTTGATGCTCGAAGCGATGAAGTTTGCCTTTGCCGACCGTGCGTATTGGTTGGGGGACGCCGATTTCGCCAAAGTGCCGCGCGGGTTAGTTGACAAAAGCTACTGCCAAACGCTGGCCGCGCGCATCCGCCGAGATGCTCTCGCCGAGGTTCCCAGGCACAGCACGCCGCCGCGCGCGACGAGCGATCTATTCGGCAAACATACCACGCACATCGCTGCGGCCGATTCGGCAGGCTACTGGGTGGCCATCACCGCCACGGTCAACACGAGCTTCGGCTCGAAAGTGATCGTACCGGGCACAGGGATCGTGTTGAACAACGAGATGGACGACTTTTCGAGCCAGCCAGGCGTGCCGAACGCTTTTGGTTTGATCGGGGCAGAGAACAATTCCGTCGCCCCGGGCAAACGGCCCTTGTCGAGCATGAGCCCGACGATTGTTCTTGATGCCAACGATCAGCCAGTGCTAACGGTCGGTGCGGCGGGCGGACCGAAAATCATCACACAGGTCGTGCAAACAATCATCCGTCGGCTCGATTTTGGCCAATCGCTCAGCGACGCGGTGGCTGCACCCCGATTGCACCATCAGTGGCAACCAGATCGAGTGTTGGCGGAAGAAGCGGTGCCGGAAAAAATTCTAACGGGGCTGAGAAAAATCGGCCATCAGATTCGCACGATCTCCGCCAGCGGCGTCACGCAAGCGGTCGGGCGCGACGAGCAAGGCGAATTGGTTGGGGTTCACGATCCTCGTGTGCCGGGTAAGGTTGGGTATGCGGAGTTGGAGTTGGAGGTGGCTGAGTAGGGTCGTCGGGTGAGTGTTTGCTGTACGTCGGACCGCGTGGCGGGCCGGCTATTTGTTTTTCTGCATTTGCTTTGCCACTTGCTCGACTTTGCGCATGACGCGTAGTAAATTTTTCCCGAGGATTTTTTCGATGTCGGCCTCGCTGTAGCCGCGGTCGAGCAAGGCTTGGGTGATGAGTGGATAAGTGCTAACATCTTCCAACTGTTTGGGCAGCACCGACACGCCATCGTAGTCGGAGCCGATACCGACATGGTCGATGCCCGCGATCTTCACGATGTGATCAATATGGTCGATCAGATCGTGAATCGTGCCACGGGGCATCGGTCGCGTACTTCGCCATTTGGCGACCGCCGCGTCGATCGCTGCCTTGTCGTCACCAAGCAGCTTTTCTTGCTCGCGACGGTAGGCAAAGCTTTGCGTATAGATGTCTGCCGCCGCAGGCACGACAAATCCGGAGAAAAAATTGACCATCACCACGCCCTCATTCTTCGCGACGAGCTTCAGCACATCGTCGGGCACGTTCCGCGGATGATCGGCTACCGCCCGCGCAGACGAGTGCGAGAAAATGACCGGTGCTTGGGTGATTCGCAGCGCGTGCTTCATCGTGTCGGGCGAAACGTGCGACAAGTCGACCATCATGCCGAGTCGATTCATCTCGCGCACGACGTCTTCGCCGAAGGCCGTCAGCCCCCCGTTGCGAAACTCGTCGGTCGCCGAATCGGCCCAGTCGAGCGTGTCGGAATGCGTAAGCGTCATATACCGCGCGCCTAGCTTGTAGAGTTGCCCTAGCACGTTCAACGAGTTCTGAATGCAGTGTCCCCCTTCGACGCCGATCAGCGAAGCGATTTTTCCCGATTGGTGGATTCGCTTGATGTCGTCTACAGTCAGTGCCCGCTCAAAGGTTTCTGGATAACGGTCGATCATGGCGTGAACCATCTCGATTTGCTCCAATGTCGTAGTCAGCGCGCTGCCATCGTACGCCGTACTGGCAGGCACCCAGACCGACCAAAACTGCGCGCCGACGCCACCCTTACGAAGGCGAGGAATATCGGTTTGCAGCTTTTTTTGCGACTGAGAAATGTCAAGCTTGTCGAACGAGAGCGAGCCATTTTTTCGCAGTTCCCACGGCAAATCATTGTGCCCGTCGATCAGGAGGGCCGATTGATGAATTTTTCTCGCAGCATCTGTCAGCACGACCGGTGGTCTTTCGGTGCTTTTCTTGCCGAGTTGCTGCCATGCCCAGCGAAATAAATTTCGTGTGTCAGCGTACCGCGCGTCGGTCGAACTCGAACCAAGCACCACGACCAACAACGACTTATCGCCACGCGTGCCATACGAAACGAGACACGACCCAGCCGCACTCGTCGTGCCCGTCTTTACGCCGCCGTAGCCTTCGGTGCGTAGCAGTCGGTTCGTGTTTTTCCAAACAAGGTTCCGCTTGTATCCTTCCGGCCCTTCGACCGTGCAGCCATGCTCGACGGTGCCGACGATCTTACGAAACAAAGGTTGCCGCATCGCTAGGGTCGAAAGCGTGAGCAAATCGCGCGGGCTGGTCTTGTGTTTGGGCGAAGTGAGACCGTTGGGATTCTCAAAGCTCGACTTGTCCATGCCTAGTCTTTGTGCGGTTTGATTCATCGCGTCGATGAACTGGTCGTAAAAATCTCCCTCGTCGGCATTTCCACCCGCAGCCAACCGCTCGCCAAAATGCTCGGCCAGCGCAACCGACGCATCGTTGCCCGAGGGTAGCAGCAGACCGTAAAGTAACTCGCCAACCGAGACTTTTTCGCCAACACGAACACCGGCGGTTGAGCCGATCGTGTCGTCGGCTCGCTGCGAAAAGGTTACGATTTCTTCCAACACCGCCGTGTCTTTTTCGGCCAAGGTTGTGACAAGAAACGCGGTCATGATTTTCGTGGTGCTGGCCATGTCGCGCGCTTCGTTTTCGTGAAACCCCCACAGCAGTTTTCCTGTTTGCCCGTCGCCGATCGCCCAAGCTTTGCAGGTGACAAAAGGCGTACCTGTCAGGGGGTCGGCGGGTCGTTTTGCGATTTTTCTGGCATTGATGACCGACGGGGCGGGCTGGTTCGGGTCTTTGGTCAAAAGAGGCCCTAGCGCTTCCCAGGTTTTGGCGTCGACTTGGCCTGAGTCGGGTAATTGGTTGGCACGCTGAAATGCTTGGACGGCACGTTCAGTGTTCGGGCCAAAATCGCCATCGACGCCGATGTCGACAGAAGGTTTTGTGCGCGCATTGAGCGTTCGTTGCAGCGCTTCGACCAAGTGCCCGCTAGAGCCAATCGCCAAGGGTTGAGGCTTACTGAGATCGCTGAAAGCCTTCGCAGGATTAAAATAATCGTACGCCGCGCGGGCGATCTTGCCGCCGAGGACTTGAGCCGCGTTGTCGCTCGACCAGCTTCGGTCTTCGTTCTCAGCGGTCAAAACACAAACGACGATCGGACCGCTGGGACTGTCGATGATGCCGGCGTCGGCGCGCACTGCCGAAACCGACCCCGATTTGTGCGCGAACTTGGTGTTTGGCGGCAGATCGCGGGCACACATGTTTTTGCTCTCGCACTCGTACAGATGGGCGAGCATTTGTTGACTGGCTGCCTTGCTAACCAGCTTGCCAGCGTGCAGCTTTGTGAACAGCCGTAGCATGTCTGCGGCAGACGTACTTCCTAGGCCGAATTGCTTGCTACGTTCAGGGAAAATTGAAGTGTCGCGTCGGAAAACCTGGGAGTGAAGTTTTGTGGCAGGGCAGTCCAAACTTTCCATTCGTTGGGCTGTGGCGGGTAGACCCACTTGGTCGATGACGAGGTTGGTGGCGGTGTTGTCAGAATAGACAATCATCAAGTGCATCGCATCGTTGAGAGAGAGCGTCGCCCCCGGCGAAAAATGCGGCGTGAGAATGCCCGATCCGGGAACTTTGTCCTCGTCGCGAAGCGTGATTTTCTGCTCCAGGTCGAGATTGCCCGCTTCGATCGCCTGATAGGTGGCGATCATCAGTGGGAATTTGATCAAGCTGGCGGTCGGCATCGGCTCTTCGGCCCGATGTGTGAACGACTCGCCACTCGGCAGGTGAACGATCGCAACGCCGACTTTTCCATCATGCGCGTCAATCAACGGCTGAACCTGCTTAGTCAAGTCGCTAGCGGCGTAGCAAGGAGATGTGCTGACCAGTAGACAGGTTGCGAGCAAGAAAAGCTTTCGGCAATTGTTGCAAAAGTACCGCCGATGGACACCGAGGAACGCAGATAGAACTAGAAGGAAATGGGAATATCTGCGTTTATCGGCGTCCATTGATGATTCACCTTTTTGTCATGCGTTATTCGTTTTACGGGGCAATCAACTCGACGCCGCTGCCGTTGCCCTTCGGGTAGCGACAAACACCGCGTTCGACAATCGCGCCGGTGGCAATGTCCTGGGCCAGCAAAGCAGCGCCGTCCATGTCGACATAGTCGAGCAGCGGCAGCAACTGGGCAATCGCCGAGATGCCGACGGTCGACTCGGTCATGCAGCCGACCATCACTTTGAGGCCCAGCTCTCGCGCGACATCGATCATCCGACGCGCTGGCGTCAGCCCGCCGCATTTGACGAGCTTGATGTTCACGCCGTGAAAATGGCCGTGACAGGCGGCTACATCAGATTCTTGGATACAGCTTTCGTCGGCAATGATCGGCAAGGCCGAGTGGGCCAATACTTTTTTGTGCCCATCCCAATCGTCCGCCCTCAGCGGTTGCTCAAGGAATTCGACGTTTAGCGACTTTAGCTCTTTGGAATTGCGAATCGTCTCGTCCACGCCCCAGCCGCAATTCGCGTCGACGCGAAAGACTGCCGAAGTATGTTTTCGCAGTTCGCGGATAATCTCCAAATCGTTGGACGTGCCAAGCTTGATCTTGTAAATGGGCCAGTCGGGTACTTCGTTTAGTTTCGATACCATCACCTCGACCGTATCGATGCCGATCGTAAAGTTCGACACCGGCGTTTTTGAATTGTCTAAGCCCCACAACTGATAGACCGGCGCACCTTGCTGCTTGCCCCACAGATCGTAAGCCGCTTGGTCGAGTGCGCACAGCGCAAAGGGACAATCGCGTAACGGGCCGCTCACTTCGGCCCAAAGCTGCTCGGGATTGAGCGGATGCTGACCTTCGACGATGTCACGCACCGACTCCAAGGCGAGCTGCATCTTCTCGAGCGTCATACCGTAGTACGAGTTGGTCGTCGCCTCGCCGTAGCCAGAATGCTGCCCGTCGTGAAGTTCGACGATCAGCGTCGGCTGCACATCGGTCGATTCGCGAGAAATCGTAAACGTGTGCCGCAGCGGAAGATCAAAAGTATGCGTCGACAGTTTCAATTGAGAGATCGCCATCAAGAGGCCGCCAACTGCGGCAACATCGCTTGAACTGCCTGTACGAGTTCTTCAGGCCCGTGTCGAATCACGTCGCACACCGGCAGCCCTAACTCGCTGCGGATCTTTTCTCGCTCTGCTTCGGCTTCTTCTGCCGAAACATTGTGGCTATTCATCGCCACACCGATCACCTTGGACGGGCCCATCAGGTTGGCCATCGTTTCGTAGACCTCGATCAGCTTGGAAAGAGAGTGCAGCGGCACATGCTCCATGCCATTCACCTTCTTGCGTCCAACCTCGTAGCACATGATCATGCCGTGAGGCATACAGCCATGCAGCAAGCTGAGCGTGACACCGGAATAGCGAGGATGTGCGAGACTCCCCTGCCCTTCGATCAAAAGGATGTCGTGGTGTTGATTCGCCAGGATGAGCTTTTCGACCGCCCCGCTCACAAAATCGGCAACGACGCAGTCGATCGGTGCACCTTCGCCTTCGATCATGATGCCGGTCTGGCCTGTCGCGACAAATTTCGACTTGTGTCCTGCACGCTTCAAGGCATGGGCAATTTCCAACGACACCAACATTTTACCCAGGCTGCAGTCTTGCCCAACGGTGTGGATTCGCAGACACTCTTCGCGGATATTTAGCCGGTCGGCCACGTCGCGTTCATTGTTTTTGCGAACATCAATCAGACGGACGCCTTTCGCCTGCGCCGCTTTGCAAAAATCGGCGTCATGGGAAAGAAAGTCATGCAGGCCCGACACAATATCCATGCCTCGATCGATGGCCTCCAAAATAACGCTACGCCAAGCCTCTGGCATTCGCCCCCCAGGAGGCGCGATGCCGAGCATCAAAGCATTGGCTTCGGGCACCGCGTCGAGACTGGCCACGACCGGTATCTCGCCACCGGTACCGAGTAGCTGTTGGGCCGTTTTCCCCACCTGCGTGGTGTCGAGCAAGGCGAGGACATCTTCGGGCTTGTAGCGAATCACCGAGGCAGCCGTCTTGGCGGTGATCGGTTCGCTATGACCTTCGGTTAAAATGATCAAGCGACGTTCGCCTAGTTTCTTCTCGGCAGATTGGTTCCGTGATTTGTCAGTCATTCAACTACTTAGTCGGGGTTAGATGGTGCGTGAGGCGATACCGGAACGCCTTTCGCACCAGTTGAACTGGTTGCTTGTTTCTCTCTATTGAAGTGTAATGAGAACAGGCTGAGGGGAAAAGAGTTCGGAAGAAATAAACGAGAGAGATTCACGATATCGTTGCTCAACTTCTATGATATCCGCTAGGAGTCACTCAATGGGAATCCTTTTAACGGGAAGTGAACCGAATACTTCGCGATTTCGCGCAAGGCCCTATTGCGATCGCGCATCAAGCTCCTGCTGTTGCACCAGAGAACAAGAGCTTGGCCAACGCACGTTGCGAGGCGGGCACGTCGCTGAACGTGCAAAGTTTTTCTTTGGCACCGTCGTATTTTTGCAAAGCCTCGGGAGTGCCTAACGATGCCAGCACGCACGGTTGCTGTCGAGTGAGTTGCTCGACGAAGGTGTGTTGCTCGGGTAACAATCCAAAAGCGTGCCAAGCGGCCGGTTTGACGATGATTGCCACGAGCACTTGCTCGGTATTCGCAGCGTGCGAAAGCACTCGCTCGAAATCTTCTGGCTGACTGCGCGGGCCGAGTTCGTGATACTCGCTGTTCGGCACGATTGCTTTCAGCGCGGCGCCGAGTGGTTGTTGCGGTGGATCGAGGTGCGATTCATAGGGGCGCACCAGAATAGCGCACACTTTTTGCTTCGGATCAAACGGTAATCGTTTGCCCTCGCCGGCGAGAGTCCGTATCGATTCCGTGGCGACTTTGTTGGCCAATGCGTCCGTCTTTTCTGCCAGCGAAGTATCCTCGGCAGGCCCTTCGTTTTCAAACATCAACCGTTTCAGACGCCAGAGCCTCGCAAAAGCTTCTTCAACACGTCCTTCCGGTAGCTCGCCAGCATTTACGGCTGCTTCGAGCGCGTCGAGTGTCGTTTGCGGCTTAGCAACATCGAGCAAAATATCGACTCCCGCTAGCAGCGTCGCGACCGCCAGCTCTCCTTCACTGGCGCATTGCGATTTCACGCCCTCCATCAGCAAACTATCGCTGACAACGGCTCCTTCAAAGCCCATTTGCTTGCGGAGCAACTCGATAAGTATCGGTTGCGAAAGTGTTGCCGGTGTGCCAGTGTCGTCCCAGGCTGGATAACAAACGTGCGCACTCATGATCAGCGGCACGCCGGCCGCGATTGCTGCACGAAACGGGACCAGCTCGCATTGGTCCATCGTTTTGCGATCCGCGACGACTGTCGGCACAGCATGGTGTGAGTCTTCGTGCGTATTGCCGTGGCCTGGATAATGTTTTGCCGTACTCAGCAAACCGCCCGCCTGGCAGCCACGAATAAAGGCACTGACCAGCTGCGCGACGCGCTCAGGATTGTCGCCAAAGGCGCGCGTCGCGATGATTGGATTGCGCGGATCGACATTCACATCTGCCACCGGTGCGAACGCAATATGCAGACCACTGTCGCGTGCATCGAGCGCGGTAAGCCGGGCAAATTCTTCAACGGTTTTTTCTGCGTCGTCCCCCAACGCCTCGAATGCCATCGCGTGCGGAAACAATCCAGGCCCATGCAGTTGCTGGCCGACACCGCGCTCGATGTCGGAGGCGACCAAAAGTGGTAGTTTGGAAATCGATTGCAGGCGAGCCAATGTCTCTGGGGTTTGGTCGCGCTGGCCGTTGAACACAATCAGGCCGCCAACGGGGCAATCGGGCAACAATTCGGCAATGCGCTCGGCATCTTGCTCAACAGTGCGCACCGGCGGCAGGTTCGAGCCGATACGCACAACAATTAACTGCGCGAGCTTTTCTCGCAACGTGGACGGAGGAGATAATTTAGTGGCAGGCTGGTTCACTGGGCGTCTTCCGTTGTGTCAAAGTGACCGTTCATGGGTAGGCAAAAAAGGAAACGCTAATATCCGCTAATCAACACTAATCAAAACAAACATATCCAAACATTAGCGTTTATCAGCGTGCATTAGCGGTTCACTTTCTCAGGACTTGCGAACAGTCACGTTTCAGGTTCGTCCGTTTTCTTGCCAAATTCGGCGTCGAGTGGAATCAGCCAGCAGACGAAAAAGCTGGGAATCGTCGCTAGCATGACCCAGAGGAAAAAATGTTGATAGCCGATCAGTTCTTGCAACCAGCCGCTCATCATGCCGGGTATCATCATCCCTAATGCCATGAAGCCCGTGCAAATTGCGTAGTGGGCCGTCTGGTGTTCGCCCTGGGCGATGTAAAGCATGTACAGCATGTAGGCAGTAAAGCCGAAGCCGTAGCCAAACTGCTCGATCCCGACGGCTAGGTTCACCGCCCAATAGCTCTCCGGCTGCACTTGTGACAAAAAGACGTACACCGCATTCGGCAAGTTGATCGCGATGACCATCCACCCCAACCAGAATTTTAGGCCACGCTTCGCCGCGACTAGTCCGCCGAGAATGCCACCGAGGGTGAGCATTACGATCCCGATAGTGCCATAGACAAAACCAACCTCAGTCGTGGTTAGGCTAAGTCCTCCATATTGACGACTGTCCAATAGAAAAGGTGCAGCCATTTTTGCGAGCTGTGCTTCTGAAAAGCGGTAGATTAACAAAAACGCCAGCACTGTCAGAATACGTGGTTTGCGAAAGAAGCTTGCGAAGGTGGCGAGGAACTCTTGGAAAACCTGAACAAACCCTTGGTTTTGCATTTCACTGGCCGCGTCTGACTGCTCGGGTCTTGGCAAGGCAAAGGCATGATACGCCCCAAAAACGAGGAACAATCCGGCCAGCAGATAACACACGGTCACCCATGCGAGACGCGAATTCCCCGAGCGTGCCGAGAACACGGTCGTCACTTCTTGAGTCAGCTTCCGATCGAGCTGCACAAGCACCGCCATCGGAAAGTCGCAATTGTTTTCGGTAATCGTAAAGCGATCTCCTTCGAGTAGGCGAATGTCATTGCTGCCAGAGGTTTTTTGAAGATTGACGACGACTTCGGTGTCGGCTGCGACCGACTGGCTTATTCCTAGATAAAAAACGCCAACGTTTCCAGTTAGATTATCGACAGCCGCCGGTGGCTCGCTTGGCCCGAAACGTGTTCTTATTGAGTTCTCCAGCGATGTTAGCCAAGCAGCTTTTTCGTTTTTTTCGGCAGTCTTGGCCGTTGCTTCTTCTCCGTAGAAGTTGTGGGATATGTTCCATTCTCGCACTTTGGCGAGTAGTGTTTGAACCTCGTCAGCATCGCGCGGCTGAACACCAATCTGCAAGGTGACGGGATGTGCCAGCAATTCCATGCTGCTGCTGCCTTCGATCTCGACTTCCTTCGGGAGAAACTGAGCAACCGAAGTGATGTCAGGTGCTGCTTGCACGCGAAGTTCAAGATCAGCAAGGCCGGTCTGACTTTCCAGCAAGCCAGCCACCATCACCAACACTCCTTGGCCAACAATCATGGCGAGTCGGTAAAAAGTGCTTCGTATGCCCACGAACCAAGCCTGATCATGCGAAGACATCGCGATCATGTAAAAGCCATCGGCGGCAATGTCGTGGGTCGCGGAGCTAAAGGCGAGCAGCCAAAGAAACATGAGCGTGTACTGCAAAAAGCCGCTCGTAGGGATCGTCAGCGCTACGCCCGCCAAGCCTGCGCCGATGAGCAATTGCATCGCAACGATCCACCAACGCTTGCTGCGCAGAACATCAACCAGGGGGCTCCAAAAGGGTTTGATCACCCACGGCAGATAGAGCCAGCTCGTGTAGAGGGCGATTTTCGTGTTCGAGACGCCGAGGTTTTTGTACATGATCACCGAGACGATCATCACCATCACATACGGCAGCCCCTCTGCAAAATAGAGCGAGGGGATCCAAGTCCAATGATTTCGCGAAGGTTTAGGTGATTCTGTGCTTGGCATCGTGCTATGGTTGTAAATTATGATGGGCCGAAGAACCAAAAAGCGTGAGATTCGTCATCAAACACCGAACCACGACCGTTAGGGAGTGTCCGATCAGGCTTCTCGCTTCGGCAAACACTCCCTAACGGTCGCGGTTCGGTTGAAAAGTACTTCTTGCATCACTTTACTGCCTCCTATCTCAATTACTTCAAATCAAGAGTTGCCATCGGCCCTTCCACGCCGGTGCGACTGACTGCCGAGACGGCAATTTTCTTTGGCGAAGGAGAATTGCCATCCGCGTCGATTGCCCATCCGTTGACATGACCGGGAGAAACTTCAATCTTCCAATGGTCGTCGGTGAAAGTCCTGACCACCCAGAGCCACGGTGCCTTATCGTCAGACGAAACAAACGACACGGCCCGTTTGCCAGCCGTTTTTTTGAGTTGCAAAGTAGGCAACCCAGGCGATTCATCGCTTAGCCAGGACGAAGCGGGAACCAACGCCGGCTTACCATAGGGGCCATCCTTCAACGCCTTTGCCATGCCCCGACGATCATCCATCAGCGCCTTCATGCTGAAATGCACGTTGCCTGTCGCGCCTGGATGTGCGCGCGTCAGCTCGATTTGCTGCGTGATCTCGCTTGTCGGCCAATTGCCAAGCTCTTCGATAGAAACGCGCGAAGTATAATTTCCGATCCAAAGATGTCGATGCTTCTGGTTCTGCTCGTGCCACCATTGCATCAGCACTGGATAGCTTTGACCGGGGCTTTCGATCTTCCAGTAAAGTTGCGGTGTGAGATAATCGACCCAACCTTGGTTCCACCACTTTTTCGCGTCTGCGTAAAGCGAGGCATACGCGTCGAAACCTTGGATCTGCGGCGGATGCCCCGGACGCCAAATGCCGAATGGGCTGATGCCGAATTTTACCCACGGTTTTACTTGGTGGATTTCGTCTGACAAGCGTTGAATCAAGCGATCGACATTCTGACGGCGCCAATCATCGCGATCCAACGTGTTGCCTGCCGCCTGCGCCTGTTGCCAACTGCGATCGTCAGGGAACGGCACAAGCTGTTTTTTATCGTCTTTGATCTGGTAGGGATAAAAGTAGTCGTCAAAGTGAATTCCATCGACGTCGTAACGGCTGACGACATCCAAGATCACCGCCACATTATGTTCGACAGCATCAGGCTCGCCTGGGTCAAGCCACAGATGCTTTCCGTACTTGCGAACGATGTGCGGTTTGGTCTTACTGACGTGCGTGGCAGCTAACTCCCCTTGGGAACCTGGATGGAGCGCTCGATAGGGATTGAACCAAGCATGAAGTTCCAGTCCACGGCGATGCGCTTCGGCAACGGCGAATTCGAGCGGATCGTAAAACGGCTGAGGCGGTTGGCCCATCGTGCCGGTGAGATATTCCGACCACGGTTCCAGCTCCGAGGCGTACAACGCATCGCAGTGCGGGCGTACTTGGAAAATGATCGCGTTGAGGTTCAACTCGACCGCTCGGTCGAGTATCGCGATCAGCTCTTGTTGCTGTTTTGCGGAGGAAAGTCCCCTTTGGGAAGGCCAGTCGATATTGGCGACGGTAGCCACCCAAGCGGCGCGGAATTCTCGCTGCGGTGACGGAACTTCCTCTGTTTCTTCGGCTGACAAGCAGCTCGGCAGCATCGTGCCGAGCGTGAAGAGAAAGAGGAACGAAAGAAATTTCGGGCAGAAGTGGCTATTGATTGGATTCACCGCTTTCGTTGCAACAGGTCGGATTGCATTCGAGGCATCAGAGAAGTGGCATTCTGACACGATTCCAACCGGTGAACAACCTGCAAATGGGTGTCAGCGTTTCCTCTTTAGTTTTTTCTGACGCCAGCTACGCATAAAAAACTCGCTACGACAGTAGTGCCGAAGCAGGATGTTTCTCGAACAAAATAGTTGCCGAACCTTGCTCGTTGCACCAGCTCTAGGTACTACCCGATTCCTGTTCGGCGGGTCGCGAGACGCTCGCCTCACGACGACGCCCTTACGCTTCGCTAATCCTTCACCTCCATCAAGTTGGATAAGGGACTTCCACCCTGAAGTCGCGTATTCAAACGTCAAAATGCAACACGTAGCGAAGCTCCGAATGAAAAACCTGCCTGGCAAACCAAACAAAAACGCCTCGGCGCGAGAGCGCCGAGGCGGCATGTTTTTCAAACAGACTAGGTGCCGAATCGTGCTACGCGCGATTTCGGCGAACCAGGGCCATTCCCATAGCGGCCATTAACAGCAAACCGGTTGTAGGCTCGGGAATAATCCTGCCGGCTGGATCGTAGACGATATCGTCTATCAGTAGGACGGCATCTCCATCCACTGCCGTGCGAATGGCTATCGAATCGAGCTCGACGGTCGCTCCATCGATAGTTCCGTTTCCTAAGCCACTGCTGCCGTAGTAAGCGTCGAACGTAGTCCAATCGCTGTCGTCGGCCAGATTCCATTGGTAAAGACGCCATTGGCCGTCTGCAATCACTGTTTTGGGTATGCCGATGTCGGCCGTACCTGGGTCATCTACAGCAAAGCCTACTTCCAAGCCCAGACCCGCGTAGGCCTGATCCAACTTTGCCCGAAAGCCGATATATCCCGTTGTCGGGACACCGACAACGAAGTGGCCGGCCCCGTTGGCGACGAATCGAGTGATCCACCCACCAGCCGAAGCGGGATCGTCGTTGAGTGTGAGTTCCGATGCTTGCGTCGAGCCGCCAACCCCATCGGCGACAAGTGCAATAGCCGAGGACGGAAGAATCCCGGATGTACTTCCCGAAAAGTTCGGGTCGAGGTCAAACGGCGCTCCGCCAGCCTCGTAGTCTTGAATCACAACAGTCGCTGCCGTGACCGGCAGCGCACATACTGCCAACAGGCAGATCGCAACTAAACACTTTTTCATCACGTTCATTGGAACTTACTCCTTACTTTGCTAGAAACAGAAACAATGGTGCTAACCCAACAGATACTTTTTCGATTTAGACTAGTGAAAGATAAGCGAGTGACAGTGCGACGCGTCGGATCGAACACAAGGCTGGAAATAGCCGAGTCGAGATTCCCCTCATCGCTAGCCCTTCGCCCCTCTTTGCTCTAGATTAACAAGACATACCGTAATCCACAACTATTTCCGCGCATTTGTATCTCTTTAATGCGCACTAGGCGAAAGCCTAGGTGCCCACTGCCTTTTGGCCGCAAGGGCCCCAAGCCCTACCAATGCAATGAATAACGTATTTGGCTCTGGAACAGATTCCAGGCCAGATAACGCCGGAGTACTCAAATTGCGTTGCCAAACGAGAAAATCGCTGCCATCGACGTCGCCATCTTCGTCCGCATCGCCGTCGGAGATCTCCGCTGAGCCCGTGGTGCCCAAACCCGTTTGCCAATCGAATAAGTCCGCGCCGTCAACCATTCCATCGCCATTGAAGTCGCCGGGCACAAGGGGTACGAAGACTGCTTGCGGATCCCAAAAGATATCGTCGAGATAGACCTGGGCGTCGCTGCTGCCAAGTAGCTGGATCGAATCAATCGTGACGTTCTCGCCATCGATTTGGCCATTGCCGGCGCCGATCCAGGCTTCCCAGTCGCTTGACTCGTCGAGAAACCATTCGTACTTGCGCCACTGGTTATCGGCAATCACTTGTTTCAGCAGACCGCGATCGCCGGTTGTGGGGTCGTCTATTGCGATGCTTACTTGCAAGCCAGGATCGTCGGTTTTCAGCCAGAAGCCGACCGAGCCAATCGACTCGAATTGCAGGTTAGCGATGCGTGATGCGGCGTTGGAACTACCACCGAAATCGCTGTAGCGCGTACCCGAAACATGCCGAACCAGAAAGTCGCCGCCAGCGACTTCGTCGTACGTAATATCAAGTAGTTGCGAATAGCCACCACTGCGGGCTTCGACACTGGAACGTTCCGCAGTCGAGCCGGCAACGTTGGCGGATGTGCTACCCGAGAAGGTTGGCTCACGATAAAAAGTGCCTTCGTTTCCGGCGATAGTTCCGTCGGTAATCCCCGAGTAGTCGTCGAAGTTGACGAGCGTCTTCAAACCGTAATTCACGCCCGTGCCCGCAGTCGTGGCTGTACGCAACTGGATGTCGGCTCCGTAGTAATACTTCAGAATGTCGAGATACGAGACGCTATTGTCCGAGAGAAAGTCGGCGCCGTTTTGACTGCTTGCGCCACGGTTGGGCCAGTTGGGATTGGTCGTCATCCCTACAAACCCAAGCGTCGAGCCTTGATTCAATCCGCCCGTCAATCCATTAGTGTAGGTGTAAGTCACGAACCGCTCGGTGTTTGTCGAATCGGGATCACCCGGTCCGACAATCACGCCAGGAGCGTTGATGTCGAATGGCTGATTGGCATCGGGGATGGCCCCTGCCACATAGAACGAGGCGATCAACACATCGTTTTGCGAGCCGATGTTGTCACGGACCCAAAGAATCTCGCCTTCGGTCGCCTGCGCCGCCTGCTGATGAATGCTTCCGGCGCTCCCTGCACAACTATAAACCTGGTCGTTCGTGCCATCATTGATGAACCCTTGCAAATTCATTTTGTAATAGGCAAACGTCCGGGCCGCGACTGCCTGGGCCTTGAGCGCCTCGAAGCTGGCCAAGCCATTTTCGCATTTCACGACGTTCGGTACGTAGTCAGATTCAGTGTCAACATTACCTGAGCCAGTCACGTTGATCGTAGGCAAGGCGTCGAACTGGGCGCAGGCATGGCTTGCGAAAAACAGAGCCAGCAAAAGCGGGAGAAAAAATGCCATCGCGCGCATGGTGTTCATGTTCCGAAGAAGGTCACCGATAAAAAACCCGTGCCGCGGGCTGCCCTTTAAGCCGCGGCACGGGAGTAAGTTAGTTAGAACGTGTTTTGAAATGCTAATCGACTGTAGCCTCCGGCTCTGCCGGGGGACGGAAATTGAAAAAATACTACCCAAGGCACTATCCACCGGCGGAGCCGGGGGCTAAATCGGAATTTCAAAACATGTTCTTAGAAGCTTGATAGGTTTCTTAACGACGGCGAGCAGTGAACAGTCCAAAGACGGCCAACAGGACCAGCGAGGTAGTGGCAGGCTCGGGCACGGACGTGACCAAGGGAATGTCGACCAGCTTTAGCAAAATGTTATCGAAGGCCGCAAACGCCGCATGGGGATTGCTACCACCCGACGAGGGGAGCGACGAAGGGATACCAATTCGCAAATCTTCAAAACCGGCGAAGGTCGTTTCGATGAACACCGTGTCCGAAGCATCTACGCCAGGCGTCCCCACCCCAGGGACCGGATTTGTGGGATCGTTCTTTACGCCATCGGCATAGAGGTCCAAACTAAAGACAATTTGATCGAGTCCGATCACCGCCTTGAAGGTATGAAACCCTGCACCGACCTCTTCCTGGGTATCGAGAGCGGGGTCCAAAGGATTGTCGACTTTCGTAGCATCGCCAAAACTGACCCAGTTCGGGTTACTTTCACCGCCTGTGAAGAATAACTGTGCACGATAGACAAATCCTGTGGGGTCATTATAAAGCCCCATTTCAATAATGTTTTCAACGGGAGCTAAGCTCCGCAGTCCAAGCGTAAGCCTTTTATTGGCCGACAAGGCATCGTCTCCCAGGTCGAAACTCAACTCCACGTTCTGCGTTGCAGTGGGGTAAACGTCGATCAGCGGATTGCCGTTCCAAAGGTTCACCGTACCAGCCCCGGTTGGACTGCAAGTCGCCGCGTCGAGCGTTCCACAAAACTGGGCCGCCTGACCATCGATTCCTGGGTACTTCTGTTGATCAGGTCCATAAGCCGCTTGCCAAGCTGGGATGCCGGCAGGATTCGTTCGTTGAACTTCCAGGAAATCGGCACCGTCGGTACCTGGAATGACCGTATTGGCGTCGACAAGTTCCAGCCCATTGTTGAGGCCACTCTGCGAGGGCCATGCGCCCAGCAAATCAGTGTTGTTGTTATAGGACTCAAAATCCTCGTCCACGATCGTCGTATCGGCCAATGCAGGTAGGGGCAAAGTGAGAAGGACGGCTAGTGATAGTGCTGAGCGGATGTGCATGACGTTGTTCCTTTGATTTTCTCTTCAAGGTGTTGATTGCCTTCATTCTAGGGCGAACAGAGCAAAGACGAATCAGAAACGGTGGAGTCGTGCGATGATTGAACGCGCCCCATTCCGTTGTTTAATTCCTGGGCCTTTTCCCTCTCTCCATCATACCGAGACCCCCGAAAATAGCGAAACGGAATGTGCGCAATTTTTTATCGAACTTGCGCACCTTACCCGGTCGAACGGACGAGCTTTTTGCGGTACTCCAGCGGCGTTTGTCGGAATCGTTTGCGAAAGGCGACACCAAAACGAGTGGCGTTAGAAAAGCCGCAAGCAAGCGCGATTTCGCTGATCGGTAAATCGGTTCGAGAGAGCATCGCTTTGCCTTTTTCGAGTCGGACACGGCGAATCTCTTCGGCGGGCGAACGGCCAAGGTATTTCTGGAATTGAATTTCGAGGCTACGTCGCGAGACCGGCACTTCACGGAGAATATCTTTCACAGCGATGTCGTGGAAAGCATGCGTTTGGATATAGCGCAGCGCATGAACGACCACTTCGTCGTCGATGGCCAAGATGTCGGTTGACTGACGACTGATCACTCCCTCTGGCGGAACCAAGCGTGGCTCGGCAGAAGGTTGTTCGCCGAGCATCGTGCGATCTAGCAGCGCCGCCGCTTCGTAACCAATGCGCTGCCCAGCGACCGCGATACTCGACAGTGGCGGCGTACACACATCGCACAGCAGTTCATCGGTATCCCCTGCCAAAATGGCGACTTCGTCGGGTACGCGGATATTGCTGAGATAGCAGATCTCGGCCAACTGGCGGCCACATTGAGCGTTGACCGTGAAGATGGCTACGGGACTTGGCAACGAGGACAGCCAACGACTTACGCGACGTTGTTGTTCTCCCCAACCGATCTTGCGACCCACTCGATAACCCGGTTTGTATTCACGGCAGTCGAAGCCTGCCCGTTTGACCGTGGCGACGAATGCTTGCCCTCGCTTGGCCGAATACTTCCTGCTAGGAGGAGCAAAGTAGGCGAACTGCTCGAATCCACGATCTCGCATGTGGCCAAACGCCAAGGCGGCCCGCTCTTGGTCGTCGGTCACCACATCCAAGATTCCGTCCAAACCTTCAAAGACCGTGTCGACATTGACCGTGGGAAGCCCGCGCTCTCGAATCTGATCGAGCTGGGTGCGAGTCCCTATGCGAGCAATGATGCCATCGCCACTCCACAGATCGGGCAATGCCGATCGTTGTTCGTGATCGCGGGGGTCGATCAGCAGGTTCCAATGTCCATGATTCTGAGAATAGTCGGCGATTCCACGGATAACACTGCAGCCCCAGCTATCATCGGTTTCGACAAGCACCGCAATTTGGCGAATATGGTCACTCGGCTGCATAGTGGCGATCCACGGTTTGTTTTGAAGAACTAGGCTGTACTGGTCTCGTCTTTCCATCTTAGACAGATACATGCGCAATTTCGAGAGGAAGAAACGTTTTTTTCACTTCTGGCGAATCTAGGTAACTGCTAAGCTAGTGGAAACTCCGAATCCCGGCTGGATTGCCTTGATGGGCAAGGGCTTCTCGTACTCTGATCGAAACGGGTGTTCCGATGACAAAAGTAGCCATTGGCTTAATGAGCGGTACCTCTTGCGATGGCGTCGATGCGGCGCTGCTACAGACCGACGGCGAGAGCGATATCACTTTTCTCGGCGGATTAACGGTTTCTTACGGCAACGAACTGCGCGGGCGGCTACAGGAAGCTTCGCAACATGATGTACCGCTAACAGAACTTTTGCGTCTGGAACGCGAAATCACCGAGCATCACGTGCAAGCCGTTCGTAGTTTGTTTAATGACTATCCGTCAGAAGCCAAGCAAGCCACAATCGTCGGCTTTCATGGCCACACGGTGCGACACATGCCGGGAGAAGCTCTCACGTTGCAAATCGGCAACCCCTGGCTGTTGGCCAAAGAATTTGCTCTGCCGGTTATCTCCGACTTTCGACGTTGCGACATGGCAGCCGGCGGGCAAGGTGCCCCGTTGGTGGCAATGTTTCATCGAGCTTTGTTTGCTGACGAAGCCCGGCCGACGGTGGTGCTGAACCTGGGCGGTGTTGCGAACGTCACCTGGCTGGGCGAGAACGACGAGATCATCGCCGGCGACTCGGGGCCTGGCTGCGGACTGATCGACGAATGGACGCAAACAATGGCCGACTTACCGCACGACATTGATGGACGTCTCGCCCTGGCAGGCAAGGTCGACGACGCGACGGTCGAGGCGGCTTTGCGTGCGGACTTTTTTGCCCAGCCTTTGCCCAAGGCGGCGGACCGTTACGACTTCGATCATGTGGATGTCTCTACCCTAAGCGTCGAGGACGGTGCGGCAACTCTTTGCGCCGTGACTGCCGAGGCGATCTACCGCGCCGTCAAAAATTTGCCAGCCATGCCCAAGTATATTTGGGTCACAGGGGGTGGGGTGCATCACCCAGTGATCATGAAAATGCTCGAAGACCGCTTCGGCGAGATCAAAAACATCCGCGAACGCGGCCTCAACCCCGACACACTCGAAGCCGAGTGCTTTGCCTGGCTCGCCGTACGTCATCAACTACAACTCCCCCTAACGATCCCCGAAACCACCGGCTGCGAAAAGCCGATCAGCGGCGGGGCGGTCGTGAATTTCGTTTGATGAGGCACGACGAACTTTTTTGCAAAGGTGCAAAAAACCCCGGCATCTCGGTGCAAAATGCGGCTGCTTTCTGCTCGCAAAATCTCGCTAACCTTGCCCTAGCAGACAACTCACTAGTACTACAGCGCAGGGTTATAACCACGGATTTCACCGATGACCACGGATTTTGTCGAAGAAAAGCTGTCCACCTCACATCGCACCGCCT
>JAADGD010000021.1 GCA_013152515.1 Planctomycetota bacterium
GACATTTGCATTGTCAACGAGGCCAACTCATTCATGCGAGGTCGTCCATTATTAGTCTCCTTTAGAAAATGCCACTCGCTTAGAGACTTGCTTTTCGCGACTGCTTTTTCGTCAAGAGTAGGAAACAGCAGCATTTCCAATTCGGGTAGCCCCGACAATTCTCGGCCAACATCCAGAACCCAAAGATTCCCTCCTGAGCGCACCCAGCGAAGGAGTTCCGTGAACTTCTCGGGAGAGCTAATCCGGAGCGATTCGAGAGAACTCACAGTTGCGGACAAAACATCAAGAGAAGAGTAATCAACCCATTGCTCTGGTAAATTCGAGAGGTCCAACGAATGTGGTTCGATAGACCCGAACAGAGCGAAAAGAAATGCTGGATAAACGGTCGTCGGAGAAGGGGAGAAATAACCTGATGCCACCGTGTTCGTCGTTCCAGAGTTGAAGGGGTGCACTTCACAACTCAGCGTTTCCTCTTTCGCACCATCAACCCAGACTTCCCAGCCGCAGGTATTCCATTCGACATACTGGGGAACGGAGAAAGTCGTCGTAGCGTTGGTCGTTCCCTGAAGGAGTTCAAAATCGTGTTCGACACTGATTGACCGGTGGTCGTTACGCCAGTTGCCGGCGTGAAAGCTGATCGTAATCAGCGTGTCGGCTGTGGCAGGTTTGGCCATGCTAGCCGTGATCGTTACCGGTCGGTAACCACGATTACCCGTCCAAGTCGAGTCGACGCGAATTTGTAAGCCTGATTGCTTCGAGAAAGTTGGACCACTGCGAGTGAGTGGCACTACCACATTGTCGCCATTGCTGGCGATTCCCTGCGGTACGAATACGCCAAGAAGTAAGATCGCTAGCAAAGCCAATGCGCGTGGGCGAATGCCGAGCGAGTTGAGCTGTTGCGGACGGGTAGTAGCAATCTTACTCTTAATCCTACTCATAATCCTAATCTCATTGAAACAGAAACCAGATGGAAATATCACACAGTCCGATCTTTGGAGTTTGATCGAATCAAACCAACAATCATGGAAACAATCTCTACCAGAATTTCCTTTCCTTCCAGCACCTTTTCATCAGAAACTGCTTCCTTCGCAATGAGTACATCTAGGCAAGCAGCACATTCAAGAGCAGATCCACGAGCGATGTCAAAATACCTACAACGATCGGCGGACGTATATTTCCCGTTCCCCTCAGCCAAGTTCAATGGGATAGATGTCGAAGCTCGATCGAATTGGTTGTAGACCGCACAACTCTTAGGAACGCAACTTAGCAAATCTGTTGACCAATCGACAAATTGGATCGATTTCTGATAGACCTTCAATTTTTCGTGATCAAATTTTTGCATGCGCAACACAGGACTTAAAGAGGAACAAGGAAAATAGAATATAAGAGTATGATTAGGAGTAAGAGTATGATTAAGAATGGGATTAGGAAAGCGAGTCATCCGGCTTCGGCGTCGAAGGCTGTTCAAGCGTCGTCTGCACACCACCACGGCTCGTGTGGGCCGGCAATTGTTCTGTGCCAACAAATCGCGAGAATGCGGCGGTGATCAAATATAGCAAAGCATGGACAAGTAGCATCACGACCAAACTGACAACGGCTACAGAAACGACGATCGCCCAAGGCTGCCCATGCACCGCTTGCCCCAGCACAACGAAGAAAACCGCGCAGCCAGAGGTGGCAATCAGTGTCGTGCGGAGAGAATAACGAGGTAGCAGCATGGATAGATTGTCTCCGATAAGGTCGTCGCTTGGCAAGCAAGCAGTTGCAGGTTGACAGAAGAATCTGACTACAATTCGCTTGCACAGCCGATTTCTTGGCCAAACTCCCTGTATTTTGCTAGTTCAGCCAGTTAGCATGGTTGGATTATGCCACGTAACTGCTAAAAAAGTCTTCGATTAGTTTGCCCTTTCTACCCGAGTTGTGAGGTTCGCGTTGTTGCACCATTTTTTTGTTAGCAGATTCTGGACTTTCTCTGTCGTTTGCGGCGTCAGCCTTGTTCTCATTGGTTCTGCGGAGTCGATGCGAGCGGCACCACGAACTGAGGCTTTTGTCGGTCAACCGTTTGGCGTCGCTAGTGTGACGATCGACGTCTTGCGAGGCGAACCCCTCTTGCCGCTGAGTGACGAACGTTTCACGTTGCTCGAAGCGAACGGGCGTGCCCTTTACCCAGTCCTCAAGCAACAGCCGGTCCGTAAGCTTTTGCGTGGTTTGCTGGGCAAAGAGGCACCACGTAAAGTGACCCTCTACTACCTATTTCTTGGTGAGTTGCCCTTTGACCTCTCGCCGTTCACTCCACACGAGCAAGGAGTACACGTTAAGCCGCTCCGCGATGCTGCTGGTCACCGCAGGTTGCTCCTTGAATGGTGGCAGCAATATACCAAGCGTTACGAGGGCTTGCTGAAAGATCGTGCCTATCCACCGGTGGCTGAAAATTTTCTGATCGCCTCGCTTTCACGTCGACTGAATCTGCCGATGCCCAAACCGCGTCGTGGATTATTCAACCGAAACGAGGGAAAGGAAGACGCGTTGAGCTATCTTTTTGTCAACGAAGCACATCGATTGCGTATTGACCGCGAAATGCTGCGCGAAGAGCCTCTCGAGCAGAGCAAGCAGGTCGCGCTGTCCGAGCCGATCGCATGGCCCCAGAAAGACTCTAACAATAATAACGACGAGGAAAAACTAGAGGATGTTCGCGTCGAGCCGCTCGCTAGCCATGTCCCCGCCGAGTGCTTTTATCTACGGTTTGGCAATTTTACGAATTATTTGTGGTTTCGTGACCTGAACAAAAAATGGCAAGGCGATCTCGGCAATATGATCCTGCGCCGGGGGATCAAACGGGGTGCTGGCGATCGGATTCAGCAGCAGCTTTCGTTGCGTGAAAATGCCCTAGCAAAAATCCTAGGGCCGCAGGTGATTGCCGATGCAGCAATCATCGGCCTTGATCCCTACATCGAGCAAGGCGCGGCGATTGGCATCCTTTTTCAGGCGAAGAACGAAGTTTTGCTAGCCGCCGATATGATGCGGCAACGTCGCGAAGCACTCACGAAGTTCGACGAGGCCAAAGAGCAAACGATAGAAGTCGGCGGCCAATCGGTTTCGCTCGTCAGCACACCTGACGGGCGGGTTCGTTCGTATTATGTCAAACATGACGGTTTTCATCTGGTGACGACCTCGCACACTTTGGTCGAGCGATTCCTGCAAGCAGGACAAGGCGATCGCTCGCTGGCAAGCTTGCCCAGTTTCCGACGCTTCCGCCAGCATTTTCCGCTTGAACGCAACGATACGATAGCGGCGTTTGTTTCTGAGGAGTTTTGGAAAAACCTTTGCAGCCCACACTACTTTGTAGAGAACCTACGTCGCCTGCGATCGTCTCGCGAATCGCTGCTGCTGGAGTTAGCAGGCTACGCCGCCCACTGTGAGGGTGTAGCAGGACAAGCGGCGGAGGAACTGATCGCCGCAGATATCCTGCCTTCGCGTTTTGCCACGAGAATCGATGGTAGCGAATTGCAAGCGATCGCAGGAGGCTACCTCGATTCACTGCGCGGAGCGCGCGGCTACTTCGTCCCCATCTCTGATATGCCAAGCAACGATGTGACAGTAAAAGAGGCCGCAAATTTTCAGCATTTCAAAGAGGTGCTTCAGAAAGGCCTTGGGGAGCTACCACCGCTTTCGGCAGCCGTTCACCGGGCTCCCGGCGAAGCAGGAGCCCCCGAGACGATCTCGGTGGATATCTATGTGCAGGGATCGTTAAGGCAAAAGCTAGGGACCGTTGGCACTTGGTTGGGCCAGCCTGCGGAGAAGAACTTACAACCGGTCTCTGGCGATTTGTTGGCGATTGAGGCGGTCGTTGATTTCCCGACACCGCTGGCGGGTGACGACGGGTCAGAACATCATTTGTTTGGCGCGTTGAGAGATTTCCGTTCTCCCTTCGTCGTAAAAAATGGAGCGATTCAGCCCGGTGCAGGCCCCGCCGAACTTGTTCGAGGCTACTTGGGTGCGTGGCCGAAGCCTGGTTTGTTGACGTGGCTTACGGGTGCGGAAGAGGCTGAAGGAGTCGAGCCTCAGCCGATTGGCCCCAATATGTGGCAAGCGAAACAGGAAGATTTTCTGCTCCTCTCGTTCAAACCAGAGGTCATTGAGCAAGTGCTGCCTCAACTCGCGCTGCAGCCCGCCGAGCGAACGGGGCAGCTTTGGGTGCGTCTCGAAGACTTGACAGGCACGCAAATGGCGGAGAATGTCAACGCACTAGGATACATGCGCACGCGCGAGACGTCGGTTGCTGGTAGCCGGATGATGAATTCGTTGGCCAACCAGCTACACCTACCACGCGACCAATGTCGTGAAGTCGCAGAAAGATTGGTCGATGGCACATTTGTTTGCCCGCTGGGTGGGAAGTACCAACTCTACGCACCCGAGCGAGGCCTGGAAACCTGGATTTCCTCGGCACTGCCCGAGCAAAACCGGTTTATGCTCAACGAAGTCCCCGAGGATTATCGTTTGCCAATGCTCAACTGGTTCCGCGGCCTGACGGGCAATCTTCGTTTGGACGAGCAGGCACTTCGTGTGCATTTAGAAATCAAGATGACCGAGGCCGCGCTGCCGTGAATGTAGTACAGCCTACAGCCGGTTTTTCCAAGAACTTGGGTCTCGATGACCGTGAAAGACAGCGATCACGTAGACAGTTTCATTCTCAAAGAGATAGCATACGACATAGGGAAATCGCTTGACGAGGGTTAACCGTGCCGCTTGATGTGCAATGGCATGAATTTCGGGAGAACGGCGAATTCGCGTGAAGACTTTTTCGACGCACTCGAGAAACTCGTATCCCAGACCTGCACTTTGGTTGTTATACCATCGAATCGCTTGTTTTAAGTCGAGCTTTGCTTCGGGGTTAATGATGAGTGGATAGGGCATTACTCACCGAGAAGTTCCTGCTTGACTGCTTCCCATGATTGGCCACGATTAGGCGCTGCACGATGAGCTGCAATGCGGGTTTCTAACTCTTTCTTTTGAGCTGACGTCAACTCGAACGCTTGTTCTTCGTCAACAATGCTATCCCAAATTTGCTCGACAAGTTGAACACGTTGCGGGATGGACAAACCAGAGAGATCAAGAGGTAGTGATGGCTGAGACATTGAAAAGCTCTTGAGTAAACAACAGAGAGAACCAAACCGACTCATCGGGTTCCATTATAACGTGAAACTAGAAGGATGGAA
This sequence comes from Planctomycetota bacterium, assembly GCA_013152515.1. GTDB lineage: Bacteria > Planctomycetota > Planctomycetia > Pirellulales > Lacipirellulaceae > Bythopirellula. The sequence continues at coordinate 5,217 of JAADGD010000021.1, forward strand.
AGAGAGCTAACCATCTCTCTTCGAGCCAAACACATCGCCTTCGTTGGATTGTTGCAACTTTCCTTTCTTCGCCTCTTCCAGCAACAAGCCTGCACGGTAAGAGCTTCGCACCAGCGGCCCCGACGCCACACCGCGAAAACCAAGCTCAAGGGCTTCGGCCTTCCAAATCTCGAATTGTTCGGGCGTGACATAACGATCGACGGGCAGGAATCTTGTGCCGGGGCGGCCTGGCGCCAAGTACTGGCCGAGGGTGAGCAGTTCGACGTCGACTTCGCGTAGCTGTTGCATCGCGTTGGTAACTTCTTGATTGGTTTCACCCAATCCGACCATCAGGCTGCTTTTGGTCCAAAGGTCGGGACGAAGCAATTTTGCTCGCTGCAAGACTTCGAGGCTTTGGGCGAACGAGGCGCGGGGGTCACGGACCGATTCGTCGAGGCGAGGGACACATTCGACATTGTGGGCGAAGACGGCAAGTGGGCTGTCGTCGAGCAGATGCTGCAAGGCTTGCCAATTGCCGTCGAGGTCGCTGCACAGCAACTCGATACCGATGGCAGGCATACGTTGGCGGACCGCTGCGACGCATTGCCGGTAATGCTCGGCACCGCCGTCGAGTTGGTCGTCGCGGTTGACAACAGTAATCACCACGTATTCAAGGCCCATTCGCTCGACCGCGTCGGCCAGACGCTCCGGCTCGGCGGCATCCAGTGGCTCGGGCTGCCGAAGCGTTTCGACCGAACAAAACCGACAGCCGCGTGTGCATTCTTTGCCGGCAATCATAAACGTCGCTGTGCCGCGAGCCCAACAGTCATGGATGTTCGGGCAACCTGCTTCTTCGCACACGGTATGCAGCTCGTTGCCCTGCACGATGTTTAATGTGCCGTTAAACGCCGACTGCGATTTTCCCGCCGGTAAATTGACGCGTAGCCACTCGGGCAATCGCGCGCGTCCGTTCGGCAAGACGCCGCGCGAGTTTGGCACTTCAATTTGAGCGGGAGAGGGCACTTGTAAAATCTCTTGGGAGAATGCAAAACAGCTTTACTACCGAACCGCGCCCGTAAGGAAGCGTTCACAGGATTTTGAGTCGACTGAACGCTTCCTAACGGGCGCGGTTCGGATTTTTGACTTTCTTATCCCGTGAGCCCTTCAAACAAGGGTGTCGACAAGTATCGCTCGCCAAGGCTGCACATGATTGTCACGATTCGCTTACCAGCCATCTCAGGCCGGGCCGCAACTTTGGCGGCCGCACACATGTTGGCTCCGCTGCTGATACCAGCCATGATGCCTTCTTCTTTGGCCAGCTTACGTGCCCACAGAAAGGCCTCTTCGTTACTGACCGTCACGGTTTCGTCGACAATCTGTGTGTCGAGGTTACCGGGAATAAATCCAGCACCGATGCCTTGGATTTTATGCGGCCCCGGTTTGCCACCGCTGATAACCGGCGAATCAACCGGTTCGACTGCGATTGCTTTGAAGTTGGCATTCTGCGCCTTCAAGTATCGACCCGCGCCAGTGATTGTTCCGCCCGTGCCTACGCCGGCTACGATTACGTCGATATCGTGCCCCGAGTCTTCCCAGATTTCTGGGCCTGTCGTTGCTTCGTGGATGGCTGGGTTGGCCGGATTATCAAATTGCCCAGGCATCCAACAGTTATCGCCTGCTGTCATTTCGGTCGCTTTCTCGATCGCAGCTTTCATGCCACCCGCGGCGGGCGTAAGCACCAAGTCGGCGCCCATTGCGCGGAGCAGCACTCGACGTTCCACCGACATCGACTCTGGCATTGTCAGTGTTAAGTGATAACCTTTTGCCGCGCAAACAAACGCCAGCGCGATGCCAGTATTACCACTAGTTGGCTCGACGATGTGCGTGTCGGCGTTGATTTTACCGTCCCGTTCGCCAGCGGCAATCATCGCTGCGCCGATGCGATCTTTCACGCTGTTGAGCGGCTGAAAAAATTCGCACTTCGCAAAAACAGTGGCGTGGCCTTCGGGGACGAGTCGATTGATCCGAATCATCGGCGTTTCACCGATCGCCTCGGCAGCGTTTTGATAGGTTTTGTTTCTGGGCATGGTAGAACCTGGGTCTAATTTTGAAAAAAGGTATCTGTTCACTGTGACGAAGTGTAACCACGGAGAACACCGAGAAAGAAGCAGCTTTTTAGCCATCTCGGCTAAAAAAACGCCACATGGACTCCTCCTTCTCCGTAAAAAAAACTCCGTGTTACTAATGGTAAAAGTTTGCACAGCATGCGCAAACTTTTTTGACAGGATTTACTGGATCAACAAGATAACGGCACATGGAATTGATCCTGTCGATCCTGTAAATCCTGTCAAGTATTTTTTGAGTTGCGGCCAGCGACCGTGCTGGTTATTTGCGTAGTCGATTATCGACATTCCTCTCTTGCGGGCAACCCCACGGAAAGGGTCGCAAAATAGGCATTTTGCACTTTTGCCAAGCCGCAACGAAACACGTTTTTCGTGGCAAAACTTTGCGACTTTTGCACAGCTCCGTTTCGTATGGACCTAGCATAGTAAGGATTAGCGCAAAAGCCTGGTGCAAAACCTCGGAGGTTTTGCCAAATCAGACCCCTTGAATTTGGCAAAACCCTTTCCAATGCCTTTTGCCTTGGCTCTCTAAAATTACCATTCCAAGTAAGCAGGGACAGTCCAAGAGCAAGCGACCATTTCCACCCCTTTGTTTTACCCGATAGGCAGCAGGTTTGCAGCAAGAATTTTTGGCCACCTGGCAACAAAAAAAGCTAGTCCTTCACAGCCTTTCCCGGAATGAGGATTGCTGGCCTGCTGCTGTGGGTCGTTTGGGAGCAAGCAGCGCAGGCGTTGTTTCGAATGCAGTGAATCGTTGCTGGTCTCGGTGATTTGTCGTGCACTTGGTCTTGTCGACGAAGCTTTGTCGGAATTTTGTGGTGGTCAGAGCGCATCTTCCTCGCCGACCGCCGTTGCGGAACGTCGAAAATTAGCTGCCCGCGTGACAGAACCAGCTACAAATCTTTCAGAACTTGCAGCGGTGGCTTGCCCTTCGCTAGCATGGCGGCGCAGGCGAACTGCAAAGTCTGCATCCAGACGAATTTTTCTTCGATAAAAAGCATCGCCGCAGAGGGCACTTAGTAACCCAGAGAAGACTTGAAAAACAGGATTTTCCTCTGTACTACAAACGTTCAATTTGCGCGCACTGTGTTCGCATTTTTTCGATCAATCCCCCTCCCCACAAGGTTGCCACGGTTGACTCAGCCAGCGATTAGACTGTGATGGCAACCTTGCGGGGAGGGGCTAGGGGAGGGGCTGACACGGGTACCGAGTTCAAAACCCTCCCCTAACCCCTCCCTAAAGAGGGAGGGGGATTTTGGTTGCGGCCAGCGCTAAGATATCCGTGTTACTATCGGTTAGGATTTTTGCACGAGAGCAAAAATTTTCCGTGAAAAATAATGGGGAATAATCACGCAGAGACGCAGAGTCACAGAGTCACAGAGAAAACAAGAGGGTCTTCCTCTGCGACTCTGCGTCTCTGTGTGAGATTTGCTTGGGTTACGGGCAGAACCCGCGCTGGGTAATCTGTGGTTGATACATTTTGGACTCTGCGCTGTAGTACTAGAGTCGTGAGTAAAGCAAGATTCACGGCTCGGAGAGGCGTGCTACAATACGACCATGCAAAAATTCGACCTTCCAAAACTTGGCGCCGACGGCCTCATCCTCGAAGGCATCGTCACCACGCGGAACAAAGACGGCTCCGTAAATATCTCGCCGATGGGCCCGATCGTCGATGCGTCCATTTCTCAGTTCGTCTTCCGTCCTTACCGCACTTCGACAACCTATAAAAATCTCAAACGCACCGGCGGCGGCGTCTTTCACATTACCGACGACGTGGTGCTTTTCGCACAAGCCGCCCTTGGCCAACCCGAACCGCTGCCCCAACTCGAAGGGCTTGTTCTCACCGACACTTGTCGCTGGTACGCTTTTGAAATCGACTCTCTTGACGACTCGCAACAGCGCACTCTTATCACGGCCCACACTGTCGACCAAAGCCGCAACCGCGATTTTTTCGGTTTCAATCGTGCCAAGCACGCCGTGCTCGAAGCCGCCATCCTCGCTACACGCGTCGACCTGCTGCCCGCGGCTGAGATTTTTGCGGAGCTGGAGCGACTGAAAGTACCTCTTGAAAAAACCGCCAGTTCCGCCGAACTTCGTGCGTTCGGATTTCTTCGTGACCACATTGAGCTTGCGCTCGCGCAGCAGAGCATCGACGCTTCGTGAAATGCACCCTTCAAATCACTGCTCCAAGCCGACTCCATTTTGGCTTGCTTCGTTTTGCACAAGCTGCCGGTCCCAGTTACGGCGGGTTAGGCATGATGCTTGACCAACCGGCGACTGTCGTCGACATTCGCCTGGCCGATACTTGGCAAGCGTCCGGCCCCAACGCCGATCGTGCGTTGGCATTCGCCCAACAAGCCTGTCGCTACTATTCGTGCAAATCGCCCCTCTCCATTCATGTACGAAAAACCCCACCAGCCCATGTCGGCTTGGGCAGCGGCACGCAACTCGCCTTGGCCATCGCCCGCGGCGTCGGTTCACTTCTCAACCGACCAGTGCCAAACGTCGACGAACTCTCCACAGCTGTCGGTCGTGGCCGTAGCGCCATCGGCAGCCACGGTTTTTCGCAGGGCGGACTGCTCTGGGAAACAGGCCGCGACTCTTCCGAATCGCTAGCCAAACTAACCCGACGTCTCGACGTTCCCGAACAATGGCGCGTCCTCCTCATCACCCCGCCCCACGACGCCGGCCTCCACGGCTCCGCCGAAGTCGACGCCTTCGCCCAACTTCCGCCTGTCCCGCCCGAGGTCACAACAAAACTGCAACGTCTTGCCAACGAAAAAATCCTACCTGCCGTCGAGCAGGCCGACTTCGCCACGTTCAGCGAGTCGCTCTACGAATACGGCCACCTCGCCGGGTGTTGTTTTGCCCCTGTTCAAGGCGGCCCTTACGCTTCGCCCGACGTCGCCCGTTGTGTCGACACGCTACGCTCGCTCGGTTTGCAAGGCGTCGGCCAATCTTCCTGGGGGCCAACGATTTTTGCGTTTACCAGCAACGAATCGAGCGCGAACCAGTGGCTCGATACGCTATCAACCTTGCCCGAGTTTGCCTCCAGCAATACTACGGTTGCCACGCCGAACAACAGCGGGGCAAGCATAACGCAGTCGAGTTCTTCTGGCCCAACGGGCCAGCCCTAAGCTAGCCCAGGGCATAGCGCAGCGACGCCCTGGGTTACATTAATGCATCCAAACAAGCCCCAACGGGGCGGCCTATTTCCAACACGTTCGTTATAGGGCCGCCTCGTTGGGGCTTCTGCACTCTTTGGCGTACCTAACCCAGGGCGACGCTGCGCTTATGCCCTGGGCTAACATAAGGCCGACCCTTCGGGCCTCTTATGCGCAAATACCACGAGAGTTTCCTTGGCATTGCCAAATAATCACTCACCCCCTCCCAAAACCGCTGTTGACCCACGCACTCCAAAGTGCCAGCATACCGACGTCAACACTCCTACTCCGCAAACCAGAGCCCAAGCTTCATGCAAACCCCAACGCGACTCGCTACCATTTGCATTGCACTCCTCGCCGCGCTCCCTCTCCACGCCGGCGTCGTCGAACGCGACTTTCTCGCCCCCGGCGATGGGCTGTTGACCTACGATGATGTCAATCGGCAGGAGTGGTTGGATTTATCCTTTGCGTACACGAGCCTCGACAATATCAAATTAAAAATGGTTCCCGGCGAATTCCTTGAGGATTTTAAGTTCGCTACCGAAGAAGATGTGAGGAACCTAAATCTCTCGGCTGGCCCCAGTCCATATGTCGAATCTGGCGTTGATGAATTGATTGATTCTTTGAGTTTTATTTCCCGTGGGATAGGAGGTGGTATTGGAATAGTTGAATATACTTTAGGGCAAGTTGCGATCGGCTTTGAAAATGGTCAGCCTATCTTTGATGACACAAACGTGGTTTTACTTAATGTGGGTGGCGTTTTGCCACCACTAGAAGGCGTTGTGATTTTCGGCCTGTCTCCAGGGAATATTAATCGCCCAATCTTCCCTGGCAGGTCGGGTCGACGGTATATTGTTGCCAACGTAGCCGACTACGAAGATCTAGCGATTGGGTCACCAAGTGACTATTTTGCTTGGCAACTAGCAACCAATGACACCGGCCCGTTCTGGCTCTACCGCTCCGCTGTCCCTGAGCCGACTTCAATCATTCTGCTGGCCCTCGGCGTCATCACGGTATGCACAACTAGAACTCGCGGCTGTAGGTGGACCTCAACGCTACTCGTTTTCTTTTCGCTCATCGTCGCGCTCCCTCTCCACGCCGGCGTCGTCGAACGCGACTTTCTCGCCCCCGGAGACGGGCTGCTGACCTACGATGATGTTAACCGGCGCGAGTGGTTGGATTTGACTTTTACGCTTGGAATCGATTTGGAGACTCTCCAAGCACAAATGCAACCGGGGGAATACCTGGAAGGTTTTCAACTCGCCACATTGGATATTGTTGAAGAGTTGATTCTATCAGCAGGCGTAGGCGTGCCACTGGATCCCAGCTTACCATTCCCTCAAAAGTCCAAAGGTGGTGTTCTGATTGGTCTCCTTGACTTCATGCTTCGCGGAGAGGGAGGTTTGTTCCAACTCGTTGAACTCACTTTTGGGCAAATTGCCATTGGCTACGAGAGTGGTCAGCCTCTGCTAAATGACACCAGTGTAGCTGTTTATCGGATTGGTAAAGACCTCCCAGTGTTTAGTGAGGG
>JAADGD010000062.1:0-4758 GCA_013152515.1 Planctomycetota bacterium
TTTGCTGGCGTGGGGCTTGGTGGTCCTGTGGCATGAATGTATCCGCCAGAAACCGGCTCCCCGATGGAGCCCTGTTTTTGGTTGAACGGGGAGCCGGCAAAGGGCACGCTTGGGCTGTGCCATTTAGGCTCCAGAAAAATGCGATAGGTGAAAAACATCTACGGCAGTACCACATTGCTGCGCTTCGAGCGTTTTCGAGACCCATGCCGTTTCGCCCCAGTTCGCATTCTGGTAACGTCGAGAAGCATTTCGCTCACTTTTCTGCAGGCAATGCTATCGCCCACCCGGTAAACTGGCTGGCCTTTTCTGGTTAATCCGATCATTTCGATTGCAGCGACCTCGCGGGCGCGTCCGATACCAAGAACCGAGGCGCGGATTTTATTCTGCGCCACTCGATTCGCTCATCTTTTCGGCCCAAACCCTAGAATTGGCAGATCATGGACGTCAAATTATTCCGACATTTCGCTTGGTTAGGCTCCTTGGCATTCGTGCTTGCACTGGGCAATGCTGCGCTAGCAACGGCTGACGAGGCGGTCGCTTCGGATAGTGCTTCGGACTCCGAGGCATCGTCGGCCATCTTTATTAGCGACGACACCGACGGCGCGCCTCCTCGCCTGCCTCAAACTGTGGAGACCACGGCAGCAGCGACTTCGGCGGAAGGTACGATCGTGTTTATCGAAGACACGCCCAACCTAGCTCCTGCCCGTCAAGCCCCTGTCAGCAGAACAACCATCAATCGTGCTGCGATCAACCGTCTGACGATCAAGCCACGACCAACTTTTGTCGAACCCAAACAAGTCGAGCCCTCGCAGTCGGTCGGACGTGCGATCGCTCGCGGCGATCTGAAAGTCGTTTCCAACCAGCAGCAACCGGTGGCCGCGCTACAACCGCTCGCCACATCTGCACAGCGTGAGCTGCCAAGTGCTCAGCGCGAGCTTCCAGGTGTCCAGCGTGAGCTGCCGGGGGACATCCAAATCGCGGTCCATACGGAGCCTTTGATTCTAAAAAGTGCAACGCCAAAGACGGAAGTTGCTTCGGTAGCCGAGTTGCTGATCTCGGCGCACGAGCAATCTCTCGAAGCAAAAACAGCGGCCGATTACTCGCAAATCGTACAACAATGTGCTGCGGCCATTGACCAAGGTGCCCAGGGCGACCAACGCGGCTTTGCCCGGCAGCTTTCCTCTTGGGCATTGAACCGACGTGGGCAACTTCGCGCGGACGAGGGCGAGCAAGAATTGGCAAACGCCGATTTCCAAGCGGCACTCGACTTCAATCCTCGCAACTGGCGAGCGATGCATAATCGTGGAGTGTCTTACGCACAAGCCGGAAAATTCGCCGAAGCGTTCGACGACTTCAACCGAGTGATTCAACTGAACCCCAATTACGACAAAGCCTACGCCAATCGTGCCACGCTTTACGTCCAAGCAAAAGATTTACAGGCGGCGATCAAGGACTACGAACTGGCGATTCGGGTCAACAGCAAATTTGCTACCGCGCATGTCGGTCTGGGCCGAGTTTACCACATGCTCAGCCGTTGGGACAAAGCAATCGAACATTACACGGCGGCTGCCGAACTAGAACCGACCAGCGCCGATATTTTTTGCAGTCGAGGCGATTTGCGAGCCGACATGGGCAACTATGGCAAGGCACTGGCCGACTACGCTCGTACGATCGAACTCGACCCCGATTTTGCCCATGCCTATCGCAACGGTGCCTGGCTGCTCGCGACCTGTCCTGACGAGCGGTTTCGCGATCCCGAAAATGCTGTACTAGGGGCCGAGCAAGCGTTGGAGTGCAGCTACGGCGAGCGGCACATCGCGCTCGACACGTTGGCGGCGGCGCTGGCAAGCAATGGCCAATTTGAAGAGGCAATCGCCGCGGTCACGCAAGCGGTCGACCTAGCTCCCGAAGATGCCAAATTCACGTATCTCACACGTTTGCAGCTCTACCAAGACAACGAACCCTTCCGCACCGAGCCTGTCGGCGAAGTGTCGCAAGCAACGTACGAAGCCGAATGACGTGTAGCCTCCGGCTCTGCCGGGGGATGGTCCCTGAAAAAATCTTTTTAACAATGCAATTGGCAACACGTTAGTAGCAACGTCCCCCGGCAGAGCCGGAGGCTACATCAACTGCCACTCGCCGGACCACACGACGTAGATGCCTAGCAGCAGATTCGTCACGCCGTGGGCGACGACGCAGTCCCAGATGTTTTTGGTGCGGACCATCAGCCAAGTCACCATGCTGAACCAAACGAAGGCGGCTAGCAGTTCGCCTGGGTGCATCAACATCGGCACCGCCGTGCCCGCGATCACCGCCATACGATTGACCGCGCCGAAGGGGACTTGCCACCACTGATCGTGAACAACGAAACGCATCATAAAGCCGCGCAAGAAAAATTCTTCGATCACCGGCACGACGAGCGCGAGGCCAAGGAAACGTATCGCAAGAAAAGCGTATGCCCACAGAGGCGTCGCGGCCATTTGTACAAGCGGGTTAAACGAACTCCGCTCGCCTGCGCCAATGAGCGACATCAGCCCCACGCTGGGCGTGTCGCCTTCTTCGAGACCTGGAATAAAACTGCCGAGGAATTCGTCGATGGGGCCGATGACTTTGGGCTCGAGGCGCAGGTGGCACAACACGATCCAGAGGACGACCCCGACCACGCCGACGAGTACGCTCAGGCTGCTGACCCGGAACGGAAATGTGCGATACCCGGGCCAGACCAACAGCATGGCCAAGAGCGTCAGCGCGATTTTCGCCGTGTAGACGTGCGGGTAGTAGCTGTAGCTGATCGCCGGCAGAAAGCCCTCGCCAGGGTCTTCGGCAAAGAAGCCGATGTCTGGCTCGGCGATTATTTCTTTGGTTTCCAACGGAGGAGGCGGAGTCGGCTCGAAGCTGGTGGCGACCATAAAAACGATAAATGGCAGCAAAAAGGTGATCCAGGGCCACTCAGAGAGCCAGCCTGCAGGTAATTTCGCCTGGGTGGGCAACTGTTTGTCAGAGTTGTTGTGTGGCTCGGAGGTGCTGTCAGCCATGATACGTATCTATTTACAGGAAAAGAACTTACCGCGATCTTCCGATCGTTCCCGCCATTTCTGAGAACCTTCGTTCGCGAACCTTCGCAGGCGGCAAACCTCTATTTTAGTCGGTCGCCTCAAGAAGCCGACCTAGATTCTGAGGAAAAGATTGGTCTTCACACACGCCAAGTGGCTACCTACTCTCCCCGCCTTGTGCTTTCAGCCAAGAGGGGTGAACTTCGTGAACCTCACGAATTCCCCTATTTGCACTAGCCATGAGGACCTATCGAAGCAAGAATACTAGATCGTCCCGCCTTGCAGTAGGGTGACACGGAGTCCCCCCTTATTTCTTCGGGGCCATCAGCGCCCCGACCATTCCGCCAGGTATTTGTTACTGGCGTTTGGCTTATATTGTTGCCGCCACAGGTTCGTGACGGCAATTCCCGTATCGTTTAATCATGTTGTTGGTTGAGGTAGAGGCAGTCATGGATCTGAAAAACGTTCGTAACATTGGCATTTCCGCGCACATCGATTCGGGCAAAACAACGCTCAGCGAACGCATCTTGTTCTACGCCGGACGTATTCACAAGATCGAAGACGTGCGCGGCGGCGGCGACGGCGCGACGATGGATCACATGGAGCTAGAGAAAGAGCGCGGCATCACAATCACCAGTGCCGCGACTAGCCTCGATTGGGAAGGCCATTCGATCAACCTCATCGACACCCCAGGCCACGTCGACTTTACTGTCGAAGTCGAGCGCAGCCTGCGCGTACTCGACGGCGCGATCTTGGTGCTCTGCTCGGTCGGCGGCGTCCAGTCGCAATCGATGACCGTCGATCGCCAGATGCGGCGCTACCATGTGCCACGACTCGCATTCATCAACAAGATGGACCGCACCGGCGCGAATCCCGATTCGGTCATCGAACAAGTTCGCAACAAGCTCGGCTCTGACGCCGTAGCGATGCAGATTCCGATCGGTCTGGAAGAACATTTTGAAGGCATCGTCGATCTGATCACGATGAAGGCTTCCTACTTTGACGGTGACAACGGCGAGAAAGTTCGCGTCGAAGAGATCCCCGCCGAACTGCTCGATAAGGCCACCGAGGCGCGTGCCCATATGCTCGAAGCGCTGTCGATGTACAGCGACGAGCTAATGGAACTGCTGCTTTCAGAAGAAGAAATTCCTGAAAATCTGATTCACAAGTTGGTCCAAAACGCCACGATTCACCAAGGTTTTACGCCCGTGTTCATGGGCTCGGCCTTCAAGAACAAGGCCGTGCAACCGCTGATGGATGCTGTGAATCGGTATCTGCCTTGTCCGCTCGATCACGAAGTGATTGCCTCGGATCCGACCGACCCCGAAAAGAAAATTAAGCTTGAAAGCGACCCCAACCTAACGACGGTTGGCATGGCCTTCAAAATCGCCGACGACGAGTACGGCCAGCTAACGTATACGCGTATCTATCAAGGGACGATGTCCAAGGGCGAAATGTACTTCAACCAGCGGACTGGCAAGAAAGAACGCTTTAGCCGCATCGTCAAAATGCACAGCGACAAACGCGAAGAGATCGATTCGGCCTCGGCGGGCGATATTGTCGCGATCATGGGCATCGACTGTGCGAGTGGCGATACGTATTGCTCTAAGCCCAAATACGCTGTGCTAGAAAACATCTTCGTCGCCGAGCCGGTCATCAAGATGTCGATCAATCCGCTGTCGCGCGACAACGCCGACAAGCTGAG
>JAADGD010000062.1:4849-10741 GCA_013152515.1 Planctomycetota bacterium
GAGGTCTACGTCGAGCGCATCAAACGCGAATACGGCGTCGAGGTCGAAGTCGGTGCCCCGAAGGTCAGCTACCGCGAAAGTGGCAGGGTCGCGTTCGACTACGACCACAAACGCAAGAAGCAATCGGGTGGCTCTGGGCAATACGGTCACATTGTCGGTTCGATCAGCCCGATGACCGACGAAGATCGCGAAGAGGCCGATGGCGACGAGATGCTCTTTGTCGACAACGTCACCGGCGGTCGCATCCCGAAAAACTTTATCCCGGCGATCGAAAAAGGTTTTCGTCAGATGATGGAAGCTGGCCCTGTCGCCGGCTATCCCGTGGTCGGTTTGAAGGTCGTACTCGAAGACGGTTCCTTCCACGATGTCGACTCGTCCGACATGGCGTTTATGTTGACCGCCCGCGAATGTTTTCGCGAAAATTTCAATCGCATGAAACCTGTGCTGCTCGAGCCCATCATGCTGATGGAAATCGAATGCCCCGAAGAGTTCCAAGGCTCGGTCGTGGGGCAAGTCTCCAGCAAGCGCGGCATGGTCGTCTCGACCGACACGCAGAACAAAGTCACGACGATCATCTGCGACATTCCACTCGCCGAGACGTTTGGTTTTTCGACCGACCTACGTAGCCAAACCCAAGGCCAAGGCAGTTTTACGATGGAGCTAGGCAAGTACGCCCCCGTGCCGAGCAACATCCAAACGGAGATTGTGGAAGAACGACGGGCCGAGTTGCAGCCGGCGTAGTGTTGTAACCTTTCGTAGAATGAGCCGGCGCGACCGTAAGGCCACAACCAAAAAACGTGAGTTGGACAGGATTTACAGGATCAATTCTATGCGCCGTCCTCTTGTTGATCCTGTAAATCCTGTCAAAAAACTTGCGCATGCTGCGCAGACTTTTACCGCTAATAACACGGAGACTCGCATTGGGTGGTCCGCGAAGGCGATCTTTTGATGCGGATGGCGTGACGATGGCGATTTTGACGGTGCCGACCTCATCCTCCCACGCTCGGTTGGGAAGCCCGCTACGGCAACAACTTGAGCGGTGCCGATTTTTTGCTCTGGCAACGCGAATTTAGCGGCGGAGCGGGGTCGCAAGCCTCTACACAATCCGTGCCCGAGCCGACCACGCTCGCCCTAGCACTTCTGGCTAGCGTGGCCTGCGCCCGACGTCCGAGGAATTGGGTCTTTCACCCTGGCCAATAATCGCCTCTCACTTCTCGGCCTGAATCTGCTAAAATGCACCAAGTGAATCAAACTTCGCACAACAAAACACCGAACCGCGCTCGTAAGGAAGCGTGTATGCGGAGTTCTAGCTCTTGCGGAACGCTTCCTTACGGGCGCGGTTCGGTGGGAAAGCAACACTTGGGAAAGTTGCACTTGGTTTGAAAGTCGGAGAGTTTTGTACGGCGGTCCCGAATAGCTGGTCGCACAGTTTTTGACACCCTCGCAACTAGGCGTCATACTAGAGGGCCTTATCTCTTACCCCCAGATACGGTTATTTCAATGACAAACCAAGCCAGCAAGATGCTCCGAATCCTCGTGTTCGGACTGAGCTTCGTCATGCTCACCGCCGCTGCCCACGCCCAGACGAATGTCTGGACCGGCCCTGCCGCAGGCGACTGGGGCGATCCAGCGAATTGGTCGTTGGGCGTGGTGCCGGACGACACAACCTCAGTCCGAATCGATGCCAATGCAGGCCAAGACACGTCAGTCTTGTTAGAAAGCGACATCTCGATCAATTCCTTAGCCCTCGACACGAGCGATGTGCTGACAATCACCTCTAGTGCGGAATTGCGGACTGACACAATAGAAAATTCTGGGTCGATCTACGTAACCAGAATTGGTAACAGTGCATCTCCCCGTCTGAGATTGGACGGCTTTGTCTCGAACCTGCCCGGAGGTCTCATCTCGCTCGATCGCGCAACTTTTTCTTCCAACGGCTTATCACCCAGCAGCTTATTGTGGAACCAAGGCATTCTCGAAGGGAGTGGGCGGATCAATTTATCAAGCCTTTGGAATGAACAACTAATCGACGCCAACGTGGCGGGACAAACATTGCGGCTCGCTAGTTTATTTAACTCCGCTCAACCTCGCTTGATCAACTCCGGTACCTTGCGAGCGAGCAACGGAGGCATAATAAATCTGAACGATTGGATTTACGGGTCGATCCAAAACTATGATAACGACGTACCCGGCACGATCGAAGCGTTAGGAGATTCGACCGTCAGCATTAGAGGAAGAGGCATTAATTCAGTGGCAAGAAAAATCTATGGTGGGCGAATCGCTACCTCCAACGAAGGTGGAATTGAGGAAGGGAAAATTTTGCTTTCCAGTAATATATCGCTGATTGGAGTTGAACTCGATGCGATGGTATTCCCTGAACTCCCCAGCGGAATACGTCTTGTGGATAGCACATTCGCTAATCGAAAAACGATATTTATTGACAATAGCAGCCTAGCAATGGAAGGCACAACGATACTCTCTGGAGGAGGCAGAATCGAACTTAGCGGCAACGCAACCTTATCAAATGGAACTACCGGCTCCAATGGAATGGTGTCGAAGTTCATCAATGTTGACAATACAATCAGCGCTCGACCCTTTTCAGATGCCGTGTTTGCCGGTGGGTTTTTTTTTGAAAATTCAGGCGCGATTGAAGCCGATGGGATAGGCGCTTCTCTTACGTTGGATCTGGAGGTAATCTTTGACCAGTCTCAGGGAACTGTAAAATGGGCGAACCTTGGCGTGATCCGTGCCGTCAACGGAGGAAGTGTATCGATTAATGGCTACTCTGCTACCGTGTATGGGGATATTTTGACAAATAAGGGTGGCATCATCGAAGTTGGTGCAGACTCAAGCCTAGAGTTAATAAACGCGAGTATCCAAGGCGGGATTGTGCGTGGTCTGGCCTCGACTTCGAGTTCAAACGCTGGATTCTCTGGGTATGGTAAGCTCGAAGACGTCCGCCTAGAGGGCGTTGTCAATTGGAATCGCGGCTATCTTACTCTTTTAGGCGAAATCGAAAACACAGGCACATTCACTAGTAATAAAGAACTAACTCTCGGTGATCCGGAAGTTACTTTTAACGGCGGAGGCGAGCTAGAACTACTCGGTGGCATCCGAGAGAACAACGGGTTGAACGTTACGTCAAAGCTCATCAACGCCGATAATACGTTGCGAGTGAATGACGACATTTTTTTCGACGAAGTAGCCCTCGTGAACCGGGGTACCGTGGAAGCGAGTGTTCCCGATTCTAATTTTGAGCTATCTTTCCTTCCCGGCCTCAACTCGGGTGACCTCACCAACAGTGGCACGATTCGAGCAATCAACGGGGCAAATCTCGTGTTTTTCTCCAAAACTGTTGCCATTCAGAACTACGAGATCGACAGGCAAGGCAATACCCTCGCAGGAACGATACAGGCGGGCACTGGCTCAGAGATAGTTCTGGAAGATGTCATAGGCGGAATACTCCAAGCTGACGAAGGTGGAGTGATTCGCATTCTGAGTGGGGGCTCTTTAAATGTCAGTAGCACGCCAGTCGAAATGCAGTTGCGCGGTCGTGTGGAAGCCTCTGGTAATTTAATGATCGCAGGAACCATCCGTAATGACGGACTGTTCGAAGCGGGCACCGTTAGGGGACTTGGTCGTGTTCGCTTGCTAGGTAGCGGCAAGATGCGTGGTGACATAAACATGTCCGGCCTCACTGCTTTTTTCAACGGCCCTGAGCACACGATCATGGGGAGTGGAGTGATCCGATTGAACGACAATTTGTTTGTGAATGAAGGACGAATCGAGGCGAGGAGAGGGCTTTTAACTATAGAAACTTCTTCTGTGTCCAACACGCAACTTTATTTTCGGCACTATGGCGAACTGATCAGCAGCGGTGGCGGTACGCTCAGAATAGGAGAACTTTTCAATTGGAATAACGAGGCGCTCATCGAAAGTCGCGATAACTCCCGACTGGAAATCAGTTTCCGTGAACGACTAACGAATCAAGGCGTTATTCGCATAACAGAAAATACGCTTGCTATTTTCAACGGTTCGCGTTCCACAATTACTGGCAACCAATTCATCAACAAGGCTGGAGCAAAGATCGAAATTGAAGGTGGAATGTGGATGAGAGATGGAATTATAGTGAACGAAGTCGGCGGAACGGTAACGGGTAGCGGCTTTCTGAGGATATGGTCGGATCCTGCAAAGGGCCCACGTTTTTTCAATAACGGCACACTTGCCCCAGGCAGTTTCGTCGGGCGACTAACATTTTTTGATGATTACGTGCAATCGGCCACCGGCGATCTGGAAATCGAACTGGGCGGCCGCCTGCCAGAAGAATTCGATTCGCTCGCTGCTGGGTCAGTCGACCTAGCTGGGCTGCTGGAGGTGTCGCTTGTTGATCTGGGCGGTGGCGTATTTGCCCCAGGACTCGGCGACAGTTTTGAGATTATTGACGCGTCTATCACCAGCGAGTTCGACACGTTTTTGTTACCCGATCTAGCTCCCAACCTCGTCTGGGGAATTCAATACAACCCCGAGTCGGTCGTTCTCGAAATCCTCGCACCGCTGCAAACCGATTTCGATGCGGACGGCGATGTCGACAGCAACGATTTTCTGCTAGTGCAACGCGATGACCCCGCGCTGATTCCGCAGTGGCAGGCCGAATACGGCAGCCGCGTGATTACTTCACTCACCTCTACGCAGACGGTTCCCGAGCCTTCAACAGCGTTGCTTGCGATTTGTGCTTTCGCAACACTTGCGACCCTGCAACGAAAGGAAAAACATTTAGCGATCCCAGGATAGGGCTGTCGCCATTGAGCAAAAAGCTCGACGTTAGCGTCTCTTGGGTGTCGGTAGTTCGCTCCCGTTGCCCTGTTTCCCACCTCGCTTTTTCCGGGGGTTCTTTGGTGGACTCCACAATTTTGCGTCGTGTCGCTAGAATCGCTGCTTGAGCGACAGCTCGCTTGAGGCTTGGCGACTTTCCGCTGATTGGAACACATAATTTGAGGAGGAGCAGCAGATGGCTACGTTTGCAGAAGAGGTGCGCGCGTCAATGGTTCGTTTACTTTTTGGAGCAGGAATCGTCTGGGGAATCTGCTGCCAACCGGCAGTGGCCAGAGTTTACCTGTTCGAAAACATCACCGATCTGCCGCTGGGGCCCGGCGGCGGACGCGGGGCCGAAGTCAACGACAACGGCGACATCGCTTTTTTGAATGACGGAGCGGTGTGGTTTTACGATCGCTCCGAAGGATCGTTTCTCGACGTGACTGCTTTGCCTGGCGCACCAGAAAATCCATTTTTTCTGAAGCTGAATAACTCGGGCAATATCGCGATGATGGAAACACCCTCGACGACTCGCGACTATTGGTTTTTTGAACAAGAAACGCAGACGTTTACCAACGTCAGCACGCTGCCCAATTTTCCCGGCAATTCGCTCACCAATTTTGGAGGAACGGCGTTCGACCTCAACGATAATGATAAAATGTCGCTCCATTCGGGCGACAACAATGTTGGCGATATTTACGTCTACGACTACCCCACCGGCAACTTCGAACAGATCACTGACAAGCTGGGCGCTCCGTTTCGAGGGCGAGAAAACGAGATCAACAATCTCGACCAAGTGCTTTACATGGGGTTTCCGTCGACTTATCTCTTCGATCCGGCCACTGGCACAACCACCAACATCAATACACTACCTGGCGGGCCAGGTTCGGCGATTACCAACCTCGATTTGAACGACCTGGGCGACGTTGCGCTCATGAGCGGGAGCGTTGCGCAATTTTACGATGCAACGACCAGCGAGTTTCTTGATGTGACGGCTGCTCCTGACTGGGTGCCAGATATCTTTGTTTCTAGCCGAAGCGACTTGTCTAACTCGGGCGAGATTACGTTTTGGCGAGAGGG
>JAADGD010000139.1 GCA_013152515.1 Planctomycetota bacterium
CGACTTTTTTCGAGCGATTGTCGGTGTGCGCAGCACAAGAGGAAGTCGAGCTTGCTTCCTCCCGTGCTACGCACACCGACACAGGTCCGAGTACAGGTTTCTTGCCAAAAAACCGTTCTCCGGACCCGTGTCGGTGCCACCCAAAAATATCGGAACACACAACTGCTACTCCTTCTCTGACCTTCTCTGATCGTAAAATCCTGAAGCTTTCGCCTAAAGGCGAGGGTTTTAGACCCCTCGTAAGGACAATAAATCTCAACGAATCGCGCGGTGACGAAGACGTCCCCGCTACTGCCTGCGCCAATCACTTTGCCAGCAACACTTGCACCATCCAATCGCCGCCGAACTTGGTCTCGCGAGCGTCTTCGTCGGTCGTGCCAACGCGCGAGTATTGCCCTTTGGTGCTGGTGTCGTAGCTAACATAAACGCCCTTACGCGCCTCGGCATTGAAATTCAGCACCACCCAAAATGTTTGCGGCACCTCGACCGACGCTTTGAAGGGCACATGCGTCCAGCGGCCTTTCTTGGCCCGTTTGAAAAGTGAATAGGGGACCAACTCGGTGTGCAAGACTTCTTTCATGTCGGCGCTGAGCAGGGTCACTTCAAAATCCTCTTTCGGCGCTTGAGGATAGCCATAACGTGAACCATGCACTCGGATCGCCTTAACCGCGCCTGCTTCGGTGGGTAACTCAAAACGAATCATCTCGCCTGCGCCGGCGATGCTCTTCTTGCCGTCGGGTTTGTTGTCACCGTATTTCAGTCGCAACGGCTTACGAGCAGCGGGCTTCTGCTTGGCGGTCGTCGCTGCTTCTTCGGCTAGCGCCAAACTCTCACCAGCCAACGGCATCCCTGGCAAGACGACGATTGCTACCGCCAGCGCCAGTCCCCAACACCACGTAGGCGTACGTGCTTGAAATGTTTTTGACATCGTCATGATCTCCTGGATTCGCTGTTTTGTGATTTGGACCGGACGCACGCCCGGAAAACCGTAGACGGGACGCAACTTGGATTTTGCGTCCAAGACTTCGAGCAAGCTTTCGGCGTATTGCACGGGCGGCCCGGCCAACGCGCAGACCGATTCTTGATCGCAACACCGTTCGCGCACCCGACAAATTTGTCGATTCATCCACCACACCAACGGATGAAACCACCAGACGACTTGCACCACCGCTTGTAGCAGCGACACCCAATGATCGCCCCGACGCAGATGAATTAGTTCGTGCGTCAAAGTTGGCTCCCAATCCTGCGGATTCTTCTCCGCCAGCACACACTGTGGCAGCACGATCGTCGGTCGCCAAACCCCAAACAAAGCAGGCCCATAACCCTCGTTAGTCACAAGCAGACGGACCGCTCGACGCAGCCCCAATTGTTTTGAGATCCGCGACACTGCTTCGAGCAACTCTGGCGCTGCGGACACTTCCGTGTTTCGCATTCGCCGCCAGCGCAGAAAAACGAGCATCGCTGAAACGCTTGCCAACGACGCCGCGCCGATCAACCAAACCGTTGTCGCGGCCAACAGCCAGTTTGTTTTTTGAGGCAAAACCAGTTTTTGCTTCTTTGCAGCCAAAGAAAAAGCGATCTGCGAGTTCTCCAATACACGGGTTTCGTCAGAAGCGTTCCTTGGGGGCTCCTCCTGCGGAACCACCACCGCCCAGCCCATCTCCGAAGCCGCCGGCACACTGAACAAGCTGAGATTGCTCACCCATAGCGGTGGCGTGATCGCCTTCATCAACACGACCAACCAAAGGGCATAGGCAAGATGTGGACGACGCCGACCACCTAGCCAGACAAGCACTCCGACGCCAACCAAAACTGCCGTCAATTGCCAAACTTGCCGACTGACAAATCCGGGGAAATCGAACTCAAGAAACATCGTCAGCGTCCTCCAGTTCCGCGAGTACGGATCGCAATTCCTGCAAGTCTTCTTTGCTCATGCCGTGATCGCGTACCAAATGATTGACCATCGCCACGACTTCGCCATCGAACAGCCTTCCCACCAAATCACGCACTGTCTCGCGAATGACCTGCGTGGCTTGCACCTTAGCGCTGTAAATTTTGTTGCGACCCTCGCGTTTGGTTCGCAGATAACCCTTCGCTTCCAGTCGTCGTAAGTACGTTTGCACCGTCGAGTAATCCATCGCGACCGCGTGGCTAACCTCTTCGTGAATGGAGCCAACCGATCCCTCGCGCAAACGCCAGACAGCACGCGCTACGGTTAATTCACCTTTCGATAATTCAGGCCGTTTTGCCATCGTGGGCTCCCGTCGACTTAGATCAGTACAGATGTACGCATATTTGCGTACATCTGTACTTGTGTCAAGAAGGAAATTCCAAAAAAGAGTAACTGCAATTCAATAGCCGGCGACCTACGCGTCGCCGCCATCGCGAAAAAAAGAAACGATGCTACAAATGCGGTATCAAAACGAATGCCGCTGAGACATAAGCATTGGTCATTTTCTTTGTAACTGGTATCCTATCTGACCTCCGTTCCAAATACCGCCACGGCCTCAGGAGAGTACTTCGATGCTAGAGAATATTGGCCTCCTCCTTGGGTTGTTGGTTCTCATCGTCTGTGCGTTGCGTGGCTTTAGCATCATTCTTGCCTCGCTGTTGGCATCGATGGTTGTGATTGTTACCAATCACCTGCCACTGGCCGAATCTCTGATAGATTCCTATGCAATCGGTCCGTTGGGAGGGTTTACGTTTGCTGGTAAATTCTTTTTACTGTTTGTCTCGGGCGCGGTGTTCGGACGAGTGATGGCAGAGACCAAAGCAGCGCAGGCGTTGGCTCGTTTTCTTGCCAAAGTGTTTGGTAAAGACCGTGCGCTATGGATCATTACGGGCGCTTTTGCCATTCTGACCTATGGCGGAGTTTCGGTGTTCGTGGTGATTTTTGCCCTCTATCCTTTGGGCGTCGAATTAATTCGCGATGCAAATATCCCCAAACGTCTCTTTTGTGGAGCAGCCATTCTGGGTTCTGGGACCTTTACGATGACGGCGTTGCCAGGGGCTCCGTCTATCCATAACGCGATCGCGGCCGAGAAACTCGGCACCAGTCTATTCGCAGGTTCTGCCTTGGGACTTCTTGCCGCAGCGATCATGCTTGGCCTGGGAATGTGGTATCTTGAACGGGAAAGAAAAAAAGCGGCTCAGCGAGGCGAAGACTTTGTGCCAGCTCCACAGGATGTCGAGTCGGACGAAAAGCAAGAGATTTACAATTCAACTCCCGCCCGAGTAATTATTCCGCTGGTTACCGTAATCGCGATGATTCTCTTGCCCAAGGTGGTCTTGCTACTGCTCGACACGACCACCAACACTTGGTTGACGCAAGTGGTTGTTTTCGCCAACGAGCAACATGTTCTCTGGCCAAGCATTGCACTTGCCTTTGGTACGCTGGTTACTGTTGCACTGCACGGCAGTGTCTGGCCGATCGCCTCGGCGATTGTCAGTCGAGGCGCACAAGACGCGATCATGCCTCTGATCAACACCGCTGTGGTCGTTGGTTTTGGCGGAGTGGTCTCGCAAACGGTCGGATTCGCATCTTTTTCAAAGCTTGTCGTCGACGCGCCCTTGCCCCCACTGCTTTCGCTTCTTTTCTCGGTGAACGTCGTAGCGGGAATCGTCGGGTCTGCTTCGGGAGGACTTCGTATCTTTATGGAAACACTTTCTCCCAGTTATTTAGCGATGGGGATCGAACCAGAAGTCTTGCACCGTATCGCCACCGTTGCCGCGGGGGGATTAGATACCTTGCCACATTGCGGGGCTGTCTTGGCGATTTTCACAATCATGGGATTAACCCACCGGCAAGCTTACCGCGATGTGTTTGTTGTGTCGGTTCTCATTCCTTTAATCGCGGCGATCGTGCTAGTTTTTGTCGCTAGTGTTTTCTAGTATTACTGTTTCAGCAACAAGAAATGAGAACCGCGGATAGCACTGATATTCCCAGCGCGACAGTAAGGCCGCAACTAAAAAATATTTGACCGGATTTACAGGATAGACAGGATCAATTCCATGTGCCGTTATCTTGCTGATCCTGTAAATCCTGTCAAAATTTTTTACGCATGCTGTGCAAACTTTTACCGTTAGTAACACGGATGTTGCCCTTGGCGGAATCGAGAATATGTATGCAAGTGATTTGGTTAGTTTTGGGATTCATGACCGTGGCGCTGTCATGTGTGGTTGCCTCCGCAGAAGAGCAGAGCGTAGTAGCGTCCCAGCCGCCCAATGTCTTATTCATCGCGGTCGACGATCTCAACGACTGGGTTGGTTGTTTGGGGGGGCACCCTCAGGCGCGCACGCCCAACATCGACCGTCTGGCTGCACGGGGGACGAATTTTACAAACGCCCACTGCCAAGCACCCATTTGCAACCCATCTCGGCTCAGTTTGATGACTGGCCTGTTGCCTTCGTCAACCGGCGTCTATTATCTGTCGCCGACGATTCGCCAATATGCAGCGACTCGCGATCTGGTCACCTTGCCGCAGCACTTTCGGGCGAACGGCTACCACACACTGGCGGCTGGCAAGCTGTTTCACACCGGTGGAGCTGGAGCGTTTGAGATTTATGCTGGGAATTTTGGCAGCTTTGGACCGAGACCCAAGCAGCCTCTCGTGGCAAGAAAGACAAAAATCAGTCCGCTTTGGGATTGGGGCGTCTACCCTGAGAGCGACGAGCAGATGCCCGATGCCAAAATAGCGGGTTGGGCGAGCGAGCAACTCCAACGCGACCACGACAAGCCTTTTTTCTTAGCCATCGGTTTTTATCGGCCTCATGTTCCGCTCTACGCACCTCAGAAATGGTTTGATGAATTCCCGCTCGATTCGGTTCTGTTGCCAAAAACAAAAGCTGACGATCTCGACGACGTCTCGCAATACGGTCAAGACCTGAGTTGGAGCGGTGTCGCGCCACGTCATCAATGGATCGTCGAAAATAATCAGTGGCAGCGGGCCGTACAGGCCTATCTGGCAAGCATCCTGTTTGTCGACGCCCAGGTCGGCAAGGTACTCGACGCGCTCGACCAGAGTCCGTACGCGGAAAACACCGTGGTCATTCTTTGGAGCGATCACGGTTTTCATTTAGGCACTAAAGAGCGGTGGGGCAAACGGTCGCTGTGGGAAGTATCGACCAAGGTCGTGATGATGGCCAGTGGCCCAGGCGTGACAGCGGGTCAACGCTGCGATTGGCCTGTCGGTTTGATCGATCTCTTTCCGACGCTTGTCGAGCTTTGCGACTTGTCGCCGTTTGCGAGCCTCGAAGGGCATTCTTTGATGCCGCAACTAAAGGAGGCCACAGCAGATCGGCCCTGGCCTGCGCTGACGACTTTCGGGCAAAACAATCACGCCGTGCGAACCAAGGATTGGCGATACATTCAGTACGCCGATGGCACCGAAGAGCTTTATGATCGCAACGTCGATCCGCACGAATTTAATAATCTAGCCGACGACACGAAGTACGCGGCGATCATCGCCAAACATCGCAGCCACTTCCCAAAAGTCAATCTGCCCTTGGCGCCCGGTAGTGCACACGCCGATGCGCGCCCCGGTTCGGTGCCGGATATCGATCGTGAGTATCGAGAAGGAAGGCGGAAAAAGAAGTGAATTCGCAGCAAGGGCCGTCGAAAAAAACGGAAGTGCATGGGAATCGAACCCACCTGCGAAACTTGTGTCATTCCGCACAACGGTTTTGAAGACCGCGACCGCCACCAGGCTGGCACGCACTTCCTGAAGGTTTTTTATTGTACCAAAGAGTTGCAGTAGTCTTCAACGAGGAGAGAAAAATTTGTCAGTAGTCCTTCGCTCACGAGGAAGTTGAGTTTACAACAATGCCGAACCGCGCCCGTAAGGAAGCGTCCGAGAGAGTTCAAAATTCTGTCTGGACGCTTCCTTACG
>JAADGD010000064.1 GCA_013152515.1 Planctomycetota bacterium
ATCTTGGCTTTAAGCATGTCAATGGACCTGCTAAGTGGAGCAGTTATGCGAAAGCCAAATATATCGCAGATGTACACAAAACCTATAAGATACCGTTAGCTGATATTGCTGAGCAAATTGGCGATCGTCACAAGACCGTGCAGCGTCTGTATCGCGGGCTCATGGTGATAGACCAAGCCGAGCGATTAAAAGTTTACAATCGAGAAGATCGCGTTCACACTCGATTTTCGTTCTCCCATCTTTACACCGGACTCGATGGAGATGGAATTAGTAGCTTTTTGAAACTCAAAGATTTTACCGAGGAATCAAAAAGCCCGGTTCCGGTGAGTCGAAAGAAAGAGCTTGGTGAATTTTGCATCTGGCTTTACGGGAGCAAAAAAGAAAAGAAGCCGCCTGCAATACGAACACAGGCAAAGCATCTTTGGCGTTTGAACGAAGTGCTAAAAAGCCGCGAAGCAACCGCGGCTTTACGCGATGACAACGATATCGACAGCGCTTACGAGCTAAGCCGTCCACAGAACGAAGTTTTTCAGGACGCGTTGTACAGTGCAAAAAGAGAGCTAACTAGAGCGCGAGCCACGCTAACCACTGGATACGACAAATCCGTGGACCTTCTGCGCATAGCGGATGATATAGCAAACCTAGCAGAAGACATCTACACAGAGATGCAGCGTAAGCAAAAGCCGTCTCGTCGACGCCGCAATAAGGAGTGACGGCGGATGCCTTTTAAACTTCCAAAATTGCCTTCGCTACAGGCGAAGGCGCACGAACTGGCGGACTTTGCTGAGCTAATCGCCTGGGAATGCGGCAAAGTATCAGAGCGTGAGATTATCGCGTATCTCGGTCGTGTAGGCGATAACGAGAAAAACGAAGGGGTCAATGACACTGAGGAAGAGACAACCGATTTACTTCCTGAGGTGATGAATGAGATTGATCGGAGGGCAGCTGCCTGCCGAGATGGGTATCCATTCAAGCTTACCCTTGAAGGAACCGTCCTCAAGTATGACAAGCAATCCGAAGACAAAATCGAATCGCAGGTATATCGCTATCTGCTACTAAGCACACGACTGAATATGTCGAAAAGCAAGAAGCACGCTGGATTAGATGGCACGCTGTTACTTGAAGAACTTGCGGCTCATGTGCTGCAAAACTATTTAGGTGGAAGAGCGAAGTCACTCGTTTTTGGCACAGCTAAAAAGGGCAAATTCAAAGACAAAGTCAATCACCTATGCAAATCACTTAACGAAGGTGTGGGCTTCAAAAATCTTGACGGCAATTCTAAGATCACTGCTGTTGATGACAAACTTGATGCAGTAGCTTGGACACCATTCGCGGATGCACTGCCCGGCCAACTCATTGTGCTGGGGCAATGCAAAACCGGAACGAATTGGTCTGAGCTTAAGACGCAGCTTCAACCTGAAAATTTTGCAAAAAAATGGTTCAAGGAGCCGTTCTTGATTACCCCAATCCGAGCGTTCTGCTTGTCCGAGGCCATTGATCGTACAAAATGGAAGAGCGTTCAAACTGAGGCGGGAATATTGTTCGATCGTTGCCGTCTGGTAGATTTCTGCGACGGATTTGTCAGCCAGGACATTGTAGATTGGACTGATGCTGCTTTTGGTTCTTTTGAGGTAGGCGATCTGAATATCTCAGGATAACCATGACAGGAGATCCTGTATCCAATTCAGGACTGCGAAGGGAGGATGGCCAACGTGTGGAATTCTTACAGCGTCGAACCCACACGCTAAATCAGAACGGCTAATGATCAGAGCGCGCTCAGGAGGGCATCTCCTTTGCCACTTGGGCGGAACGCCTGCACACCAAGGTTTCATCGTCCTTCGTCGAACCATATCCCAAAACGTCCGTAGGCGGGACGGTCTTGGTTGCTTCGCAGTGTAAGAAGTTACGACCAGGAAGACTTCCCTGATCTCCTCTCAAAATCGTCGTTCCTAAACGTGATGAGCTTTCAGATTCGGACTCACTTCGAGCAACTTATTCTTTCACTGCTCCGAGGGTCATCCCCGAGACGAGATAACGACTCAGCCCCATAAACACCAGCACCACTGGGATGCTCACTAAGATCGATGCCGCGGCATAAAGACCCCATTGCGTAGACATGCTCGATTGAAAGCTTTTGATTCCTAGCGGCAACGTAAACATTTCGCGATCCTGAAGTACCTGAGCGGCAACGATGTACTCGCTCCAGGCGGTCATAAAGCTGAACAGAGCGGTGATGACCAACCCCGGCTTGGCGACCGGCAAAATGACTTTGGTGAACGCGTCGAACTGGCTGCACCCGTCGATCTTCGCTGCTTCTTCGAGCGAAACAGGAATCGTGTCATAAAAACCTTTCATCTGCCAGATACAAAACGGCAGCGCTGTCGAGACATAAAAAATCGACAAGCCCCAAAAAGTGTTGATCAGCCCTAACTTGGCGATCATGATGTAGAGCGGCAGCAACAGCATCGTCGCGGGAAACATTTGCGTCGTCAAAATCGACAACATCATCGTTTGACGGCCGACGAATTGAAATCGGCTAAACGCGTAGCCGCCCATCGATGCCAAGACGACACCAAAGGCGGTGACCGCAGCCGAGACGAGTAGTGAATTCCCCAGCCAGCGCAGAAACGGCTGCTCGGTAAACAGTTCGCGATAAGAATCGAGTGTCCAATTCTCGGGGATCAGTTCCCATTCGGTACTGCGCAATCGATCGCCAGGCCGTAGCGAGATCGACACCACGTCGAGTATCGGCCAGACTGCAATCGCGACGAAAAGTAGCAGCACAACGTGACGCAAGGCGGTAATCGTGCGAGGCTCGTTCAATGGACGCCCTCCGTGGCCTGAGTCTTGTGTAAGAAAAAGATCGAGAACACCAGCAGCATCAAAAAGATGACCATCGAGAGTGCCGCTCCATAGCCGTATTGATAAAGATTAAACACTGCCTTGTAGACGTATGACACCAAAATATGCGTTTGATCCGACGGTTCCCCACCATTCGAGACGAGCCAAACGACGTTGAGATTATTGAAGGTCCAAATGGCCCCCAATGTGACCGCCGGGATGAGTACCGGTTTGAGCATCGGTAGCGTGATGTTCCAAAACTGCTGCCAACGCGTCGCTCGATCGATTCGTGCCGCTTCGTAAAGCTCTTGTGGAATCCCCTGCAAACCGCCCAAAGCAATCACCATCATAAACGGAAAGCCGAGCCAAACATTAGCGATAATGCAAGCGGCGAATGCCGGATTGGGCAGGTTCAGCCAATCGAGGATCGGCAAGTGCAGCATGGCCGGCAGATAATGGTTGATGGCGAGGATACCCTGATTCACTACGCCGAATTGGTAGTCGAACATGCCTCGCCAAGTGAGCGCCGTAATGTAGGCGGGCACTGCCCAGGGGATAATCAGCAGCAAACGGTAGATCGCCTTGCCACGTATCGGACCATTGATTACCACGGCCAGCAGTACGCCAATCGAAACATGTAGAGAAACATTAATGGCCGTCCAAAAGATCGTCTTGAAAAACACGCCCCAAAACTTCGCCGCTTGGTCGCCAAAAAAGATGGACGCATAGTTATGAAAGCCGACAATCTCCCAATCGCGAAAATTTTGTAGCGACATATTGGAAAACGAAAGCGCGACATTGAAGACTAACGGAAAAACAACGACGAGAAAAATTGCGAGTAAGGAGGGGAGAGCAAAAGCGTAAGCTAGGCGATTGCGACGTAAGTCACGAAAAAATTCGACCAAACGATGGCGTTGCCACACGAGTAATGCCAGCAACAAGGCAAAACCTGCGAACGGCAACAGCGGCGCTGTCACCCCCGGTCGGACAGAGCCAGTCAGCGCCGCAATTTTTCGGTCAGCACTCTGCTGCATCTGACGAGTGGCGTCTGCTGCGGAGATATTTCCAGACATCAACGACTGATAGGGCGGCTTCATGGCATCCCAGACAGCACGCATCTCGGTCACTAGCGGCATTAAGCGGCCATTTTGCGTCTGGGCGAACGAAGTAATGAGTGTTGGATCTTGCTTCAACAACGGATGATCGCGCAAACTCATGCGCGAGGGAATGATTTTTTGCTGCTCTAAAAAAGCCAACTGTGTGGGCGTATCGGTGAGAAAGCGAATCAACTGCATCGCTTCCTCTGCCCGCTTTCCTTGGGCGGCAATGCTGAGGCTATAGCCCTTAGGCGAAACCATCGGCTTCATTGGCAGGCCGGTCGACGAGACGATGGGCAGCGGTGCAATGGCGGCGTCGATCTCTTCGGCAGAAACATAGTCTTGCCAACTCCAATCGCCATCGATCAACATGGCTGCCTTGCCAGACAGGAACAACTCGCGCGCGACGTTGTAGTCGGCAGAGATCGGCAGAACATGGTATTTGGTTTTTAGATCGGCTACGAATTGATAGGCCGCGATTGCTTGGGGAGTATCTAGCTCGGGTACTGGTCGAACTTCCGAGCGGCCATCGCCCGGTGCGTCGTTGGCAAAAACCCAGGCACCATGACCGGTGAGAAAGGGAATCACAAAAAAAGGCTCGGTATAATTCCAGACGATCCCAAACCGATCGGGCCGGCCATCGCCCGTTTCGTCGACCGTGTTTGCTTTGGCAGCCACGATTAATTCATCCGTGGTCTGAGGCGGCTCTTTGAGGAGGTTGCGATTGTAGACCAGCGCAAGATGATTGCCGAACCGGTCGCCAACAAAATAAAGCTTGCGGAGGCTAGGGTTTTCTTTGTCAGGCAAAATCGCCAGCGTTCGTGGGTCGAACTCTTGTTGCACTTCGGAGGGAAACCAAGGCGTCATATCTTGCACGGCACCGATTTCGTTGTAGACTCCCAACGTGTCCCACGGGCCGTAGACAATGTCAGGCCCTGCACCGACTAGCACCGCCGATTCGAGCCCGCTGCGTAGCTCTTCGTTTTCTTTATAGAGCGCCCGAACATCGATTTCAGGGTTTTGCTGCTCGTAGACTTCGAGGCGACTCTCAAGAACCGCTCGATCGGCAGGCCGCATTTGATGCCATAGCGTGACGACTTGGCGAGAGTCCTGTTTGCCGCAGCCGACGAGCAACGTAAGCATACCGAGGAAGAGCATGCTATTGCCACTCTGCACGCGCGTCAGCATCTTTACGATTCGTTGCAGCACAGCGAGAAGCATCGGCAGCAATTACTCCTCGGCAGACTGTTCTGCGAAAACCGCCGCATCGAGCGCCGGAATTGTCAGGGTCACCGTGCGTTCCTTGCCTTCGGTGCGTATAATCTGATCGTTATTAGCCGCGTGAAACAGTTGTTCTAGTTTTACGTCCCCATTCGTTTTGACTTGCCAATCAAAATCTTCCGCACCACGATTGAAGACAACCAGCACGGACTCCCCATCAAGTTTTCGCCGGAAAGCAAAAAACATGGCTTCGTCATCATGATCGACAACCTCCATCTCCCCACGTCGAAGTACGATCGATTCGCGACGCAATCGGGTGACGTCGCTGTAAAAATCGAACAGTTCTCGGTCAAACGCGATCGGGTTGGTCGAGCGCGGTCGCCCAAGCGGATCGCCCGCTTGATCTTCGTAGGAAAACTCTTCCCAAACCATCGGCATCCGGTCACAAGGATCGTCGGCGCCCCACATGCCGGCCTCGGTACCGTAGTAAATCATGGGAGCCCCGAGATAGGTCATCTGCATCAGCGCGACCAGTCGTTGAATACGGCGCTGACGGGCATTGGGCGCGGTGACATCGTACTCAGGATTCGAACGAGGAGAGACGGCCTCAGAGACGTCAAAGTCGAAACGCTCGGGCTGGCGGTATTGGCCATCGCTTGCGTTGACGATCATCGAAGCGACGCGATCGGTGTCGTGTGAATCGATCAGGTTTTGCAACGCGAATTGCATCGGCACCGGGTACTCTTCGCGCCGTTGCTGCAACTGCAACCCAAAATCGTGCGCTGTCAGCTTGCCATCGATCAAAAAACCTTTGACGAGATAGGCAAAACCGTGATAGTTCATCGTCCCCGAAAATCGGCCATCGATCAAATGCTGACGGGCGTCGCCCCAGAACTCGCCGACCGTATAAGCCTCTGGATTCAGCTCTCGAACCAGTGTGTTCCAATCCTTCCAAAACTGCGGCGGAACTTCGTTCGCCACATCCAAACGCCACCCGTCAATCCCGTCGGACGGATTGCCATCGCCGTTCGGGTCCATCCAACGACGCGTAATGTCAAACACGTATTGCTTGGGTCCGGGATGCAAATCCTTTCCGCCAGGAGCATCAGAGAATTCGGGTAGCGACTCGAAGCCCCACCAACTTTTGTAGGTGAATTCGTTGCGAGGGGTGTTAGGATCATCGAAGTTCTGAACGATGTACCACTCTTGGTATGGCGACTCTTCTTGCTTTTCAAGCAAGTCAACAAAAGCAAAAAAATCACGGCCCGTGTGATTGAAGACGCCATCGATAATAACGCGGATCGATCGACGATGGAGCTGCTCGATCAGTTCCAAAAAGAGCTTATCGGCAGCCGTCCACTGCCACGACTGCGGATCACTCGTTTCGCCAGCGATGATCGCGAGATCGCCCTGCGGATCGGGGCCGAAATAAGGGTCGATATGGTGCATCGACGCCCCGTCGTACTTGTGCAACGACCGTCCGTAGAAAACTGGGTTGAAGTAAATGGCGTTGATGCCGAGTTCTTCAAGATAATCGAGCTTGTCGAGCACGCCTTGCAGATCGCCACCGTAGCGACGATGGAAAACGCCGCCCTCGTAAAAATCGTCCTTGATCTGTTTTTCCCAATCGCTCCGCCCGTACCAATCGCCTGTCCACGGAGAAATTTTCCACGCTTCAGGCACGTCGGTTGATTCCAACGAGGCACGCGTCGGATCGTTCGAGGGATCGCCGTTGCGGAACCGCTCAGGAAAAATCTGGTAAAAAATCGCGTCTGCCACCCAATCGGGAACGAACGGAGCAACGAGTTCCGCATCGGACGACGGCTGATCGCTCACCGTCGTGGCCGCTTGTTCAGGACGAGCGGTCGCGGTTGCTACCAGCGATATTTTTTCTTCGGCTTGCTCAAGTTCTGTTTGGCAGCCCATGAGAAACAACAGGGTTGCCATCACGAGCATTGACAATTGCCAATGCTCAGAGACCGGTAATATTTTCACCCCCATGTACATGTTCGTAATCCTCAACTCCCACAAAGAATATTTCTGCAATAGCTTCTGCCACAGAAAAGAGCTGGCCGCGACTGCCCCAACGCGCGACCAGCCCACAAGTCTCGATCTAGCTTCGCCGACGGGTTACGATGCCCAAGGCACCGAGGACAATAAGTACCGCCGAGGAAGGTTCAGGAACGGCACCAACTGCAGAAGCGGCTGGAACCTGAACGGTAACGAACTGATCGCCAGCGGCTTCAAAAGCCAAATCTGGAGGGAGGCCGCCAAAATTGGCCGTGTTGGAGCCATCGCCAGAAAACTGATTGGCTACAAAATCATGCCCTGTACCGTTAATGAAGGCGGTGATCTTGATGTCGCCAGAAAAACCAGTCGCTGCCAGTCCAAGTTCCTCCAGCGGGATCGAAAATTCGAGTCCCGTAATCACATTCTCTGGGTCACCAGTAAACGTGCTGGGGTCAGCGCCACCAACACCAGCAATGTTGCTGTTGTCGAAAGCCAATTCCAGGTCGATCTCGTTATTGAAATCACGGTGATTCAGGGCGTTGGTCGGATCGTTTGAATCGACTGGCAATACGAATTCCAATTCTCGCGCAATACAACCTGCGCCACCATCATCATCGGCGGCAGTACAACCACCGGCACCGAGGGCATAATTCCTATCAACAAGCTGGCCTTGGCTTAGGCCAGGCAGACCTGATTGCAAAGGCAGCTGCGTGGCACTATTAGGCCCACCGTCAAAGGGAACGAAAAAGTCGTTATCAAGGCTTCGATCGGTGCCGTACTGAGTCGTCCAAACACCTAAGTCCGTGCCATCGACCGTGCCACTGTTATCGGCGTCGCCCTCAGATTTCGTCGCTCCTGTGCCGAAACCTTGTTGCCAAGTGAGGAAGTCGCCACCGTCGGTGCCGAAGTCCTCGTTAAAGTCTGACGCGTTCGTAGCACGCAGGACGCTGGGAATTCCTAGGGGTGCAAATTGAACACCTGCAGAGACGTTTCGACCGGAGGGGCCATTATTGAGTTCGGCATAGTGTGCGTTAATGGCCCAGAAATTTGTGCCGTTTATTTCTTCGCTGCCGTTAGAAAATGTCAGGTAGTAGTCAGCGGCAAAACCGACATCGAAACCCAAGCCATCTAGCCTTTGCAGTGCACCGTCTGTGGTGCCAAATCCACCGCAACAAAAGGCGTCGACTGCAGCCGGAACAACAGTGCTATCGATAAAATCCTGTCCAACTCCCGACAGCGAATCGATAAAGACTTCGAGCTTGTTGAAATTCGTTTCTAAATTGCCCGTGATCGTCACATAAAGACGATCCCTGACGCCATCGTTGGCGACAACTGCAAATACTTGGTCGATTTCTGAGCCACCGGTAGCCGTCGCTACCGGGTCGGGCGACGAGTTATCACCAAAACCAGTATCTGTGTCTTGAATGGACAGCGCCGCGCCATAAGCCGCGTCTGCCGTACCGTCAATCACCGGCTGGGCTTCTGCCCTGTATCCTGACACTGCAACGAGTTGCAAAACGATTGCGATTGTAAACCATTTTATTTTTCTCATCGTTCGATTCTCCCTCTTTCGTGTGTTGCGAGACAGCCGTAACTGCAGGCACTATCTCGTAAAAAACATGGATTTCTCAACGAGTAAATAGTCTTTACTCGCTTTCATTACAAAATCTTGATCCTCGGTTTATAGCAAACGCCATAAGGGCGGTTATGAAAAGTGAAATGGCAGTTGGTTCCGGCACTGTCGTGGAACTCGCAGCGACCGCCGGAGATCCTTGCGTGCCGTACAGCGCCGACCAAGCCATCAAGTCAGCGGCATCAACAGCGCCGCCCAGGTCCGAGTCGCCCTGGTCAAATCGTGCCGTAGGACTCGTCCCAAAACCACGTTGCCACGCCAAAAAATCGCTGCCGTCGACCGTGCCATCCAAATCGAAATCAGCAGCGCTCGTGCCTACCAAATCAGCGATCAACGTAGCGACATCAGCAAGGTCGACTGTGCCATCGGCGTTCAAATCTTCCAACCACGACGAGCCGCCAAAGTTCGCGTACAAATGAGCAACGTCAGCGCCATCGGTCTTGCCGTCCTGGTTCACATCGCCTCGCCGAAGAAGCAGATCGTCGTAGGCATCTAGCACAGCGGCGCTTGCGCCAATCAACTCATCGCCTAACGCGAACAAATCGAGATTGTCAACGTCGCCGTCGCCGTCCACATCAGCAGCCGCATTGAACAGAGCATTTTGGCTGTACAGCACGTCCTCGAACGAATTATTACCCATGCCAGCCAAGTCGACCATTTCTAGTACGTTGTTCGCGTCGAGATCGCCAAACCCCGTGCCAAGGCCCGTTTCGGTAAAAAGCCCCGCAAAACGCTGGACATTAAAGCCATTGGTGCCATCGAAAGTCTGCTCGAAAGTCACGATCGTTACGACATGGTTACCTGTCGTGACGTCGGTAAAACCAGATATCCACTGATCGCGATCGTACTCACCAGCATCGCCTTGGCCATTCAGTGCCAACGCCAACACTTGGGCATCGGTGAGGTTCTCTGGCAGGTCAAGAAAGACGTGCATGTTGTCGGCGGTTTGGTCGGTCGACTCGACGATCAAGTCGCGATCCTCCAGGACATTCGGGCTCGTAGCAAATGGTTCAAAGCTAACGATCGCCGCCTCGGGTGGCAGGCGGTCGACATAGATCGTTTTTTTGACGTCTTCAAAAATGGCAGGACCGCTGTCGCGCTGACGAAACACCCTCGCAGTAATGAAGTGTGGGCCTTCGGCGAGCTGCGTCGAGTCGATCGATTGTACGTAGTTGCCCACGCCTGTGCCGATGTTCGTGCCGCCACCGTCGTCGATGTAACCAGGTGTTCGCGCGGTGGTAAATTCCTCAAAGCCATAGTCAATGGCCCCCGGCGTGGTGAAGTCGACTCCCGAGAGGTTGTTGACATCAATACCCCCGTCAATTTTGAGTAGGGCTTGATCGCCATCCGCAGAAAAGTCACGGACCGTCATGCCGGGATTGTCAGGATCGGGAACACTCACCGCGACCGTCGTCAGCTGTAGGTCGAACGAGTCGGCGCGAATCACGTCGATATCAGCTTGTCGCGTCGTACCGTTCGTCGTCGCGGTTGGGGTGCCGCCCCCAAGCGTGCTGGCGACATTGGTTAGGCTTAGCGAACCCTCCGGCCTTGCCAAACCATAAATGACGTAACCTTTGCCATGTCCGCCACTTGCGGGGATGCTAATATCAACTTGGCCCGAGGCATTTACTTTGATCGAGTCGGGAATCGCTCCTCCCGCTTCGACAGTCGCATCCGTAGCGTTACCGGTCAATTCGACCAAAATCGAGCCCGGTGCAAAGTCGGTCTGAACGCCCAGGCGAGTTTCGACGACCGAATCATTGCGACTATTAAGGCCAATGATCGCCGAGTTGGATCGTTCGTAAATGTAGATGTTCGATTCTTGCGTGCCATTGCCATTGTCATCGCCAAAAGCTTCGTCGATCCAGCGCTCGCGGAAATCGCCACGTCCGTAAGAATTCCGAAGCTTTACGAGCGTCGAAACCGCGTCGCCCGCGACAGGCCCGCCGAGTGCGTCGTCGGTTCCCTCGGTCGGAAAACCGCGAAACTCCGACGAGCCAAACTCTTCGCCGTTGAAGTACACGACCGCATTGCCGGGTCGCATCAACGTGTAGGCATAGGCGACCTTGTCGAGGAACGGTGTGCCATCGCCGGCGGCTCCACCGTTTTGATCGTCGTGGCTGTCGACAAACAAAACGCCCGAGCTACCGTTAATCAACCCATCATCGGCGTTGTCCAGGCTTGCATTGCGGATGCCATGCCAGTTGTTGGCAAACCCATTGTCGCTGAGGTTATTGCGCAGAGCAAACGAAAGCGGAAAGTCGAGCGCATCGCGATTGCCTCGCACGGTATTGTCACCAGGAGCAATCGCCGCCGGATTCGGCAGCCCTTTGTTGACAAAACTCTGCACGAATCCTGTGTTGCCGTCCAACACTTCGCTAAAGGAAAACACCGGTTTGATCGAACCATCAAGGTTGAGCCGTTTGTTCGCCGCAAACACCGTCTGATCGAACAACGCCAGCGTGTTCTGAGGAAAGTGCTTCGCCGCGTCGAGCCGAAAACCGTCCACCCCAATCTCTTGAACCATCCACAGCGCGTTACGTAATGTAAGCTGCTCGGCGTTTTCCAGCACGGGATCACCCGCAAGCGGAGTCGTCGTATTGAAGTCGTAGCGTGTAACGAGAAACTCGCCAGGGCCCGGATCGACATCCAAAACAGTGCCACTCAAACCTTGGTCGGGATAAAAACGTGCATTGTTCGGGTCTGGCACATTGGCCGGAGGCCGGCCAAAGATGCCCTTGGTGCCGGCGGGAATGTTGTTCGGATTTGCGGGGTCGACCGGGTGGCGAATGAACTGATAGTTTTTGTTTTGGGCGATATCGATCAAGCCCGACAATCGACCGTTGAGGTCGCCCCCTTCAAAAGCTCCGTTAAAATCACCGTCGACGTCGTTTGGCAGTGTGATCACAAAACCAGGATAGCCGCCCGATTCGGCAAACGTCACATCGTCGCTTGGGTCGAGCGGCGTGCCCTGATTGTCGAACGTATTGAGATCGCTAAATCCGTTGTGATTCAAAATCAGATCGGCATAAACACTCACGCCAGCGCTCCGCGCCGAGCGGATCATCGTCTTCAAGCTGGTCTCGGTCCCGTAAAGTGTCTCGTTGCGAGGCTTTCCTAGGTCAAACCGGTCAAACACATCGTAGCCAGCCGAGAAACCGCCGGTGTCGGCGCGGCTGGTCGGAGGTATCCACATTTGTCCGTAGCCGGCCGCAAAGATATCGGGCATACGGTTTTCGATCGTGTCCCAACGCGTCTCGAACAACTGTAAAATGGCTGGGGCTGAGGAGTCCTGGGCACGAACCACTGATCCCACCATGCTCAAAGCTGCCCAGATCAGCGTCAGCAACAGCGTTGGCACTTTGGCCTGCCAAGTGGTACTCGGCGCGCGATGCCACCATCGATCGGCAGGGTTGCAAGGGTATTGAAAGTGTTGAATCATGTTGAAATTGCGCCGGAGTGTCTGTTTCGTTCTGCCTGTTCTGATCTTCAACTGGTCGATGATTGAGCCGCGTCATTGCGTTTTTAGAGTGTTTTACCGATCGTTTTTTTTTATCGACGTCGGCGCTTAGGTGGTTTCCAGTCGGTTGGCGGTTCGGTTGTCAGTTCCAAATCGATCTTGTTAGCACCAGCACTGACGGTGGCGTTGAGGCCACTCGTCTTCGAGGACCGATACCAACGAGGTGTGATCGGCTTGCCTGGAGTCGGTGGTAAACTTGGATTTTTGTTTGGCGTCGACTCTTCATTCGCAACAACCGAAACACGGTACTCGCCCGCCGGCAGTCCCTCCTCGCGGCCGACTCGAACCAAATAGGAACCGTCCTCTTTAATCAACCCATAGGCCGTTGGCCCTTGTTGCACAGGATTGTAGGAGACCGTACCCCGCGGGACGGGGCTGCCTTCGAGCGTTACCTTGCCAGTTACCGACGCGTCATAGATCCCTCCGCATCCACTTGCAAGTGAGGCTAATAGGCACATCGCTAGCGATCCAAACTTCTTCTGTCGACTCACGGAGACACCTCCTCGCTCGTCTCAGAATCGCCATTCTCGACATCCTCCGTCACCGAACTCTCGGCATCCTCGTCGTCGGAGTCGCTATCGCCGTCCTGCGCGTCTTCGCCATTCTCCTCAGTTACGTCATCGCCTTCCTCTTTGTCGGCATTTGCGTCATCTTCGTGGTTATCTTCGTCTTCATTAGACTCGTCTTCTGCTTTTGGCATTGGATCTTCTTCGGCCAACTCTTCAGACGATGGTGCCTCTACATCAATATCTACTATGTTGAGTCCCGCGATGATCGTGTACCTAAGCCCCGAAGTCTCTCGGCTGGAAAACTTCACTGCAGTCAGCCGGGCACCGGGCAACGGCGGGCCACTAGGATGCTCGGGATCAACGGTCGAGGGCTCATTCACGACGACCGTTGCGGTGTACTCGCCTGCGGGGATCCGGCTCGCGTCCTGATCGCTAATGTTTCCTCGTCCGACTTGCAGGGTGAAGGTGCCATCGCTATGCACGGTGCCATTGGCCACAGGACCACCGTCAGTTTTATGGAACGACACCTTCCCTCGTGGCGCAAGTTCCCCATCAATAGTCACCGTACCCTGAACCGTGGCGTTCATCGTACCGTCTGATTCGGCGCAGCCGCCCAAGCCCAAGGCGACGACTATCAAGGCCAGTAATTTAGGAGATTTCATATTTACCGACTCCTCACAACCTTCCTGATGCAGTATTGACAACGCTATGCCCAGTTTCGCGAGACCTATTCGAGCGACACGACTTCGCCACCATTACGCGTGGCGTAGGCGCGATAGATTTGGTGATCCACGCCCTCGTTCACGAAATGTACCGAACCATCGGCGTAGACAAATTGAGCACCGCCCGGGTGTCGGCTTCGGAAACCGCGCTGGTCGTACCACTGACTATCGATCACGGTGAGGTCTTCGACATTGAAAAAATTGAGCGGTACGTTACAGCTTGCCCAATCACCATCAGAAAACAAAGCAGGGCTGTGCAGATCTTGAGACGCGACTGACTCGCCGACCATAAACGTGTTGCTCTGGCCATCCGAGATCGTTTGCAATTCAATCGGGTTGTAGTATGCCATTCGCCCAAACAGGCCATTGCAGCCTTCGGCGTTGTTGTGGCAATCGGGAGCGCTGCCAAAATCGGGGGCTTGCCATTGCGTGGAGGCCGGCCAAACCACATTATCGCCAAGCACGCCTTTGTAGTTCGTAACGGCAACCTCCACGGGGCGCCAATTGTATTGCTTGCTGCGAACGTCTTCCTGAGAACTGTCGGACGGGCAGGTAAACCAGGGTTGTTGCGTTTGCAGAATGTCGCGCAATTCAAGCAGCCCCATGCCGTAACCGTTGGAGGCGCGCACACTGAATTGTGGGCTACTACCTTTATCTTTATTCTTAGCGAGCTCGGTTTTAATTCGGTCGTAGGCGGCTTGCTGCTCCAGATACGGCATCGTTTCTACCATCCAACTTTTTCCCGTGTAGCCGTTTCCACCGTGCCTAGGATCTTGAGATCCACCCGGTACAGGCCCCACCCATGCTCCGCTGAGGTCCATCTCCTGAGGCCATTGACTAATGGTTGCGGGTATCGTGTTGTTGGCAGTTTCATAATTCAATATCGCCAAGCCTAGCTGCTTCAGATTATTAGAACACTGAATCCGCCGTGCTGCCTCACGAGCCGCTTGCACAGCCGGCAGCAGCAGAGCCACCAACACGCCGATAATGGCTATGACAACTAATAGTTCGACAAGCGTAAATGCTTGAAAACGAGAGCGATGGCGGGGAGTATTCATGACTGCGGGTACCTCTCTCAGTGCTTCTCTGAATAAACCTGTGTTTTCAAATCCTGAATTCTAATTCTAAACGCGGCACTTGGATTAACGTAAAGTTCGATTTGTAAGCAACTTTTCCACAGAACCGCGCCCGTAAGGAAGCGTTGCAACAGGTGCCCAGCTCAATCGACGCTTCCTTACGGGCACGGTTCGGAGTTTCGGAAATGGAGCTTGAATTCGCCAAGCAAATAACTCTAAATAACTCATCGGCAATCGCGGCCCGCCCGCCGGTTCGACGAACTAGACGAGCGGACCCTCGATTAACCAAACTTTTTCCTCACTCACTTCGACTAGCTACGACGACGCGTGCAGCACATGCCAATCACAGCCAGTCCAGCCAACGCCAACGAGGCCGGTTCGGGAACAATCGTGAAGAACTGATCGCCATCAATGGCACTGAAATCCACGCCAGAAAGTCCTGCCAAGTGATCTGCAGAAGTCGGCAATGAGCCCAGAACCTGATTCGACGCAAAGCTGTGGTCACCGCTATTCACGACAGCAGAAACACGGATGTCACCACCGGCGTAGCCGAGGTCAGCCAAGTCGATCACTAACTCAAGGCCCGTCGTAACAGCTTCTGCAACACCTGCAGCGGGCGTTCCTGGGAAAGCGCCACCAACGCCCAAGACGTTGCTGTTGTCATACCCAACTTCGATCGGGCTGGCGGTTGCCGGCCCGGCGGCAACAGTACCACTACCGGTCAGCGAAGCACCGAAAATGCTAAACTGGCTCGTCACGGCGTTAGTCAAAAGGTTGGCAAAGTCGAGGTCGAACTTGTCGGCACCAGCATTACCGTTACGAACGATGATGTGCGTCTCGGGCGTGAACGCGGCATCGAAGACTAAACCATCCATGGCACCTGCGCCGTCGTTACCGGCACTGGCAAAAACACTCTGGCCACCGGCCGCCGCATCAATCCAAATTTCGAGCTTGTTAAAATTGCTCTCGACCTGTCCACTGATAAACAGGTTGAGCTTGCCACCGTCAATAAAACCATAGCCGGCGTTCAGCTCGCTTTTGTTGTCGCCAAAGCTGGTCTCGTTTTCCTGCACAGCAAGAGCAGTGCCATAACCATCGCCGACTAGGCTGCCATCGACAACAACTGCCGCCGACACTGGTGCTGCCATCAAACAGATAATGGCCAAAGATAAGACTTTCTTCATGAGTGCTTTCCTCCGGGAGAAACTCCCTAAAAAAACAGAAACAAAAAACGAAGCTTCGCAGTGAGATCGACCCGATCGGGCGCCGACCACAGCACGTCACCCCTCCAAAAAAACGTTACTTCTATTGTCGCAGCTAGCTGGTAATTCCTTAGTGTGCAATCGTCGCCAACAGGAGTAAATTGCGGGAATTACTGGCATTGAATAGGTCACTACTAGCGATTGGATCATCGAACTTGGGAACTCTTTCTTGAGTGAATCTCCGCAACAACCGGCCTCGCTCGCCACCCCAACGACCGGTAACTGCGATAAAATGTGTCCCCACGCAGAGCTCGTCGACCTCAAGGGTTTTGGAACCATCAAAATTCGCCAAGCTAATGCGATCAAACGCGAAATTTCCTTTTAAGAGGGCATCCACAACACATTGCCCCTCGTCATCGAGCGAAGCAGGGTTCCGAAAAACTTCCACGGTATCGCGATCATCCGCCCCAAAAGAAATCTTAATAACAAACAAGTTGGCCTTCGTATCCTCGGTTCCCAAAGCGGGGAAATTCTTGGCTCCGTATATGTTCACTGCCGAGGTCACACCATAGCCGGCCTCGTCGGCACCATTGCCAATGCATAAAACACGATTGGCGTTACCATCTCCTCGATGCAATTCCAAGCCGTAAAACCCATCGTCGAGCTTGTTGACGCGTTGCAAAAAACTGAGATAGACCGTCGTTCCATCCTGTCCGATGAGACGAACCCCGTTTTGGTTTTCGACAAGCCCTGCCACATCAAAAACTCCACCAACCGAAGAAGCCAAAGAGCGTCGAATACGGTTTCGCTGCGCCACAATAGCGGCGTGATTCC
The DNA here is from genome assembly GCA_013152515.1 of Planctomycetota bacterium. GTDB lineage: Bacteria > Planctomycetota > Planctomycetia > Pirellulales > Lacipirellulaceae > Bythopirellula. Next base: position 16,666 of record JAADGD010000064.1, read on the forward strand.
CACGCGGCACAAGACCTTCAACGGCCAGACCACGAGCACTCACGCTGTTCGATTCGGGCCCCGCCTCGCGATCAGCGGCAATCGTTGACCAAGGACCTGCCCAGCCGAATCCACCGTTTTGCTCTGAAAGCGGTCCTTCGGGGTAAAGATATCCTTCGTAAGCCAACAAACCATCGTGCGGTCCCGGCCCCGGCGACATACTGCGGACAAAGTGGGTTTCATCCGCCTGAAACTCAAAGACGGTCGTCGTCAATGCACTCGCCAAGACTGCTTCGGAAGCATGAACTTCCAACTGCTGGCGCTGCTCGCCGGCAGCGTTCAAGACGTCCGCCTTGACCGTGCCATTAAAAACATGCAACTCCGAGTTTCCGGTCTTGCGGGCGAGCAAGCCAAAGGCGGTATCGACGTTGTGCAAGTCGAACGTTTTTGTACGAATACAAAGGTTGCTTGACCCAGGCGGAACAATCGCAGCTAAGCGGCCTTCACGAACTTCGATTTCGCCGGCCGCATGAAAAACGACCGTCGCAGGGCTTTCGAGCAACATCGTCGCCCCATCCTCGAAGGTAATTTCTGCAATCCCCTCACTCAGGCGAATCATTTGCCCCGCGTCGATTTCCGAACCGTAACCAATATCAGCCCCAGAATCTCCCCAGCGACAATTTTGCGTACCCGTAATGCGGGCGATAGACGACACTGCATCCGTGCTGCCGCGATTCTCTGCGACTTGTCCGTCGTGCGTCTGCAAAGTTCCCTGGCGAGGAAATAAAAAATGACCGAGCAAGCCTGCGAAGAGAGAAACAAAAACGACCGAGGCCGCCAGCACGAGCCACGATTTACCAAAGAGTTTGGCGGAGCGTCGAGAAGGTGCTGAAAGACCAGCCTCATCATGAGCAGGATGCACCAGCCGCTGGTCCTCGGGCATCGGATCCTTTTCTAGCATAGGGCCCTTTTCTAGCATAGAACCAAGTGCGATGGCCTCCGAAGAAAGGCATGCATGCATCGTCATGTAATCGACATACACCTCTCGCAGCGCAGGATCTTCGCGAAGTTGCTGTTCAAGCCATTGGCCTTCGCTTTCGCTAATCGCGCCGTTGCAAACATCGCCCATCGCTCGCAGGCTGCGTTGCCTTTTACTGGGCCGTTCGTCACTACTTGGTGGCTTCATTGCAACCCCTCCGTGGAAAGCGTTTGATCAATGCAATCATGCAACATCCGGCGTATCCGATTGAGAGCTTTGTAGACCGTGTTCACAGGACGTCCCAATTGTTCGGCAGCCGACTTGAAATTTTTGGTTTCGTGGTCATAGCAATGCTGAACCACCTGACGATCTTCGCGCGTTAGTTTTTCTAGGCACTTCCGCAGCGCATCGCGACGGTACTCAAAAATATCAGCGCGCCCGACAGCGGTACTGGCAACATCGCCCAACAACCCTTCGTCAAGTGAAAAATTCTTGCGTTTGTTCTTCGCGCGGTAACGATAAACTTGGTGATTAGCAATCACGCTGACCCAGCTCACAAAATTGGTACCCAACTGAAATTTTTCGTGCTCGCGCCACAACACGACGCAAACTTCCTGAAACACTTCTTCCGCATCCGCCGGACTCCCCAACAAGATCACCAAATAAGAAAACAGCCACCGATCATGCTGAGCAAACAACCGCGCAAAAGCCTCGCGATGCCCAGCGTGATCTAATGGCTCAGGATCTGGCAGCCCAGAATCTGGCGCATCGTCTCGACCTGGGTCATCGGATTGGCGGTCTGAGGGGGACATTGTTAGCCGGCTCGGCGAAAAGGGAAAATGCGTCACCTGTATTGTAGTAAGTAGCGAGCCGGCCAAATTTGGTATCAGAAAATGGGAATTTCCTGGCTGCAATTTTCGTAAGCTACTACAGGGGAACGAGTTAGGAGGATTAACGAGAGAATCACATATTGGTACTAACAGTAACGAAATCCTGCCTTATCTCGTTCTCCGTTTTGGGACGATTTCGTCCGGCGGTTTGTCACACTTCCGGCTCCAACCGACATCTCGGAAACCTCACTTTGCGAGCTAGAAACAGGCTATATACAATCAGATTTGCCGAATAACTCAAGTCTCCGTTCCACACTGACTCACGTTGGGAAGCACTCAATTTTGCCCAATTAGAGTTGAGAAGGTACAACCTAAGGACGCGATTTACACACCCTGTTTCTCATAGTCAGGAAATTCGATGCCTTTGCCCACTCGAAAATGCCCGTGTTGTGGCGGAGCCGACTTGCAGCCCGGTTCATTCGGAATGATACGACAGCCCTTTCAACTCAAAGGCTCCAAAAATAAGTGGGAGCCAACAGCCACGGCTTGCCTTGATTGTGGTTTCGTTTGCTATTTCCTAGGCGACGTGGCTGTTAACTCGATGCGTAAACACGTTGCCAAGAACCGTCTTGACGAGGTTCAGTAACAGATTCAACTACCTCTGCAGGATGCACTAAAGTTTCGACTTTGGGGCCATGCTCTTGGTACATGGAGTATGAACAACCGCGGGTGGCACCGACAGTCGCTCGGAATTGACGTTGCCATCGAGTAGATTTTTTTCGAGCGATTGTCGGTGTGCGAAGCACGAGAGGCTTACCAAGTAAGAACACACTTGACCTCTTGTCGCAAGCGACACCGACACGTGTCCGAATAACATCCTCTCGATGGCGAAGCTGTTTCCGGACAAGTGTCGGTGCTACCCTTTCCCGCTCTTTCGGTGCTAAACTGCGCCAGTTTCATCGACAGCTGCCAGAAATGTGCCGTCGGCCAGCGCGACAACCAGCGATTCGTCATCCCCTGGCTGCACACCGCGCAGATCGAAATAGAGATCTCCACGATGGATACGGCCCACGACCGCAGGATGGTTGGTTCGCAAACGCTGGGCAAGCATTTCGACATCGGCGTCCGCGCCGACCGGCCTTAGCACGATCGCCCAGCTCTCCAATTTGTTGCCGGGCAACGAACCGCCGCCGGCGTATGCTTCGCTGGGAACTGGCTTGACGCTCCAGTTCTTGATTTGTTTGGACAACCGATTGACGAGGTTTTTTGCGCGCTGCTCAAGCTGTTCGTTCGAGGTACGTATCATTTGCAAAAACGGAATCGAATCGTAGACAGATGGGTCGGACTCGGCCCGTCGGTAAATAGCCAGCGTCGCCTGCAAGGCGGCCAGCGTGAGTTTGTCGATTCGCAAGGCGCGGCTCATCGGATGCTTGGCCAATTGTTCGACGAGATGACGTTTGCCGACAATAATGCCTGCCTGGGGGCCACCTAGTAGCTTGTCGCCGCTGAACAAGACCAGCCCGGCACCCTGGTCGATGCTGTCGCGCACCAAGGGCTCGTTATTCTCTTCAGTCGCGAGGAAGTCGACCAAGGCCCCAGAGCCAAGATCATGGACGACCGGGAAATCGCGATCGCGCGCCAAATCGACGAGTTCGCTGATTGTTGGCTGTTGGGTAAATCCGATCACACGATAATTACTGGTATGGATCGCCATGATGGCGCCAGTCCGTTCGTTGATCGCCTGTTCGTAGTCACTCACGCGCGTGCGATTGGTTGTGCCGACGGCGCGAAGCTGAGCACCGTAGGCACGAAAGACATCGGGCAGACGAAAACCGCCGCCGATTTCGATCAGCTCGCCGTGCGACACGATCAGCTCTCGCCCCATCGCAAAAGCGGCGAGTACGAGCCCCGTTGCTCCCGCATTGTTGTTGACGACCATCGCCGCCTCGGCTCCGGTCAGGGCACACAAGTCGTTTTGCACAATCTCGTGACGGCGGGTCCGCTGGCCGGTGAGCAAGTCGACCTCGACGTTGCAGTTGCCGGTCGCTTGCAGCACAGCGTCGATGGCCGCCTGTGGCAACGGCGCTCTCCCCAGGCCTGTGTGCAGCAGAATTCCGGTCGCGTTAATCACGCGGCGTATGGTTGTTTGTTGGCGCTGGTCGAGCAAGCGGAGAGTTTCACACACAAGCGATTCAAGCGTAGGCATTGCGTCGACAACCGCGCCGCCAAGCAACCGGCCACGCCAGCTTTCCACGCAAGTGCGTACGGTCTCGCGAACAAGGCTGTGCCCCACTTTTGCTGCCGCATCGGTTAGTTCGGCAGACGATAACAGTTCGTGCACGCTGGGCAACTGACGTAACAAGTCCGTGGCGGATGACTGATTCATAAATGCACTAATCGTTTGGAGGAGTGATAATGTTTTTGCCCGCGAATGACGCGAATAAGCGCGAATTCAGTTCTTTCTCTGCGTATCTCTGTGTCTCTGCGACCTCTGCGTTTCTTCTGCATTACCTACGAGCAGTTACCAGCTTTCTTAGGTCACCGTGCCGAGCGGTTACTCCAGTTTGATCGAGGTAGCTGCACAAGGGAATTGCATATTTTCGGGACAGGCCAAATTCTTCGCCGAACTGGCTGATGGTCCAACCTGCTGGCTCCGAAAAACCGGCGGAGAGGCGATCGACGAGCAGCCGCAGGGCACTTTCATGCAAAAACAGCCTCGCTCGCTGCGCCGCTTTGGCATCGCGTGAATCTTTGTCGGGCAAACGGACCAACTCGCCACTGCTAACCGCCACTTCAAGCAGCAATTCGACTTCGCCGACCGACTTGCCAAGTTCCGCTGCCAATTCGCCGATCGAAGGCGGAGTCAACCCCGCTTGTTCGCATGTCGCCACTAGCTGCCCAAGCAATTCCGTTTGTTGTGCAGAAAGTTGTGGTCGCCAATCAGTCGCTGCAACAAATTCGCCGTCAAGTTTGAGCTGACCTGATGTCGACAAACGTCGAGCCAGTTGTGCGAGCAATTCGGGCGGCTCGAGCGCGTCAAAATGCCGGCGAAGCCGACCCAGAGGAATCTGCGCATGCAAGGGATCAGCCTTGTGTTCTTGATGGAGCGATTCCATCAGTCGCGTCTCTAGTTGCGCGACCACTTCGCGATGCAGCCAGCGTGCCCTCTTCCCATCAACACGGCCTTTTAGATCGAAACGGCAAAGTTCGTCCGTCTCTACCAATCGGTCAACGATCTCTGCGCCATTCGACACGCCTGCGCGCTGCGGGAGATCATCGAGACGCCACGACCGCGCGCCTGCAAGTGCAACGACTGCCGCGACGCGTTGCGTCGCCTCGCCCTCCAGAAGCGCGCGGATTCTCTGAATCTTCGCCGTATCAGAAAAAGTCACACGCGTGGCACATGGATCGACAACCTGGCCGCCGCCGATCACCTCATTCGCAGCCAATCCACGGGCGACGAATGTCTCTCCCCATGTCGTGCAGACCGACTCCCTCAGCTCAATTTGACCGATTTGCGATTCTCCAGGGGCAAGCGACTTGGCTTCGAGGAGTCGCAACCGCCCAACCGTCTCGGTCGTACCGGTGTAAAATCGAATATCGGTGCGCGACTTCAGCGGACGGCTGCGGAACCGGCTTGCGGCAATGCTCACAGAAAGCAATCGACCAGGAAAAATACTCCCTGGCGTGGCCAAGAGGTTTCCTCGCGTCATGTCGCGGTAGTGAACGCCCGTTAAATTCAGCGCGGCGCGTTGCCCGCGACGAACGGTCGTTAGACTTTGGCCGTGACTCTGAATGCTACGGACGCTAACCACAACATCGTCAGGCAAGAGCTGGAGTTTTTCGCCACACGCAACTCGACCGCTAGCTACGCTGCCCGTCACAACCGTTCCCTGCCCTGGAGCCGAAAAGCAACGATCGACCGACAGTCGAAAAGGCCCCTCGGCACTTCGCTCCGGCACTCGGTCCGCTGCTTCGGCAAGCTTCGATTGCAACTCCGCTAGGCCATCGCCCGTCTTGCTGCTGACCGGAACCCGCGCCGCGTCTTGCAGAAACGAGCCCGCCACCAGTTCTGAAACATCCTCTTCGACCAGCGCAATCATCTCTTCATCGACCAGATCACACTTCGTGATCGCGATGACGCCGGCAGAGATTCGCAAGTAGCTCAACGCCTCGAAATGCTCACGCGTCTGCGGCATCACGCCCTCATCAGCAGCCACAACCAACAGCGCCAAGTCGATACCAGTTGCCCCGGCAAGCATGTTTTTAATGAATCGCTCGTGCCCAGGCACATCGACAACGCCCAGTTGGAGGCCCTCCAAATCGAGCGACGCAAACCCCAAATCGACGGTGATGCCGCGTCGTTTTTCCTCCGGCAACCGATCGGCGTCCACGCCCGTCAGCGCACGAACAAGCGCCGTCTTGCCATGATCGATATGACCCGCCGTGCCCAGTAGCAAATGTCGCTGCATTGAAGGATGGTAGAGGTGTGATGTAGGATTGAAGATGTGAAAGCGACGACAGCATCCGCTATCTTAACATCTTCACCCCGTTATTACACAGATATAAATTACACAGGCATACTCAAACTTCTAATGCAATGCACAATACTCAGAACCGCGCCCGCTAGGAAGCGTCCGAACAGATGGCAAACTCAACGGAACGCTTCTTTACGGGCGCGGTTCGGGGGAATCGTCGCGTGAACGATTCACTTCCCAAGCATGACATCGTACTCCTCGGCGCCGGGCATACTCATGCCCATATCATTCGCATGTGGCGGATGCAGCCGATTCCGCAGACGCGGTTGACGTGCATCTCCGATCACACCGTCGCGACTTATTCTGGCATGATGGCAGGCACATTGGCCGGGAATTATCAGCCAAGCGACATGGAAATCGACTTGGTGCGTCTTTGTGCCTCTTGCGGAGTTCGTTTTATCCACGGCAAAGTGACTGGTCTCGACGTCGAGGGTCGTCGGCTACGATTGGAGAATCGCCCCGAGGTAACCTATGATCTGCTCTCGGTCGGAATTGGTTCGCAACCGACTCTCCCGACCGGAAACGAAGCAGGTTTGTCGATCAAGCCGATGCAAACTTTTCTACCTCGTCTGCGCAAGACGATCAACAAAATTCTTGCCCAATACGCAGGCGAGGCCTTGCAAATTGCGATCGTTGGTGGTGGAGCCTCGGGTGTGGAAATTGCATTTTGCTTGCAGCAATTTATCAAGCATCATTACGGTGACACGACCGCGTCAAAAATCACCCTGGTCGACGCAGGCCAGCAGATACTTGGGGGGATGTCGCCCCGCACCCAGAAACTTGCCAATCGTGAACTCCAGCGGCGCGGCATTCAACTCCGGATGAATTCTCGAATTGTGAAAATCAATGGCGAGCGGGAGCTTGTTTTTGAGGAGGGAGCGCGGTGGGAACCTGATCTCATTATCTGGGCAACTTCTGCTAAGCCGCCAGCATTGCTTGGTGCGTTGGGGCTGCCGCTGGACGAGCGTGGGTTTTTGCTCACTCGAAATACGCTGCAAAGTTCCGGCGAAGAGTGTATTTTTGCCGTTGGCGATACGAGTACCGTTGAGGGAGAACGCTACGCCAAAGCGGGCGTTTATGCCGTGCGGCAAGGGCCTGTGCTGTGGGAAAACCTACGCCGCAAACTCGAAGGTCAACCCTTACAAGCTTGGCAACCGCAATCGCAGTTTCTTGCCTTGATCAACACGGGCGACGAACGTGCGATCCTGGATTATCGAGGCCTAAGCTTTCATGCTCGCTGGTGTTGGCGCCTGAAAAACCGGATCGACACGAAGTTCATGGCAATGTATCAGAGCTACGATCCGCCCGAAATGATGCACGCGACCGCAGAGACCTCAGCAGACGCCGAGCTAGCAAAACAGTGTGGCGGCTGTGGCAGCAAAGCCTCGGCCCGCGTTCTCCAGAAAAGTTTGCCTGCGCTGCAACAATCCAAGTACGACCACGTGCTGATGGGACTCGACCCGCCCGACGACATTGCATTACTTGCACAACGACCGGGTCTCTCGACTGCCGTTTCGATCGACTTTTTCTCTGCCTTTGTCGACGATCCCTTTTTGCTGGGCCGGATCGCGGCGCTCAATGCGCTCAGCGACCTCCACGCTAAAGGCGCCACGCCCAGTGCAGCACTTTCGGTAGCCATCTTGCCGCACGGCTCGGACGAGCAGCAAGCGAGATTGCTGAATGATTTGCTGGCGGGAGCGGTGCGCGAATTCAGTCCCCACAACGTGCCGATTGTTGGGGGTCATTCGATCATGGGTCCGAAATTGACCTTTGGCTTTACGATCCTCGGAGATGCCGATGCCGAAAGTGTGATGCGCAAGTCGGCGTTGTCGCTAGGCGACTGTTTGGTACTGACAAAACCGCTCGGCACGGGCGTGTTGCTCGCCGCCCACATGCAGGCTGCTTGTCGGACCGAGTGGTGGACAACGCTAGTCGAGTCGATGCTAGTAAGCAATCAACACGCGGCCACAGTGGCGTCTGAAATCGGCGTCAATTCGGCGACCGACGTCACGGGCTTCGGCCTAGCAGCGCATCTGCTCGAAATGCTCAAATCGAGTGGCTTTTCGGCAGAAATCTCGCTTGGCTCGTTGCCGCTTCTCCCTGGGGCCGCCGAACTGCTGGAAAACGGTTTTGAAAGCACACTCGCACCAAGCAATCGCGACAGTTGCTGTGACCTACAGATCGCTTCCGAGCTGCAAGGAAAATCGGCCACGAAAATTTTGTTCGATCCCCAGACGTCAGGAGGCTTGTTGCTGGCTGTACCCGAACATCAGATCGAGGAGCTTTTGTCGCAATGCGGAAAGCAAGCAAAAGTGATTGGTCGGATTGTAAAGGGCAGTACAGACGGGTGTCATTTGTCAATAGTCATTGGTCAATGAAAGAAGTAAGTGGGGAAGGCGTCTTTTACCGAACCGCGCCCGTAAGGAAGCGTCCAGACAGAATTTTGAACTCTCTCGGACGCTTCCTTA
>JAADGD010000156.1 GCA_013152515.1 Planctomycetota bacterium
CGGCCCTCCCCACACCACCTGACATGCGGGTCCGCCCCACAACAAATGATGTCGCGCGGTTCCTCGAAGCGGAGCAAGGTCGCACCAGAGTTGTTTGAGCGAAAGCAGTCCGAGTTCTGCCAGCCATTTATTGGCCACCGACGATGCTTTCTGGTGACGACTCCCATACCTACTTCTTGCACTCGCACAGACTACCGCCCGACCTGGCCGCCCAACGAAGTGACGCTCGGGGTGCGCTCGACCAGGCGCAGAATCGCACCGAGGACCCAGTTGCGACCCCAGCCGCGCTGCACGCAGCTACGCTGTGCCCCTGCCGCATCCCGTCCAGACGCCTTTTCGACCGGAAACGAGTTGCCTCTTCCACAGCGCCTCGGTTACAATCCCCAGTAGGCGGAGCCGCGCGTGCTCCGCGGCCCAGTCCAACGACGTTTTATCGGCCACGACTGTCGCCGCAGACGATAAAACGCTATACGTTATGTCCCACAACCCGCCATTCTTCGGCCTGTCACCAAAGCAGTATTTCTTTGGTGCTGTTATTCCCGCGATGATAATCATCTCGGTTGTTGTGGGGATTGTCACCGATGTCGTTTTTGCGCTGCTATTTGCTGGAGTTAGTATCGCCGGTTTGGCGCTTGTCCTCTGGGCGCAGCAGAACAAACGCCGTCTGTGGCTATTGAATGTGTTTTCCGTAATTTCTCTGGCAGGTTGGATTCTGTTCAAGTACGGCATCGCAGGTTTGCCGGAAGCCTTGGCTCGCCTTGGAGCAATGCTGTTGCTTTTCCTGCTCATTGCCAAAGTTCTTAAATTTCTGGGCAGAACCTCTATATGGCACTAAGAGTCAATAGCGAGTATCGGTATTCTTCCGAGTTTTCGCTTTTTTCGGAGATTCGATGAGCCCCCTTCCGCCTTCGCCATCGTATCAGCCTTCGCTCTTGGTTGAGGGTGATACGATGGTGAAGGTGGTCCCGGCGCGCCGGGGTCGAATAACGCCCTAACAATGGCAGAGCGGTTCGCGGACAAGTGTCTCTGTCACCCGCTGAGCGTATCCGGTCATTAGCGTTGAACAGCGTTCCTTAGCGGTTCAAAACGCCTACTCGTAAAACGCTACGCTCGCAAAGCTGACACACGAGGTGCGATCGTCGGCGACGGCTTGGTCGTATTTGAGGATTTCGCCGCGGGCGGGCTGCATCGCTTGCAGCATCGTGTAGGTGGGGGCGAGGCCGCAGATGCGGTTGCGATCTTGGACGGCGGCGACGTGGATGAACCAGCCTTCGGTGTCGCCTTCGCAAGCGGCGGAGAGTAGCACTTGGTCGTCGGTCCATTGCTGGGTGAGGCGGGCATCGTCGAGCAGCTCGTCGTCGCCAAATTGTTGACCGATGTGGGCCATGTCGACGCCGGCGATAAAGCAGACTTGCTTGCCGCAGGCGGCAATGGTGGCTTGCAAGGCTGTGGTAAAATCGCTGACGGCGGGCGTTTCGCCTGGCGAACGATGGTGCAACACAAACGGATGAAACGAGTCGACGAGGATCGGCACGATCGTGTAATCGCGCCGCCCGCCGAGGACGTATTGCAACATCAAGGTTTGAAACTCGATCGAATGTTCGCGACGGTGTGGTAGTTCGTCATGAAAAATGCGTTCCGCTTCGGCCTCGCCGGCGCGGGCGGCGAGTTGATCGTGTAAGGCATCGATGAACTCTCGATCAGCATGAGCGATACCAAGCGGCGTCTCAAAATGTTTTCGCGACACGCTGAACAAACCTTGGAGAGGTGTGTGAGCGGTGCCCAAAATCACAAACACTTTGGCGTCCGACTCGGCGACGATACGATCGTAAGCCCAGGCAAATGCCGGCCCGCCGCGATGCAGATCGATGTGTGGGCTCATCACGCCGCACAGCCGTCCCGCAACCTCGTCGGTGCTTGTGAAATCGCCGTTGATGTTGCCCTCCGAAGGCAGTAGGCCGGGGCCTTCTTCGCAGGTAAACAACTCGGCCAACTGCGATTGCAACGCTTCGAGTTCACCCTGATACGCGCCGCCCGCGTGCGCAGCGGGGCGGACATCGAGTTCATCGTAGGCGGTGGTGATGGCCGCTTTGTGCGCAGCAAAATTCTCGTTGTCGAGGAACATGCGTTCGTCGAGTTGCTGGACGACTTTTTCGACTTCGGCGAGAGCTATCGGTTGGCCGACTTTCTCGGCGAAGGCGGTTTGCAGTTGTTCAAGCGTCCGTTCGCCATTCATCAACGTCACCAACATCGCCGCGCCCATCGGCAGCGAAGCGGTACCCGCGAAGCCATGCGGATCGCGGAGGGCAAAGGTCGGGTCAGCTCCCTCTTCAGACGAAACGTCGAGCGGCACGAGTTCGAGTTGACGGATGCGTGGATGAGTTGGCAACGGCATAATTGTTCCTGTAGCAGTGCAAGCAAAACGTAGGATAGGCTTCTAGTACTGTTGTTTATACACAAGTCTCTTGTTTTGGTCCAAAGGCTATCCAAGCGTTAGCAAGCACATTCTTCGGATTCCGACCCAGACGGTTTGTGGTCCGGAAGCTGGTTCGCTAGGCGATTGTTTAGCCTCCGAGACGGGTTAGTAAAGGCATGAACTCCGACAACGGCGGCGGAGTGTCGGGGCCGTTTTGGAGAAGAAGGGCTACTTTCGTCGTGACCTTCCAAACAGACATCCACTCGCAATCCCCGAACACGGCATCGCAAGGCAGAGACGGACATTCGCGATTCAGGTAGGTTAGCTACATTACCCGCTAGACAATGATTCGATAGAACGCCAGACAGTTTTTGACGCGAGCCATGATTTCTAATTGCCCATTTATGCGAACGCGAAAGGGCTTCGACACGGCACTCGGTCTTGAGGACTCGAAAATAAACTTCCACAGTCCATCTTGCCACGTAGTAATCAATCACGCGCAGAATATCTTTTACCGAACTGATCGGCAACGAGGTGATCAGTAGCCAGGAGACATCTTCTCGGTCAGCGATGCTCACGATCTGTGTCGTAGGGGTTGTGTCGCAGGGATGCTGGCCTGCCAACTTCGTGGTGTCTTGCAAGATTCCCCACAACAGGGTGCTCGTGGATTCGGCGTACCGTTGCCGCCACATGAGGCCGTAAGATTTGATCCGGCGTAAACGAGTTGTTCCTGGAAAATCGGTAAGCGGCCAGTGTGTCACTCCACTGTTCACAGGCCGAGTTGATGCTCGCCTGGGGATTGGCAGCCAGTGCTACGAGAATACTCTCACCACGACGGTTCAAACGCTTGTCTCCCAAATCAACTCCCTCAGGTTCCTTCTCGATTCCTTCACACATCGTTGCGATCCATGCTAAATTGGCAGGTTAGTTATTACTAATACTGCCTGCGCAAATCCTGTGCCAAAGTGGGCCGCGTCAATGGGTTTTTCCTAAAACTTGTGTGTAAACAACAGGGCTAGAAGCCCGTCCTACGTTGCCATTCTATCCGACAAACGCAAGCAATTCAGCAAGTATTTTTGGCTACCTTAGAAGCCTGGAAACTGGGCGAAGAAAAGAAACTTTTTATCCGAACCGCGCCCGTCAGGAAGCGTCGAAACAGGCTACCAACTCAACAAAACGCTTCCTCACCCCGGCGCGCCGGGACGGTTCGGAGTTACATGTGTCAGTGTTATCAAAAAAACGTGGTGATTTTCCTCAAATATTTTCCCTGCGACGCAACAAGCACGTCAGACCAACCGTACTCAAGAAAATCAAGGCGATGCTAGTGGGTTCAGGAACTGCTTGGGATGTGGTGATGAGGATATTGTCTGCATAAGCGTCATTCATGTTGAGGAAGGTAAAACCGGTAGCATCACCGACGTAACTTATCGTGACAAACTTCGCTCCTGAAGGGATCGGATTGCTGGATACATAGTGCTTCCAATTGAAAGCGTCGGCGCCCGCATCGCCAAGTTGCAATACTCCTGCCGAGTCTACGTACTCTGTCACGCCATCGACCATAGCAGTCATGCTTCCGTCGGCAAGCACCAAAGTACTAAAGGGCAAGTTACCCGCGCGGGAGTTCCTGAAGAACTTCGCCTCAAAGCGAGTGTAATCGTCGTCGACAGTCCACGCAGCAAGCCAGCCATCAAAATTAATGACCGTGTCTCCTGGTGTTAATTCGATCAGGGCCGAAACCAATGGCCCTCCATCAATGCTTGCACCTGAAACAGCAACGAGATCTCCCCATTGTTGGCCACCATCTGGAAGGCCACTGTGAGGGGAGTTGGAAAAATTTGTCGCGCTATTCTCCACATTGAACCTATCGAATCCACCGCCCCAAGTGTAATCCCCATCATCTTCAAAATCTTCTGAAACAATGACATTCACTTGAACCGGATTGCCTTGGGAATTTGTGGCATAGATCATGCCGGTAGCGACGATGGCAACCCCAAGGACGAATACATTGCTAGTAAAAGTGGCCAGGCAAAGTTTGCCAGTTAAGCTGCTGGCATAATGCAAAATCTTCATTAGACTTTTACTCCCGAATCGGGATTCCCTATTAGCAATTGCCTAGAACCACCCAGGCTCGACACGTTGCCCATTGTAGCAGCATGTGCATCTTCGTGCGTGCTTCACATGGGGTTTTTCTCGTTTGCTTTCGGGGTTTTCTAGGGTTTTTCTGCCGAGAGCCGTGGCGTCCCGCCCACGGCGCGAAATCTACTGCTATAATTGAAACTGCTATACAAATCGTACGAGAAAGCCGAAACTATGCCACAAACTACTTATGGACCTATCTCGTGGGAAAGGATGATCGGTGCTGTGGAAGATATACGCGATCGTTTGGACCGGGTTACTGCTGCTCTCAATGCAGCAAACATCGAATACGCAGTCATTGGAGGCAACGCCGTAGCGGCATGGGTCTCTCGTATTGACCGAGCTGCTGTGAGAAATACCAGGGATGTTGATCTCTTGCTGCGACGCGAAGATCTCGACGCCGCAAAAGCCGCCCTCGAACCGGCGGGGTTTATCTATCGGCATGTGCGTGGGATCGATATGTTTCTCGATGGCCCTGGCTCCAAGGCTCGCGATGCGGTGCATATTCTTTTCGCCAACGAAAAAGTCCGCAGCGAGGACCTTGCAGCCACTCCAAAGATGAGCGAATCGGAAGACGACGCAGCATTCCGCGTCGTTTCGCTCGAAGCTTTGGTGCGGATGAAGCTCACTTCGTACCGCCGCAAAGATCAGGTGCATCTACTCGACATGATTCACGTCGAACTCCTCGACGCCACTTGGCCAGCAAAATATCCTGGCGAACTTGGCCAGCGGTTGCAGCGGCTGCTCGATGATCCCGATGGCTAAGGTAATGCACGAATGACGCCCAGTACGTCGAATAACGGCCCGTGGGTGGGTACGTCTTCCGGTGTGGCTGGCGGTCAACATTTTTTTGCAACCGTTCACGAGAGGGAAAAAAATAGCCACGGACGAACACCGATAAACACCGATTTTGGGAGGGATTCAGAGTTTTTCCGCTATTTCTCCCCTACTTTCTTTTCGGCAATCGAAGTCACATGAAAACGCCTTCTCTATCTGTGTTACTAACGGTAAAAATTTGCGTAACGTGCGCAAGTTTTTTTGAAATGGTTGTCAGATTTGCCTCTCGCAGAGTCGCAGAGATCGCAGAGAAAATAGGGAACCGTTCACGGGCCAGCAATCCTCTATCTGCGATTATCTGCGTTCATCAGCGGCTTTTTTTCTGTGAGCGGTTACGGAAATAGCAAGTCCCTTCACCTTGCACTGCAAACGTTCAATTTGCGCGCACTGTGCGCGCATTTTTTCGATCAATCCCCCTCCCCGCAAGGTTGCCACGGTTGACTCAGCCAGGCAACCTTGTGGGGAGGGGCTAGGGGAGGGGCTGACACGGGTACCGAGTTCAAAACCCTCCCCTAACCCCTCCCTAAAGAAGGAGGGGGATTTTGGTTGCGGCCACGGCCGCGCTGCGGTCTCTGCGCCTCTGCGAGAGGCTTTTTTAGTTTTTGGTTGCGGCCTGACGACCGCGCTGAGTTTATCTGTGGCTTTTCCTTTTTCTTCTTCCATCGCCGTGAATGGTCACTGCTTTTTAAGTGTCAGCAAGAATTCGACCAAATCGACGAGTTGCTGTTGGGTGAGTTGCGTTTGTAGGTTGGCGGGCATGAGCGAAAGTTCGCTTTTTTGCAGACTTTCGATTTCGTCACGTGAGATCGTTTTGTCGACTCCCTCGACATTCCGCAGGGTGATCAACGCGTCGGTTTCGTTGATCAGTAGGCCTGCTTCGACCGTGCCACTGTCAAGCTCTGCGATGTACTGTTCGTAGTTGTGACTGATGCTTGCGCTGGGATCGAGAATCGATCGGAACATCGCTTCGCGAGTCAGCTTGCTGCCAATTTCGTTGAGATCGGGGCCGATCGATTTTCCTGCTGGGGTGATGCGATGGCATTTTATGCATGTGCCCGTTTTGGCGTAGACCTGCTGGCCGTTTTCAATATCTCCTTGCAAGTTGATCAGTTCTTCCAGCGGTAATAACGGCTGTTTGCCGACGGTCGCAGGCAATGGCAACAATTGCGCTGCTTGCTTGCGAATGTTTTGATCTGCCGCCGAATGTAGCGCCGTCGCGATCGTGAAGCGAAGCCCGTCTTCGATTTGCCCTGCTTTCGCTTCCTGAAAAAGCATCTTTTGGCCACTGCCCGATTGGCCCAGACCGCGGGCTGCCGCGACGCGTGTCGACAGATCTTGGTCAGCGTTACGCATCAAGTTTTGGAGCAATAGATTCCCTTGTTGATGGTCGATTTTCCCTAGGGCTAGCAAGGTATTTTCTACGACCGTATTCTCTTTGCCGTTGATGGCTGGCAGTATTCGCTTCGCTTCGCCAAGCAAAACGAGCGTTTCGATCGCCTGCGCTGCCGACGTTTGGCCTTGGTGGCTGACGATCGTTTGCAACAGCTCGTTGCAGTACTCTTTCAGTTGGTATTGGCGGATCAATTGGTGGTAGCGATGCGTGTTTTTCTGCTCGGCGAGGCAGTGTTTGAGGGCTTTGGTCACGGCGGACGAAGCGTGAACATCAAGGTCAGGAAGACGGGCAAAGGCCTCGGCTAGCGAAGCGCTTGGCAGCAGAGGAGTGTGCCGAACGAGCCCGGTCAGAGGCTCGATCGTGAGGGGTTGCTGCTGAAAATCGAAGGCACGAAAGTAGCGAGTGGCTGATTCGTTTTCACGACTGGCCTGGATGATTAACTTGGCCAACAGTTCCGGCGTTTGCCGCGCGCGGCTTCGCCAAACGAGGTCGCGACCTGCCGGAGACGACCAACCCTTGCCAACAACTTCGAGCCACTCGCTCAAACAGGCGTCCCACCTGCCGCGGGCGGCAATCCCGAGTGCTTCGAGCATCCAACGGTCGGAGCCCTCGTACTGGCTGGCAAGCTTGGCCCATAGTGCCGGTTTGCGAGGAGAGTCTAGCTGCGCAAGGGCGATGGCAACTTCGCGGCGCACTTGTGGCGAAGGGTCGTCGATCAATCGTTCGATGACCGACAACACATCACACTGGTGTCGGCGAGCAATTCGCAAGGCGATAATTCGCAATTGCGGGTTGCTATCCATCCAAGCCTCGTGGAGATATTTTTTCCTGATTTCCTTTTGATTACCAAGCAGCCACAGCGCGCGAGCACGCAGGCGCGCGTTGTCGGATTGCCACATTTGGCGGAGTGCTGCTTCTGCTTTGAGGCCAAATTGGGCGAGCTGTTGCCAGGCCATCGCGCGCGTGGCAAGATTGGGGCTCGCAAGTGCTTCGACCGACGCGGCAGGTGTTGAAAAGTCTTGCTTCGTGACTTGATACGCGCTGCCTCCGCCCTGGGGAGTCACTCGAAAAATTCGCCCACGAGTCGCATCCCCCATTCCATGCCCTCCCACACCTGGGTCGTACCAGTCGGATACGAACAGAGAACCATCGGGAGCCACTTTTACGTCGGTAGGGCGAAACCACTGATTGCGCACACCATTCAAAAGGTCGCTCGACTCGGCTTGGTAGCCAGCGCCATCAACCTTTACGTGATAACAACGCACAACACTTGGTCCGCTATCGCAATGGAGCAGTTGTCCTTGGTATCGTTTGGGCAACAGATCGCCTTCGTAGACGGTGATACCCGTGGGCGAACCGCCGCCTGTTTGCAGCAGGTTGGGAACGACGCCCGGATCGTTGAGATGCCAATGTCGCGAGGGAATTTCGTCGTGCCAACCGGTACGAAACACTCTCCAATCGCTTCCATTGAGTTCATTGCGATAACCGTAGTTGCCAAACTCCAGCAAAAAGTTGATGCGTACACCGCGATTGCCATCGTCGTCGTTATCCGATTGCCAGACATTACCAAAAGAATCGACCGTGACCATCCACGGGTTGCGAAAATTCCATCCTAGCGTTTCCACATCAGTACCATCAAGGTTGCAGCGAAAAGCCATCCCTTCGCCGTAAGGTTTGTGATCGTCGATCACGAGCCTGCCGGCACGATCGCGTACCGGATTTCCGTCGGCATCCAGAAGCTTGGTCCCGTAATTACCAAAGTTGAAATAAAGTCGACCATCGGGGCCAAACATGACGGCGTGAATACCGTGGTCGTGTTGAACTCCTTCGATGCCTGTAAACAGATTTTGCTGACGGTCGGCTTTGTCGTCGCCGTCGTCGTCGATGAGTTTGACAATCCGTGAACCGGTGGAGACGATCGCGATGGTGCCCTGTCCGTCAGGCTTTGCGATCACGCATACGCCATGCGGCGCATTGATGTCGGTGCCTTGATAGAAAACTTTTTGGTTATCAGCACGGCCGTCGTGGTTGGTGTCTTCGAGGATGAGAATCCGATCCCCTTTGGGACGGTTATTTTTGAAACGACGATAGTTGCTCAACTCGCAAACCCAAACCCGGCCGCGATGGTCCACGTCGATCGAGGAGGGATTCGAGAGCATCGGCTCTGAGGCGAACAGCGTACATTCCAAATCTGAGGCGACATCCAAGTTGGCGACAGCAGCAGCCGGGTCATGATTAAGCGTTTTGTTTTTTGCCGCGGGTGCTTTTTCCTGAGCCAGTAAATCTCCTGTCCCAACGACCAAAACCCCTACGGTCATCGTCCCGAAAGTCAACGTCGTAATGGCAAAGCGAAAAAAAGATTTCATCGATAATTCCGTAACTGTGCAGGAGGTAAAAAATGTGGATTCGCGGCAGACGCCCACTATAAGATGATCGAAATCACCTCTCGACGCAAATGCGACTTGTTTGCTTCCTGCGTTTCATACAAGTCCACAAATAACTAATCCGGATAATGACATTCCGTAGTTCCAGCTTTCTGGAGATTTTTCACCCGGCGTATGCAAACTTCCAATGCGCCACATAGCGAAACTCCGAGCCGCGCCCGTAAGGAAGCGTCGGTCGAGCTAGACGCCTGGAGGGACGCTTCCTTACGGGCGCGGTTCGGTGGAGAAGTTGTTTTTCTCCGTTATCCAGTGGGTTATCCAGTGGGTTATCCAATGGGTCGCATTTGAAGTTTGCATACGATCCTTTTTTCCGTCCCATTTTCTCACAAAGCCCTCGCCTAACAACCACCCTCAACTCCCCCTCTAACGGGGTTTTGCCACCCCATTCCAGAACGTTTTTTTCGTGGCAAAACCTCGGTTTTTTTGCACTAGGGCAAAGCCGCAAGTCGCTGGCCTGAAAGGACTTCGGGAATCGGCCGTGTGCAAAAACGCCAAAGTTTTGCCAAATCGGCCCTTCGCCACTTGGCAAAACCCAACAAGCTACAAGCACCCTACAACGAAGCGACGGGCCTCCGGCCCGCAAAAGCATAGGCGAGCAAAAATAAAACCACACCGGTTCCGATTTCATGAAATTGGCTAATACTGCTGCGCTAAGTTAAAGCTAAAGACCACGGATAGCACTGATATTCACGGATGAAGCTTTGATGAAATGAATGGATGTTGTTGACAGTTCAAT